>NZ_CP051684.1:5493112-5839669 GCF_012849375.1 Duganella dendranthematis
CAAAATCGAGGCGACAGGGAAGTTTTCGTAGTGATCAACCGGCATAGAGCGGAGCGAGCGGCAGTTGCCGGGTAGGGTTTCCAGCGCGTAATGGTAGTGCCATCATGAAATAAGAGCAAGGTCAAAATTAATGACGCCCCGGTCATTTGCAAACGAAGTTATTCGGCTTATAATTTATAAATAACTTGATAGTCATTAAAAGGAAGCCGCTGTGTTCACTTTGAAGAATATGCTGGTCGCCACCTCGGCGCTGGTGCTGCTTGGGGCCTGCTCAAAGCACGAGGAGAAAACCGAAGACATCCGCCCGGTGCGCGCCATGCTGCTCGCAAGCAGCGACATTGACGTGAATGCCGAGTTTTCCGGCGAAGTGCGGGCGCGGGTGGAATCGCGCCTCGGCTTCCGCGTCGGTGGCAAGATCGTCAACCGCAAGGTGGACGTTGGCACGCTGGTGAAAAAAGGCCAGGTGCTGATGCAGCTTGACCCGCAGGACTTGCAGTTGTCGCAAGCCCAGGCGCTGGCCAATCTGCGCGCCGCTGAAACCAACCGCGACTTGGCCAAGGCCGATCTCAAACGCTACCAGGAACTGGTCAGCAAGAGTTTCGTCAGCCAATCCGTTCTGGATGGCAAAGACTCGACCTTCAAGGCGGCGCAGGCCAATGTGGATGCATCGCAGGCGGCGTATCGCGGCCAGTCCAACCAAGCGGCCTACGCGGCATTGGTGTCGGATGTTGACGGCGTGGTGACGGAAGTCGACGCCGAAATCGGCCAGGTGGTGGCGGCCGGCACGCCGGTGGTGCGGGTGGCCAAGGCGGGCGAGAAGGAAATCGTCATCGGTTTGCCAGAGGACAAGGTCGACGTGCTGCGCCGCGTGGCGGACGTGCAGGTGCGTCTGTGGGCCGATCCGAAAAACACCGTGCCCGGCAAGATCCGCGAAATTTCGCCGGTGGCCGATCCCTCGACCCGCACCTACACCGTCAAAGTGTCGATTCCCGATTCGCTGGCCGAGGCCAAGCTGGGCATGACCGCCGTGGTGCAGTTTGCCTCCAAGACGCCGACGCCACAGATCAAGGTGCCGCTGACGGCGCTGTTCCACGAAAAATCGCAGACTTCTGTCTGGCTGGTGGAGCAGGGCGCCGTCAAGCTGGTGCCGGTGAGCATTGGCGGCGTGGCCGGCAACGATATCGTGCTGGCCAGCGGCGTCAAGCCGGGCCAGACCGTGGTAACAGCCGGCGTCAACCTGCTGAAGCCGGGCCAGAAAGTGACCATCCTCGGCAATGACCTGCCAAAGGCGGCCAAATGAAGGAAGGATTCAACCTCTCACGCTGGGCACTGGAGCACATCCCGCTGACGCGTTACCTGATTGCGGTATTGCTGATTGGCGGCTTCCTCAGCTACAGCAATCTCGGCCAGGATGAAGATCCGCCGTTCACCTTCCGCGCGATGGTGGTGCGCGCCAACTGGCCAGGCGCGACCGCCTTGCAGATGGCCGAGCAGGTTACCGACAAGCTGGAAAAGAAGCTGCAGGAAACGCCGGGCATTGATGAGATCTCCAGCTATTCCAAGCCAGGCGAGACCACCATCATCCTCAAGCTGCGCGAATCGACGCCGCCCAAGAGCGTGGCGGATGCCTGGTATCAGGTGCGCAAGAAGATCAGCGATATCCAGTTGACGCTGCCTTCCGGCGTGCAGGGACCGTTCTTCAACGATGAATTCGGCGATACCTACGGTTCGATTTTCGCGCTTTCCGGCGACGGCTTTACCTATGCCGAAATGAAGGATTACGCGGATTTCGTGCGCCAGCAAATGCTGGGTGTGCCGCTGGTGTCCAAGGTGGAATTGTTTGGCGTGCAGGATGAAAAGATCAACATCGAATTCTCGCACCAGAAGTTTGCCCAGCTGGGCATTCCGATCGAAACCATCGCCAACCAGATCGCCACGCAGAACTCGGTGGAGGCGACCGGCGTGCTGGTGACGCCGACCGACAACCTGCAAGTGCGCGTGACCGGTGCGCTAAAGACTGTCAAGGACCTGGCGGACCTTGAGTTGCGCGCCAACGGCACGACTTTCCGTCTGGGCGACTTTGCCACCATCAAGCGTGAATACCAGGACCCGCCGGGCAACAAGATGCGTTTTAATGGCAAGGAAGTGATCGGCCTGGGCGTGTCGATGGAGAAGGGCGGCAACATCATCGAGCTGGGCAAGCACATGGAGAAAACCGTGCGCATGCTGAAGGCCAAGCTGCCGGTTGGCATCGAGCTGGAGCGCGTGTCGGACCAGCCGGAGGCGGTCAAGGCTTCCGTAGGCGAATTCGTCCACACGCTGATCGAAGCGGTGCTGATCGTGCTGGGCGTCAGCTTTGTCGCGCTGGGCCTGCATAGCAAGCCGAAACTGCGGCTGGACGTGCGTCCCGGCCTGGTGGTGGCGCTGAGTATTCCGCTGGTGCTATCGGTCACTTTCCTGTTCATGCGGGTGCTGGACATTGACCTGCACAAGATTTCGCTGGGGGCGCTGATCATCGCGCTGGGCCTGCTGGTGGACGACGCCATCATCGCCGTCGAAATGATGGTGCGCAAGATGGAGGAGGGCATGTCGCGCTTCGACGCCGCCACTTTCGCCTATAAATCCACGGCGATTCCTATGCTGACCGGCACCTTGATCACGGTGGCGGGCTTCCTGCCTATCGGCCTGGCTAAATCGGCCGCCGGGGAGTACACCTTCTCGCTGTTCTCGGTCAACGCGCTGGCACTGGTGATTTCGTGGGTGGTGGCGGTGACGTTCACGCCTTACCTCGGCTACGTGCTGCTGAAGGTGAAGCCGCACGCAGAAGGCGGCGGGGAGCACGAGCTGTTCGATACGCCGGGCTTCCGCAAGTTCCGCGCGCTGGTCAACTGGTGCGTGGAGTACCGCTGGATCACCATTGCCGCAACTCTGGCGGTGTTTGCGCTGGGCGTGTACGGTTTCAAATTCATCGAGAAGCAATTCTTCCCGGACTCCAGCCGTCCCGAGCTGATGGTGGAGCTGTGGACGCCGGAAGGCACGACCTTTACCGCCAACGAGGCGCAGGTGAAGAAATTTGAAGCCTTCATCCGCAAGCAGGACGGCGTGGTCAGCGTGACCAGCTATGTCGGCACCGGTTCGCCGCGTTTCTACCTGCCGCTGGACCAGATTTTCCCGCAGACCAACGTGTCGCAGATCGTGGTGCTGCCGAAAGACCTAAAGGCGCGCGCTGAATTGCGCGACAAGATCGTCGACGTCTTCAAGCATGATTTCCCGGAAGTGCGCGGCCGCGTCAAGCTGCTGCCGAACGGGCCGCCGGTGCCGTATCCGGTGCAGTTCCGCGTCACCGGCACCGAGGTGGCTAAGGTGCGGGCGATTGCCGACCAGGTCAAGGACATCATGCGCGCCAATCCGAATACGATCGGTGTCAACGACAACTGGAATGAATCGATCAAGGTACTGCGGCTGGACCTGGATCAGGACAAGATGCGGGCGCTGAGCGTGACGTCGCAAACGGTGATGCGCGCTGCTAACACCATCCTGTCCGGCACCAAGATCGGCCAGTTCCGTGAAGGCATCCAGCTGATCGACATCCAGATCCGCCAGCCACTCGATGAGCGCTCGACCATTTCGGTGCTGAACGACACCAATATCCCGACTGCCAGCGGCAAGTCGGTGCCGATCAGCCAGCTGGCGCGCGCGCACTTCGTGTGGGAGCCGGGCGTGGTGTGGCGGGAAGGGCGCGACTGGGCGATTACCGTGCAGTCGGACGTGGGCGACCATATCCAGGGGCCAACCGTCTCGGGCCAGATCGAGCCGCAGCTGAAGGCGCTGCGCGATGCGCTGCCGGCCGGCTACGCGATCACCGTGAAAGGCGCGGCCTCGGATAGTGGCGCGGCGGAAGCGTCGATTGCGGCCAACCTGCCGCTGGCGATCTTCCTGATCTTCACGCTGCTGATGTTGCAACTGCATAGCTTCTCGCGGGCACTGCTGGTGTTCCTGACCGGGCCGCTGGGCGTGGCGGGGGCGGCGATGGCGCTGCTGTTGCTGGGACGGCCGCTGGGCTTCGTGGCCAACCTGGGCATCATCGCGCTGTTTGGAATGATCATCCGTAATTCGGTGATCCTGGTCGACCAGATCGAGCAGGACATCAAGGCCGGCCACGATCCGTGGACCGCGATCGTGGAATCGGCGGTGCGCCGCTGCCGTCCGATTATCCTGACGGCCGCCGCTGCCGCGCTGGCGATGATCCCTCTATCGCGTTCCGTCTTCTGGGGACCAATGGCGGTGGCGATTATGGGCGGGCTTATTTTGGCGACGGCGCTGACTTTATTGTTCCTTCCGGCGCTGTATGCGGCCTGGTTTAGAGTTAAAAAGCCTCTAAAACAGGCAAATAATTAGAAATTTGCGCGGAATGTTGGCGACATACTAAAAATCGTCACCATTCCGCGAAAAACCCGTTAAAATACCGCGTTGAAGTTGAAAGCTCCTGCATCAAAGAGCGGGAATAGGGCGACCGTTTTCACTTACGGATCGCCCTTTGCTTTTGTGCACACATGCCGCGAGGATGGCGAAATTGGTAGACGCACCAGGTTTAGGTCCTGACGCCAGCAATGGTGTGGGGGTTCGAGTCCCCCTCCTCGCACCAACTGTACTTTTTATTTTTTGGACGATTTTTACATGGCAACTGCAGTCGAAACCTTGGGCAAACTCGAACGTCGTATCACGATCTCCTTCCCGCTGACCGAAGTCCGCGCTGAAGTTGAGAAGCGCCTGAAAGTGCAAGCCAAAACGGCTAAGGCACCAGGCTTCCGTCCGGGTAAAGTTCCTCTGAAAATGGTCGCAGCACAATACGGTTATCAGATCGAGACCGAAGTGCTGAACGATAAAGTTGGCCGTGCTTTCAACGACGCCGCAAACGAAAACCAGCTGCGCGTTGCTGGTTTCCCGAACATTGAGCCGAAGGCCGAATCGCCAGCCGGCGTGCTGGCCTTCGACGCTACCTTCGAAATCTACCCGGAAGTCGAAATCGGCGACCTGACCAAAGTAGAAATCGAAACCGTCAAAGCCGAAGTCAGCGAAGCTGAAATCGACAAGACCATCGACATCCTGCGCAAACAGCGCGTGCACTTCCACACCAAAGGCGAAGCCGGCGAACACGGCGACGGCGGCGAAGCGGTTGCCGCTAACGGCGACCGCGTGACCGTGGACTTCGTTGGTTCGATCGACGGCGTGGAATTCCCAGGCGGCAAAGCGGAAGATTACCCGTTCGTGCTGGGCGAAGGCCGCATGCTGCCAGAGTTCGAAGCCGCCACGGTCGGCCTGAAAGTCGGCGAAGCCAAGACCTTCCCACTGGCCTTCCCGGAGGACTACCATGGTAAAGACGTGGCCGGCAAAACCGCTTCGTTCACCATCACCCTGAAAAAACTGGAATGGGCGCACCTGCCGGAAGTTGACGGCGAATTCGCCAAGTCGCTGGGCGTGGCCGATGGCGACGTTGCTAAAATGCGCGAAGACATCAAAGTCAACCTGGAGCGTGAAGTCGCTGGCCGCGTGAAAGCACGCAACAAAGAAGCCGTGATGGACACCCTGGTCAAGACCGCCACCCTGGACGTACCGAAATCGCTGATCGCTCAGGACACCGAGCGTCTGGCCGAAATCACCCGCCAGGACATGGCGCAGCGTGGCATGAACGTCAAGGACGTGCCATTCCCACCAGAACTGTTCGCAGAAAAAGCCGAGCGTCGCGTACGCCTGGGCCTGATCCTGTCGCAACTGGTGACCGAGAACAACCTGCAAGCCCAGCCTGAGCAAGTTAAAGCCCAGATCGAAGACTTCGCCCAAAGCTACGAAGATCCACGCGAAGTGCTGAAGTACTACTATAGCGACCGTCGTCGTCTGGCAGAAGTCGAAGCCCTTGTATTGGAAGAAAACGTCGTCAACTACGTCCTGGGCCTGTCGAAGACGTCGTCCAAGGCCATCGCCTTTGACGAACTGATGGGAAGCAACGCACAAGCGTAATTCAGTTTGGGCCGGATGATGTATTATTTACATACCGGCCCTTTAAGCTGCTTCACAAGGAAATAGAATGACTGGTATGAACCGAAATCCGGCGCTGGACACCGAAATGCTCGGCCTGGTGCCGATGGTGGTGGAACAAAGCGGTCGCGGCGAGCGCTCTTATGACATCTACTCGCGTCTGCTGAAGGAACGTATTATCTTCATGGTCGGTCCGGTCAACGACCAGATGGCCAATCTGGTGGTCGCCCAGCTGCTGTTCCTGGAGAGCGAAAATCCGGACAAGGACATCTCGCTGTACATCAATTCGCCTGGTGGTTCGGTTTCGGCCGGCCTGGCGATCTTCGATACGATGCAGTTCATCAAGCCTGACGTATCGACGCTGTGCACCGGGATCGCCGCTTCGATGGGCGCCTTCCTGCTGGCCGCTGGCGCCAAAGGCAAGCGCTTCTCGCTGCCGAACTCGCGCATCATGATTCACCAGCCGTCCGGCGGCTCGCAGGGCATGGCGTCGGACATCGAGATCCAGGCCAAGGAAATCCTGTACCTGCGCCACCGTCTGAACTCGATCATGGCGGAACGCACCGGCCAAAACGTCGAACAGATCGCCAAAGACACCGATCGCGACCGCTTCATGTCGGCGGAAGAGGCGGTAGAGTACGGTCTGATCGACAAAGTGTTGACCAACCGGGCTTAATGCTTTCCCCGCAGCATTGCTAAAAAGACGCCCGGACGATTAATCGTTCGGGCGTTTCGTTTTTATTTCGGGTAGCATGTGGTGTAGGCGGATTTTTTCCAGTCTTCAAACTTGCTAGCCGGCAATGGCCAAGCCATTCTGTAACCAAAGAAAACTGCCCATGTCAGACAAAAAATCCTCCAGCGGCGAAAAACTTCTGTACTGCTCGTTCTGCGGCAAAAGCCAGCACGAGGTGAAGAAGCTCATCGCCGGCCCGTCGGTGTTCATCTGCGACGAGTGTATCGATCTGTGCAATGACATCATCCGCGACGAAACCTCGGCCATCGAGTCGGTTTCGGGCGCCAAATCGGACCTGCCGACCCCGCACGAAATCAAGGACTTGCTGGACCAGTACGTGATTGGCCAGCAAACCGCCAAGCGCATCCTGTCGGTGGCGGTGTACAACCACTACAAGCGCCTCAAGCACCTGGGTAAAAAAGACGAGGTCGAACTGGCCAAGTCCAACATCCTGCTGGTCGGTCCGACCGGCTCGGGTAAAACCCTGCTGGCGCAGACCCTGGCGCGCATGCTGAACGTGCCGTTCGTGATCGCCGACGCCACCACGCTGACCGAAGCCGGCTACGTGGGTGAAGACGTCGAGAATATCATCCAGAAACTGTTGCAAAGCTGCAACTACGATGTGGACAAGGCGCAACGCGGCATCGTCTATATCGATGAGATCGACAAGATCTCCCGTAAGTCGGACAACCCGTCGATCACCCGCGACGTGTCGGGCGAGGGCGTGCAGCAGGCGCTGTTGAAACTGATCGAGGGCACCATGGCCTCGGTGCCGCCACAAGGCGGCCGCAAGCACCCTAACCAGGACTTCGTGCAGATCGACACCACCAACATCATGTTCATTTGCGGCGGCGCGTTTGACGGCCTGGCCAAGGTGATTGAAAACCGTTCGGAGAAATCCGGCATCGGTTTCGGCGCCTCGGTCAAGAGCAAGTCCGAGCGCAACGTCAGCGACGTGCTGATGGAAGCGGAACCGGAAGATCTGATCAAGTTCGGCCTGATCCCTGAACTGGTGGGCCGTCTGCCGGTGGTGGCGACCCTGGCTGAGCTGACCGAAGAAGCGCTGATCCAGATTCTGGTCGAGCCGAAGAATGCGCTGATCAAGCAGTATTCGAAGCTGCTGGAAATGGAAGGTGCGGAACTGGAGATTCGTCCGGCTGCGCTGCACGCGATCGCCAAGAAAGCCTTGGCGCGCAAAACCGGCGCCCGTGGTCTGCGTTCGATCCTGGAACACGCGCTGCTCGATACCATGTATGAGCTGCCAAATGAAACCAACGTGACTAAAGTGGTTATTGATGAGAATACCATTACCAGTGGCGCGAAACCTTTGTTAATTTATCAGGAGCAGCCTAAGGCTTCTGGTGAGAATTAAATAACGAGTGCACACTTGCCCCACGCGACAGCAAAATTCATTTCGCATCCGTGGGGCAAGGCGGTACAATCAAAATCAATAAAAGAATACAGGCTTCAGTCGGAAAGCCACTCGTGACTGCGGTCGCGCGTGGCTTTTTTTATTAGCGATTCTTTTAGAGTGCAGAAAATATTCTTTTAAATAAGGAATATTTCTTGCAGATCGGTCTTGTGATTTGGCGGAATAGCGCCATTTCATCATCACGCTTTCACATAAGGTACGCCATGACAACTTCCAAATTAACTGAGCAAACTCAACTGCCGTTATTGCCGCTGCGGGACGTCGTCGTATTTCCGCATATGGTGATACCGCTGTTCGTAGGACGCCCAAAATCGATCAAGGCGCTGGAAGCCGCGATGGAGCAAGGCAAGAGCATCATGCTTGCCGCCCAAAAAGCCGCTGCCAAGGACGAACCTTCTGCTTCCGATATTTATGAAATCGGCTGCGTGGCCAACATTCTGCAAATGCTGAAACTGCCGGACGGCACCGTCAAGGTGCTGGTCGAAGGTGCCCAGCGCGCCCGCATTAACAAAATTACCGATACGCCGACGCACTTCGTGGCCGATCTGACGCCGCTCGATTCCGAGCTGGGCGACGATTCGGAAATCGAAGCGATGCGCCGCGCCATCGTTCAGCAGTTCGACCAGTACGTCAAACTGAACAAGAAAATTCCACCGGAGATCCTGGCATCGCTGTCGGGCATCGACGACGCCGGCCGCCTGGCCGACACCGTGGCGGCCCATCTGCCGCTTAAGCTCGAGCAGAAACAGGTGATCCTGGAGATCTTCAGCGTCGCCAAGCGCCTGGAGCATCTGCTGGGCCAGCTGGAAGGCGAGCTGGACATCCTGCAAGTCGAGAAACGCATCCGTGGCCGCGTCAAGCGCCAGATGGAGAAGTCGCAGCGCGAGTACTACCTGAACGAACAAGTCAAAGCCATCCAGAAAGAACTGGGCGAGGGCGAAGACGGCGCCGACCTGGACGAGCTGGAGAAAAAAGTCGCGCTGGCCAAGATGCCGAAAGAGGCGCTGGACAAGGCCACCGCCGAGCTGAAGAAACTCAAGCTGATGTCGCCGATGTCGGCCGAAGCCACCGTGGTGCGCAACTACATCGACACGCTGGTCAGCCTGCCCTGGAAGAAAAAATCCAAGGTCAACAATGATCTGACCAACGCTGAAAAAGTGCTGGAAGGCGACCACTACGGCCTGGACAAGGTTAAAGAGCGCATCCTGGAATACCTCGCGGTGCAACAACGTGTCGACAAGCTGAAAGCACCGATCCTGTGCTTCGTCGGTCCGCCAGGCGTGGGTAAAACCTCGCTGGGCCAGTCGATCGCCCGCGCCACGAACCGCAAGTTCGTGCGCATGGCGCTGGGTGGCGTGCGCGACGAGGCCGAGATTCGCGGTCACCGTCGTACCTACATTGGCTCGATGCCTGGCAAGGTGCTGCAATCGCTGGCGAAAGTCGGCGTGCGCAACCCGCTGTTCCTGCTGGACGAGATCGACAAGATGGGTGCGGACTTCCGCGGCGATCCATCGTCGGCGCTGCTGGAGGTGTTGGATCCTGAACAGAACCACACTTTCTCGGACCACTACATCGAGGTCGATTTCGACCTGTCGGATGTGATGTTCGTGGCGACCTCGAACTCGTTCAACATCCCGCCAGCGCTGCTGGACCGGATGGAAGTGATCCGCCTGTCGGGTTACACCGAGGACGAAAAAGCCAGCATCGCGCAGCGCTACCTGCTGCCGAAGCAGATCAAGAACAACGGCCTGAAAGAGGACGAGATCTCGGTCAGCGACGCCGCCATCCGCGACATCGTGCGCTATTACACCCGGGAAGCCGGCGTGCGTTCGCTGGAACGCGAAGTGTCGAAGATCTGCCGCAAGGTGGTCAAGATGCTGCTGCTGAAAAAGTCGGAGAAGAAAGTGATCGTCACGCCGAAAAACCTGGACAAGTTCCTGGGCGTGCGTCGCTACGACTTTGGCGTGGCCGAGAAAGAGAATCAGGTCGGCCAGGTCGTTGGTCTGGCATGGACCGAAGTGGGCGGCGATCTGCTGACCATCGAAGCCGTGCAAATGCCGGGCAAGGGCAACGTCATCCGTACCGGTACGCTGGGCGACGTCATGAAGGAATCGATCGAAGCCGCCCGCACCGTGGTGCGCAGCCGCGCGCAGCGTCTGGGCATCAAGAATGAAGTGTTCGAAAAAGCGGACATCCACATTCATGTGCCGGAAGGTGCAACGCCGAAAGACGGTCCGTCCGCCGGCGCTGCCATGACGGTGGCGATGGTATCGGTCTTCACCGGCATTCCGGTGCGCGCCGATGTGGCGATGACCGGCGAGATCACGCTGCGCGGAGAAGTCTTGCCGATCGGCGGCTTGAAGGAAAAACTGTTGGCAGCGCAGCGCGGTGGCATCAAAACCGTGCTGATCCCTGAGCAGAACGTCAAGGATCTGGCCGACATTCCGGACAATGTCAAAAACAAGCTGGAGATCGTGCCGGTGCGTTGGATCGACAAAGTGCTGGAAATCGCCCTCGAACGCCAGCCGGAGCCGCTGGTGGAAACTGCTCCGGTGGAAGCCGTCGCGGCCGCCGCCACCAAAGTTGACGGTCAGGCTGAAGTGGTAAAACACTAACGTTTAGCTGCAATACCCATAAAACAGGCGCTTATATAGCGCCTGTTTTTTATTTTTACTTATTTTTCTATTGTGTAGCCTTGACACGATAGTGGGCTGGCTTGTTTAATACGGCCTGAGTTTTTTGCGTTGCCGTATTTTAAGCGGGAACAGATATAACCTTTGTGACGGGGAATTGCTTTGAATAAGACTGAATTGATCGACCATATTGCCACTACCGCTGATATTTCTAAAGCGGCTGCTGCTCGCGCACTGGATGCAGTGATTGACGGCGTGACCACCACCCTGCAAAAGAACGACAGCGTGACCCTGGTTGGCTTTGGTACCTTCTCGGTAAGCGAGCGCGCAGCCCGTACCGGCCGCAACCCACGCACCAAAGAAGAGATCACCATTGAAGCAGCTAAAGTTCCTAAATTTAAAGCTGGTAAAGCTTTGAAAGATGCTGTAAACTAACGGACTTCAGTGAGCAGCAGCGGTTAAACAGCTGTTCACTGCGGCAAATGGGCGGTTAGCTCAGTTGGTAGAGCGGAGCCCTTACAAGGCTTAGGTCGGGAGTTCGAGCCTCTCACCGCCCACCAAAGATTGTTTATCAATCACATTTGCCAGGTAGTAAAAGTTAGAGTAAAATGTAGCACCTTGTATTTTGCTGGAGCGGTAGTTCAGTTGGTTAGAATACCGGCCTGTCACGCCGGGGGTCGCGGGTTCGAGTCCCGTCCGCTCCGCCAACAAAATACAGACAATAGTAATACCGTTTAGGAGCGGTAGTTCAGTTGGTTAGAATACCGGCCTGTCACGCCGGGGGTCGCGGGTTCGAGTCCCGTCCGCTCCGCCAGATCAAGATACCCCGCAGCTTATATTTGAGCTGCGGGGTTTTTCTTTTTCCTCGCCTGAAAAGTAATCTATCACTTCTGTCGGATTAAACGAACCCGCGCCCATGTTGACGGATGACTCAGGATAGTGCTTGCGTTATTGTTAATAATTCAGCGTTATGGCTGCTGATCAAGAGTACTTTTTCATTCAGAAGAAAGATGACGATACCTTGCCGTCCCTGACGCCGGACGAAAACACGGTAGATCGCCACTATTCGTTCGAACCGCAGCCGTATGGGGCTGCACCGTTCATGTTTTCTGATGGCGCTTGTGAGTACGCCCGGAAGTTGGGCATCGTGCCTGGCACGGACATTCCTGACATTTTGTTCGCCGGCACAGATTTGGTCGTCCGAAAGCACATACGCGATCTGCTAATTGGGCTGGATTTACCTGGCGTGTACATGCATCCAGCAGTATTTGTTGATGCCTATGATAGACGGCATGACGATTACTGGTTTGTGGCGATTCCGGAACGCCTTAGCTGCTGGGATCGCCAATTGTCTGAATTTGAGGATGAGCCATTGGAACTGGGTGGTTTCACACTCTATAGCGTCTATAGCTACTCTCTGGATGCTGCGGTGCTCGACAAAATCCCCTTGCATCAGCGACTGCTGTTTAAGATGGGGGATACGTTGGCTGCGTGGTTTGTGTGTCACCAGGATATTGCTGAAATCTTCCGTGGTAATGGGGAACGCGGCGCCAAATTGGTTTCCATAAAAGACTATTGACGGCCGTCGGCGATTATTTCAGCTTCTGAAACTTGCCGCTCTCCAGTAGTTGATACTGGCGCTTGCCATCTTCATCAACGCAGGCGTAGTCGCTGGTGATCAGGCAGCCTTGGTTGAGTTGATCGGTTACCTTGCCGTCCTTGATCGCCAGGAACACGCCCGACATGACGTCGCGCTGCTCGTTGGGACCAGGTTCCATGTCGTCCACGCGCACCAGCAACAGGTCTTTCATCGGCGGCAGCACAACGAAGACGGGATGCAACTTGTTGGCGAACGGATTGGCATAGTCGTCTGCGTAGCGGGCGCCGCCTTTCTGGTAGTCATGCGTTCCGATCAATTGAGATAGTGCATCGCCATTGGCGGCGGCCACGTACGGCATATACACCGGGCCGCATTTCGTGGTGGCCTGCGGCACGCCTTTGCTTATCGGCAAACGACCAAGACAAGTGCTGGAATATGCCGCGCTGTTGAAGGGCAGTTGGCTGGTCTTGCGTCCGTAAAGTTGGGGAGTGTCTGCGCCGCGTACAAAGCGGTAGAACGCCGAGCCCGCGAATGGCACCAGCAGCGCATCGTCGGTGACGATGAAATCAGTCAAATGCAGGTTGCAATGGCTTGCGTGCCGCTCGGCCTCGTAAAACGTTTTAACACCGGTGAGCGTGATAGCGAATTGCTTGCTCAGATATGGCGTTAGCTTGGCCTCATCAACATCTTCCTTGAGCAGGGACTGGAACAGCACGTCATAAGCGTAGGACTGGGGCGTCAGCGGGACAATGCACCTGGTCGACAATATCAGTTGGCCATTGCTGATCTGCAGGGTCTGGGATCTCGGCGGCGGCAGCGGCTTGAGCTGGCCGAAGTATTCCGCGCCTTTATCGTATCGCCAGGTGCCAGCCGGATCGGCCGCGCTGGCGGGCAGGGTGATAGCAAGCAGTAATAATAACGCGGTGCGCACGGCAATCCCTTTGATGACGTGGAATGATTGCCGAGATTGTAACCTTGGCATTACCAAAACAGGACAGCGGTGCAATCGTGCGCTATCAAACTGACAAGCGAATGCTTGCTAAGCCTACGGTGCTTCTGTAGAATCGTGCGATACTGAATTTTTCGGCATACTCCGGCTTCACTGTGCAGTGCAAGTCATTGAATTAAAAAGAGAATTGGCGAACGCGAGTTCGCCATTTTTGTATGTGCAAGTAATCACCATCCGAATTGGCAGACCATGTTTGAATTTATTCGTACCCACCAGCGTTTGATGCAAATCTTCCTGGCCATCATCATCGTGCCATCGTTTGCCTTTGTCGGCATCGGCAGCTACAAGAGCTTCGGCGATGACGCCAGCACCATCGCCAAAATCGATGGCAAGCCGCTGACGCAGCAAGAGTTCGACAACGCCGTGCGCAACCAGCTGGACAACTACCGCCAGCGCATGGGCGCGCAGTTCGATCAGAAAATGTTCGACACGCCCGAGTTCAAGCAAAACGTGCTGGACCAGCTGATCGCGCAACGCGCCATCGCTGCTGAAGTCGGCCACAGCCATCTGAGCATCGGCGACGCCCAGCTGCAAAAAGCCATCATAGACATGTTCGGCGGCCCAGTAAACTTCGACAAGGAGCGCTACATCGCCATCCTGGCCGCACAAGGCCTGCGTCCGGAGCAGAACGACGCCCGCATGCGTCAGGAACTGGCGCTGCAACAACTGGCGATCGCCGTCGAAGGCACCGGCTTTGCTCCACGCACCGTGGCCAAGACCCTGTCCGACATCGCCGCCCAGGAGCGCGACGTGCAGGAGCTGCTGCTGCCGGTGGCTGATTTCGTGCCGCAGGTTAAAGTGACCGATGAAATGGTCAAGGCCTTCTACGACAAGAACAGCAAGTTCTTCGAAGTGCCGGAACAAGCCAAGATCGAATACGTGGTGCTGAACAACGACGCCGTCGCCGCGCAAGTCAGCGTGACCGATGCCGAAGTATCGGACTACTACACCAAGAATGTGGCCCAGTTCACCACGCCCGAAACCCGTCGTGCCAGCCACATCCTCATCACCCTGAAAAAGGGTGCCAGCGCGGCTGACACCGCCGCCGCCAAGGCCAAGGCCGAAGCCATCGTGGCCGAACTGCGCAAGACCCCGGGCGATTTCGCCAAAGTGGCCAAGGCCAAGTCGGAAGATCCAGGCTCGGCAGAGCAGGGCGGCGATCTGGGCGTGATCGAAAAAGGCGTGCTGGTAGCGCCGGTCGAAAACGCTATCGGCAAGCTGAAGCTGGGCGAAATCAGCGATCCGGTGCAGTCGGACTTCGGCTTCCACGTGTTGACCGTGACCGAGCTGAAGCCAGCCGTGGTCAAGCCGCTGGACGTGGTCAAAGCCGACGTGACCGATCTGCTGAAGAAGCAGAAGGCCGCCAAGAAGTATTCGGAAATGGCCGAAGCCTTCACCAATACCGTCTACGAACAGTCTGACAGCCTGAAGCCAGTGGCTGACAAGCTGGGCCTGAAGATCGAAACCGCAAGCAATGTGTCGCGCAATCCATCGCCGGCGCCTGGCGCACCGGCGTACAACAACGCCAAGTTCCTGACCGCGCTGTTCTCGAACGATTCGATCAGCAGCAAGCGCAATACCGAAGCGGTTGAAACCGCGCCGAGCACCCTGGTCTCGGGACGCATCGTTGAATTCAAACCGGCAAGCAAGCGTCCGCTGGCTGAAGTTGATGCGCAGATCCGTCAGCGCGTGACCATGGAAGAAGCCGCCAAGCTGGCCTTCAAAGCCGGCGAAGAAAAATTGGCTGCCTTCAAGAAGTCGGGTGATGCGACCGGTTTTGGCGCTGCCAAGCTGGTGTCGCGTCAGAAGCCTGAAGGCATCAACGGTCTGGCGATGCAGTCGATCATGAAGGCCGACACCAGCAAGCTGCCAGCCTATGTTGGCGTGGACCTGCCAGGTATGGGTTATGGCCTGTACCGCATCGACAAGGTGCAGCAGCCTGCGGCGGCCGACGAGGCCGAGCGCAAATCACAAGCCGAACAGATCGGCAACGTGATTGCGCAGCAGGAGATGGCGCAGTACATCGAGTTCCTGAAGCAAAAGGCCAAGGTGAAAATCCTGAAGCCGATCACGAAGACCACCGTGACTGAAGTGAAGTAATCCTGCAAGGGCCGCGAATAGCGGCCCTTTCTACATATGACGCAGACAAAAGGAACGTTGCTCGGCCTGGCGGCCATCGGCTTGTGGAGCACGGCGCCGTCGCTGATACGCTTGTTCAGCGAAACGGCGGGCGCGGTGGCCGGGGCGGCAATGATTTATACGTTGGCCTCGTGATGCTGGTGGCGATGCGCGGCTGGACGCCGCTGCGCCAGTATCCGCGCCGCTATCTGCTGATTGGTGGTGCGCTATTCGCCGGCTATGAAGTGGCGCTGGCATTGCCGCTCGGCTACGCGCAGGACCGCACGCAGGCGATTGAAGTCGGGCTGCTGAATTATCTGTGGCCGTGCCTGACAGTGGCGTTGATGGTGTTTAGCGGCCGCCAGCGCGCGACCGTGTGGCTGGCGCCGGGGCTGCTGCTGTCGTTGCTGGGTGTCGCGTGGATTCTGAGTGGCGGCGAAAGCTTGTCGCCAGAGCACATCGTCGCCAATGCTGCGCGCAATCCGGTGAGCTACGGGCTGGCCGCCGGCGGTGCGTTGCTATGGGCCACGTACTGCTGCGCCGCCAAGCCGCTGTCGCAGGGCACGGACGCGATTGTGCCGTTCTTTGTGTTGACCAGTGTGGTGTTGTGGCTGAAGTTTGCCCTGAGCGGCACGGCGCTGACCGCGCTCAGCGAGGCGCATGCGGCTGCGGCAGCGCACGCGGGCATACTCGGAGGCGGCGCAACTAGCGTCTTGGGTTCGATCGGCGGCCTGGCCTCGCTCTGGCCCGCCGCCGTCTTGCTTTGCGCGGCGGCTGCGGTGATGGCGTTGGGCTATGCCAGCTGGAACCGCGCCCTGACGCATGGCAACCTGGCCTTGCTGGCCGCCGTGTCTTATGCCACGCCGGTGCTGTCATCCGCCTTCAGCGCCGCCATCCTGCGCAGCGCGCTGACCGCCAGCTTCTGGCAGGGCGCCGCACTGGTGACGGCAGGTTCGCTGTGCTGCTGGTGGGCTACACGCAAGTAGCGATCAACTGGCGCGCCGCAGCGGCGAACGCCTCTTCATCGATGTCCTCCAGGTTGAGCGGCATCGCCTGGCCATAGCGGCTGAAATTGCGGTCGATCGAGCGCAGATACGCCGGATCGTAATGATCGGCCAGCAGTTGCTCGACCAACTCCGGCATCTGTCCGGCATCCGACATGGCCTGCCAGCGGGCGATCTTTTCGCGGCCGTGCAGCTGCGTCAGATGTTCCAGCTGGCCGTTGAGCGACGATGGATCGGCCAGGAAATGCTGATAATCCTCCATCAGCAAGCGCACCCGGTTCGCGCGCGACAAAGTCAGCGCGATGCAATCGGCCGCGCGCATGGTGTCCATCAACGCCGCCGGCACACGCAAATTGCCTACCTTCTTGCTTTCCGCCTCCACAAACACCGGCCGCGACGGATCGAAGCGGCGCAGCACCTGCCACACGCGCGTCTCAAACGCCTTCTGGCTCGGCTGCGGCTGGCTAGGCAGATGCCCCAGCACCGAACCGCGATGCATGGCCAGCTGCTCCAGATCCAGCACCTGCGCGCCTTGCGCATCCAACACTTCCAGCAAGCGGCTCTTGCCGCTGCCCGTAGTGCCGCACACCACCTTGAAACGCAAGGACGGCGCGTGTTCCAGCGCCGCATTCACTTCCTGGCGAAACGCCTTGTAGCCGCCATCCAGCTGCACCACCGGCCAGCCGATCTTGGCCAGGATATGTGCCATCGAGCCGCTACGGTTGCCGCCGCGCCAGCAATACACCAGCGGCCGCCACTCGCGCGGCTGGTCGATCCATCGTTCTTCAATATGCTGCGCGATGTTTTTCGCCACCAGCGCGGCGCCGAGCTTCTTTGCTTCAAACGACCCCACCTGCTTGTACATGGTGCCGACGCGGATGCGCTGCTCGTCGTCCAGCACCGGCGTGTTGATGGCGCCGGGCAGGTGGTCGAGTGCAAATTCGCTCGGACTGCGGGCGTCGATGATGGCGTCGAAGGAATCGAGCTGGTCCAGCACCTGGTCGATGCTTAATACTTCGGGATACTTCATTTGGCCTTAATGGTTTTTTGCAGCGTCGGCCAGATATTGGCCAGAATGGTTGGATGGGCTTCTGCCAGTGGATGCAGCCGGTCCGCCTGGAACAGCTGCGGCTTGTCGGCCACGCCATCAAGCATGAACGGCACCAGCGGCGCCTTGATATCCTTGCTCAGCGCGCCGTACATGGCGAAGAATTTGTCGGCGTAGTCGCGGCCGTAGTTAGGCGGCATGCGCATGCCGATCAGCATCACCTTGGCGTCTGCCTTGCTGGCGGCGTCGCTCATGGCGCGCAGATTGGCTTCGGCGGCCGGCACCGGCAGGCCGCGCAAGCCGTCGTTGGCGCCCAGTTCGATCACTACCAGGTCCGGTTTGTACTTGGTCAGCAGGGCCGGCAGGCGCGAACGGCCGCCGCTGGTGGTCTCGCCGCTAACACTGGCGTTGACGACTACCGCATCGATGTTATTCTGCTTGAGTTTCTGCTCCGCCAGCGCGACCCAGCCCGTGCCGCGCGACAAGCCGTATTCGGCTGACAAACTATCACCGAGCACAAGCACGGTTTTTGGTGCAGAATAGGCGCTCGCCGCTGCCGACAGCAGGAGCAGGGCGGCCAGTGATTTTCCAGATAAACGTTTAAACATATTCAGCATGCCCGATTTCCCTAATGCGTCAACTCATTTCATGCCGGAAGGCCCGGCCCTGGCGTCGTCGCCTGTGACGGCGTCTGGCGTGCAGCCGGCCATTGCCGTCAAAGGCCTGGCCAAGCGGGTCGCCGACGCCGCTGGCGAACTGACGATCCTGCACGAGGTAGATTTTACCGTGCAAAAGGCTGAGACGTTGGCCATCGTTGGCGCTTCCGGTTCCGGCAAGTCCACTTTGCTGGGTTTGCTGGCCGGCCTGGACACCCCCAGCGCCGGTACGGTGGTGCTCGACGGCGTAGATATTTATGCAATGGATGAAGATGGCCGCGCCGCCTTGCGCAAGGAAAAGCTGGGCTTTGTGTTCCAGTCCTTCCAGCTGCTGGCGCATTTGACGGCGGTGGAAAACGTCATGCTGCCCCTGGAACTGGCCGGCGTGGCTGGCGCCCGCGAGAAGGCCGAGGCGATGCTGGCGCGGGTTGGCCTGTCCAGCCGGCTCAAGCATTATCCGAAATATCTGTCCGGCGGCGAACAACAGCGCGTGGCGTTGGCGCGCGCCTTCGTCAGCGAACCGCCGCTGCTGTTTGCCGACGAACCGACCGGCAGCCTGGACGCCGCCACTGGCGAAGCCGTCATCCAGCTGATGTTCGAGTTGAATCGCCAGCATGGTTCGACTTTGGTGCTGGTCACCCACGACCAGGCCATGGCCGCCCGCTGCGGCCGCACCATTACCATTGCAGCCGGTCGCCTGGTTTGATGCGCGGCCTTGTTGCGGCTTGGCTGCTGGCGGCAGGCGCCGTCACTGCTGGCGACCTGCCGCAGACGGCGGAACAGTGGCAGCGCGCTGCCATCGCCGACATCGAAGCTGCTTATCAGATCACGCTGGACAACCATCCCGGCACCTATGATCCGGCCAATCCAGGCTTTGCCGCCCGTCTAGGCGAGGCGCGCAAGGCGGGCTTGCAATTGGCAGCGCAAGTGCGCGATGGCGCCGGTTATCAGGCCGCGCTGCTGCGTTTTAATACGGTGATCCACGACGGCCACGCGGGAGTGGCGTTCACCATGCCGCCTGCGGTGGAATGGCGCTGGCCCGGCTTTGTCGCCGCCTGGCGCGGCGACAGCATGTACGTCTATGCCACCGTGCCAGGCGGGCCGGCCGCCGGCAGCCGGATTAACGCCTGCGATGGCGAGTCGATTGTTACCCTGGCGCAAACCAATGTGTTTGCGTTCCAGGGGCGCAGCGATGAGCCGGGCAACTGGTGGATCGAAGCGCCCGACGTGTTTGTCGACAAGGGCAATCCGTTTATCAAGCGGCCGCAGGTGTGCACCTTCACGCTGGATGGCAAACAGTTTTCAATGACGCTGGCGTGGAGTCAGTACACCAACGAGATGCTGCAATGGCGCCAGCAAAGCTACAATGGCACCACGCTGCCGGTCGGCCTGAGCGAGCCGCGTCCGCGCCTGTATTGGGCCGCCATGCCGGAATTCCAGCCGGACGAAGCGCAACGCACGGCCTATCGCGCAATGTCGGCGGAACTGCGCGCGCATCCGCAGCGTTATCAGCAGGCGGATGCCGTGGTGATCGACCTGCGCGGCAATCACGGTGGATCGTCGCTGTGGAGCCTGGACTTTGCCGGTGCCTTGTGGGGCGATGCCGAGATGGCGCGGCGCGACCAGCAGCGCATGGGCAAGCAGCAAGTCTGGTGGCGCGTCTCGCCCGGCAATGTGGCGCATGTTCGGTGGATGGTCGGCATCCTGAAAGAGCAGGGCAATGCCGAGGTGGCGGAAGGCATCAATGCGCTCGCCAACGTCATGCAGGAAGCGTTGGAGCGCGGCGAAAAGTTCTATGTCACCGGCGCCGGCGCAGCGGCCGCAGCCGGCGCAACGTCCGCATCCGCCGCCAAGCGACCCAATGAAGCCGGGCCTCCCGCCTTCAACCGCCCTGTGTACGTCATTGTGCCCGGCCAGTGTGCCAGTGCTTGTCTGGATGCGGTGGACTACTTCACCATGTTCCCGAATACCAAACTGATCGGCGCGCCGAGTTCGGCTGACAGCAATTACATGGAAGTGCGCTACCAGTCGCTGGTCTCCGGCGCTGCGAAAGCTGTCATTCCAAACAAGGTCTACGTGGGCCGTCCGCGTGCGGCGGGGCAGTTCTACACGCCGCAGATCGTGGTGCGCGATCTGGAATGGTCGACTGAAAACTTCCTGAACATCATTCAGGCCGACCTGAAACGCTAGCGGCCGTGATGCTGCACCATGCGGTTGAGCGCCGCGCGGATGGCGGGGATCAGTTCGGCGGCGGTCAGGCCAATCGGGCCGCGGCCTTCGCTAACCAGCACATCCGCCGCGATGCCATGCAGCCAGACTGCCGCCAGCGCGGCTTCCCAATGTGGCCAACCTTGCGCCAGCAGCGCGCCGCACAGGCCTGCCAGCACGTCGCCGGTACCGGCCGTGGCCAGCGCTGGATTGCCGGTGGTGTTGATGACGGCCTTGCCGTCCGGCGCGGCGATGACCGTGCCTGATCCTTTCAAGACCACCACTGCGTTGAGGCGCGCGGCCAGCGTGCGGGCTGACGCCAGACGGTCGGCCTGCACGGCGCCGATATTGCTACCCAGGAGGCGCGCGGCTTCCAGCGGATGCGGCGTCAGCACCGTCGGCTTGCTGCGCTGGGCAAGCACGGTTTGCATTGCGGTGTCGGCGGCCAGCAGATTGAGCGCGTCGGCGTCGGCCAGCAGCGGGCTGCCGCTGGCGATGGCGCTTGCGAGCAGGGCTTGCGCGGCGGTCGAGGCGCCCAGTCCGGGGCCGATCACCAGCGTGGCCTGATCCAGGTCGTAATCACCGGCGAGTCGACACATCAGTTCCGGCTGGCCGGGATCGCATGGCAGCGCGTCTTCCACGAACAAAGCGTAGACGCGGCCGGCGCCGCTGTTGAGCGCCGTGCGCGCGGCCAAAATCGGCGCGCCGCTCATGCCGCGCGCGCCGCCGATCACCGCCACATTGCCGTAGCTGCCTTTGTGCGAGTTGTGCCGCCTCGCCTTCAGATGGCGGGCGAAAAACTTAACCTCGTTCAGGTGCAGCGCAGCCGGCGCAAAGTGGCTGGCATCGATTTCCAGCCGCGAGATGTCGACCAGTCCCGCATAGTCGCGGCCATCGCAAGTGTGCAGTCCAGGCTTGTTGCCTATGAACGTGATGGTGTGGGTCGCGTGCAGCGCCACGCCGTCCGGCCCCACCACGCCGCCGGTGTCGGCATCCAGACCGCTCGGCACGTCCAGCGCCAGCACGCTGCAACGCAGCTGGTTGACCGTCTCCACCAGCGCCCGCAGCGCGCCGCTGAGCGGCCGTTTCAAACCGATGCCGAACAGGCCATCCACCACCAGATGCCATTCGGTGCCGGCGATGTTGGCGTCTTCCACCGCGCGGAAGCGGGCGTCGCTGGCCTTGGCGCGTTGCAGCGCGGCCTGGCGTTCGGCCGAGGACCGGCTGTGGTCTGCCGGGCCGAAATGGATTAGCGTGACTTGCGCGCCGGTGTACGACAGGTGCGCCGCCGCTTCCAGCGCGTCGCCGCCATTGTCGCCGGGACCGGCCAGCACCAGCACCCTGGCCTGATTGGTGGTCAGGGGCAGCAGATCCAGCGCGGCGTTGGCGCTCGCCTGGCCGGCGCGCTGCATCAGGGCGCCCTGCGGCAGGGTAGCGGTGGCAGCGCGCTCGATAGCGCGGATTTCGGCAACGGTGTAGAGTGGATTCATCGTGTCATTTTAGCATCGATATTTGTGTGGGCGCGTCCACTGCGTCGGCACTACAATACACGCTTCACAACTTAGCGAGGCACGCATGGATTGGGAATTCTGGATCGACCGTGGCGGTACGTTCACCGACATCGTGGCGCGCGCGCCAGATGGCCGGTTGCGCACGCTCAAGCTGCTGTCGGAGAATCCCGAGCACTACATGGATGCGGCCATCGCCGGCATCCGCCAGCTGATGGGCGTGGCCAAGGGCAAGCCGATTCCGGTAGAGCAGATCGGCGCCGTCAAGATGGGCACCACGGTGGCCACCAACGCGCTGTTGGAGCGCAAGGGCGAACCCACTGCGCTGGCCATCACGCGTGGCTTCCGCGATGCGCTGCGAATCGCCTATCAAAATCGTCCGCGCCTGTTCGACCGCCGCATCCTGCTGCCGGAACTGCTGTACAGCCATGTAATCGAAATCGATGAGCGCATCGGCGCGCACGGTGAAATGGTGACTGCACTGGACCTGGACTCCACGCGCGCAGGTCTGGAGCAAACGTATGCGACCGGCCTGCGTTCGCTGGCGGTGGTGTTCATGCACGGCTACCGCTATCACGCGCACGAAAGCCGCGTGGCCAGTATCGCGCGCGAGATCGGCTTCACGCAGGTATCGGTATCGCACGACATCAGCCCGATGATGAAGCTGGTGGCGCGCGGCGATACCACCGTGGTTGATGCCTATCTGTCACCGATCTTGCGCCGCTATGTGGAGCAAGTGTCCAACGAACTGCCGGGCGTGAACCTGCAATTCATGCAATCCAACGGCGGCCTGACCGACGCCCGCGCGTTCCAGGGCAAGGACTCGATCCTGAGCGGTCCGGCCGGCGGCATCGTCGGCATGGTGCGCGCGTCCAGGCTGGCGGGCTTTGACAAGGTGATCGGCTTCGACATGGGCGGCACGTCGACCGACGTGTCGCACTACTCGGGCGAATTCGAGCGCGTGTTCGAGACCCAGGTGGCCGGCGTGCGCATGCGCGCACCGATGATGAGCATTCATACTGTGGCTGCCGGCGGCGGCTCGGTGCTGCATTTCGATGGCAGCCGCTATCGCGTGGGGCCGGACAGCGCCGGCGCCAATCCCGGCCCGGCCAGCTATCGGCGCGGCGGACCGCTGGCGGTCACCGACTGTAACGTCATGCTGGGCAAAATCCAGCCGCATCACTTCCCGCAGCTGTTCGGCGCCGACGGCAAGCAGGCGCTGGACGCCGCCACGGTGCGTGAACGCTTCGGCGACATGGCCAAGGACATCGCCGCTGCCACCGGCACGCCGACCACGGCGGAGCAGGTGGCGGAAGGCTTTCTCGACATCGCGGTCGGCAATATGGCCAACGCCATCAAGCAGATTTCCGTCCAGCGCGGGCATGACGTGACCGAATACGCGCTGACCAGTTTCGGCGGCGCCGGCGGCCAGCACGCCTGTCTGGTGGCCGATGCGCTGGGCATGAAAACGGTGTTCGTGCACTCGCTGGCCGGCGTGATGTCGGCCTACGGCATGGGTCTGGCCGACCAGACGGCGATGCGAGAGGCGGCCATCGAAACGCATTTAAGCGAAGAGGCGCACGCAGAACTGCAAGCACGCCTGCATGCGCTGGGCCGGCACGCGCGCGCGGACCTGCATCACCAGCAGGTGGACGATGACCGCATTACGCTGATTCGCCGCGTACACCTGCGCTACGAAGGCACTGACACCGCGCTGATCGTGCTGTTCGATACGGTGGCGTCGATGCAGCAGCAATTTGAAGCGGCCTACCGCAAGCGCTATTCGTTCCTGATGCAATCGCGCGCGCTGATCGTTGAGGCGGTGTCGGTGGAGGCGGTCGGCAAGTCCGATGCGCCGCAAGAGACGGTGGAGCCGGCGGCGCGCCGCGTCTCCGGCCTGATGCCGCATGCGGTGGTGCCGATGTACACCGGCGGCAAATGGCGCCAAACCAGCTTGTACCAGCGCGGCGCCACGCGCATTGGTGACGTCATCAAAGGCCCGGCGATCATCGCCGAAGCCAACGCGACCACCATTGTGGAAACGGGCTGGCAGGCCGAAGTCACGCTGCACGACCATCTGGTGCTGAAGCGCGTGGCGGCGCTGCCCGAGCGGCGCGCCATCGGCACCACGGCCGATCCGGTGATGCTGGAGATTTTCAATAACCTGTTCATGTCGATCGCCGAGCAAATGGGGCTGCGCCTGCAGAACACCGCGTATTCGGTCAACATCAAGGAGCGGCTGGACTTCAGCTGCGCCATCTTCGACGCCGATGGCAACCTGATTGCCAACGCGCCGCATATGCCGGTGCACCTGGGTTCGATGGGCGAGAGCATCAAGACCGTAATGCGCGAAAACGCCGGCCGCATGCGCGCCGGCGACGTCTTCATGTTGAACGACCCGTATAACGGTGGCACGCACCTGCCGGACGTCACGGTAATTACGCCGGTGTTCGACGCCACCGGTGCGCGCATCCTGTTCTACGTCGGCTCGCGTGGCCACCATGCGGACATCGGCGGCACCACGCCGGGATCGATGCCGCCGGATTCGCGCGTGATCGAAGAAGAGGGCGTGTTAATCAATAACTTCAAGCTGGTGGATGGCGGCCAGTTGCGCGAAGCCGAAACGCGCACCTTGCTGGCCGGCGCGCAGTACCCGGCACGCAATCCGGACCAGAACCTGGCCGACCTGCGCGCGCAAGTCGCCGCCAACCAGAAAGGCGTCGACGAGCTGCACAAGATGGTGGCGCATTTTGGCCTTGATGTGGTGCAGGCCTATATGGGCCATGTGCAGGACAACGCCGAGGAAGCCGTGCGGCGCGTCATCAGTGCCTTGAAGGATGGCGCCTTCACGCTGCCGCTCGATAACGGTGCGCAGATCCAGGTGGCGGTGCGCGTGGACCAGGAGGCGCGTAGCGCGGAAATCGACTTTACCGGCACGTCGCCGCAGCTGGAGAACAACTTCAACGCGCCGTCGGCGGTGTGCATGGCGGCGGTGCTGTACGTGTTCCGCACACTGGTGGATGATGAGATTCCGCTCAACGCCGGCTGCCTCAAGCCGCTGAAGGTGCTGATTCCAAACGGCTCGATGCTGAATCCGCACTATCCGGCGTCGGTCGTCTCCGGCAACGTGGAGACCTCCACCTGTATCACCAATGCGCTGTACGGCGCACTGGGCGTGATGGCGGCGGCGCAGGGCACCATGAACAACTTCACTTTCGGCAATGCCAAGTACCAGTATTACGAGACCATCAGCGGCGGCTCCGGCGCTGGCAACGGCTTCGATGGCACGTCGGTGGTGCAGACCAATATGACCAATTCGCGCCTGACCGATCCCGAAATCCTGGAGTTCCGCTTTCCGGTGCGGCTGGACAGCTATGAAATCCGCGCCGGCAGCGGTGGAGCAGGGCACTGGCACGGCGGCAACGGTGGCGTGCGCAAGGTGCGCTTCCTGGAACCGATGACGGCGGCCATCCTGTCCAACAACCGCATCTATGCGCCATTCGGCATGGCTGGCGGCCGGCCGGGCGCGCTGGGCCGCAACAGCGTGCAGCGCGCGGACGGCAGCGTGGACGTGCTGGGCCACATTGGCAAGACCGATATGCAGCCGGGCGATGTGTTCATTATTGAAACGCCGGGTGGTGGTGGTTTTGGCACGCCCTTGCCGCCATCAGCCGATTAGGCGATACCCCTGGGATCGGATGGCGCCACCTCCCAATCGGGTCTTGTTTGACTGTTGCCTGCGACGTACAGTTGAACTTTAGACAGGTTGGGAGGACATCGTGCGCACTTTATTGAGGATTTTTCAATCCCGCAGTTCACCGCGTGCCGCGATTGTGTCCGCCTTCCTGCTGTGCGGTTTGTATTTTGTCTCTTGGTACTTCATCAGCCACTGCCTCGCCAACGGCCTCATCGCTTTCTGAACCGGACCTATGCTCAAACGCCTGCTGCCCACGATCTGCCTGCTCATGCCCCTGACCGCCGCGCTGGCGCAAGAAGCCACTCCACCGGCCCCCACCGAGGAGGCCGCGCCGGAAACCGAAACCATTCTGCTGGTTGGCCAGCGTCCCGGTCCGGGTTTGTGGAAGGTCAGCAAAGGCGATCATGTGCTGTGGGTGTTCGGCAGTTATTCGCCGCTGCCGCTGAAGATGGAGTGGCGCTCGCAGCAGGTGGAGTCGATTCTGGCGCAATCACAAGAGTATCTGGGCCCGCCCGGCGCGCATGGCCATGTCGGCTTCTTCCGCGGCCTGACCTTGCTGCCTAGCCTAATCGGCATTAAGAAGAATCCGGACGGGGCAACGCTGAAGGATGTGCTGCCTGCTGACGTGTATGCGCGCTGGCAGCCGCTCAAGACCAAATACCTGGGCAAGGACGACAGCATCGAGCGCGAACGGCCGATCTTCGTGGCGGATGCGCTGTACGATGCGGCGCTGAAGCAGTCGGGCTTGGGCAAGGGCTACGATGTCAGTAATAAAATCAACGCCATCGTCAAGGAACGCAAGATCAAGAAGACCGACACGAGCATCGCGCTGGAAATGGACGACGCCTCGAAGATGGTCAAGGAATTCAAGAAGTCGTCATTGGCCGACACCGCATGCTTCGACAAGACGCTGACCCGTCTGGAAAGCGATCTTGACGCCATGCGGGTGCGCGCCAACGCCTGGGCCAAGGGTGATCTGGAAGCGATCCAGAAACTCAGTTATGCCGACCAGGAAGCGGAGTGCCGTGACGCCTTGCGCAACGCCGATTTCGTCAAGAACCAGAAAAACTGGCAGAACGTCCAGCAGCGCGTGCAGAATGCGTGGCTGACCGCCGTCGACAAAGCGCTGGAGGCCAACACCACCAGTTTTGCCATGCTGCGCCTGTCCGACATCGTCGGCCCGGACAGTTATCTGACCGCGCTGAAAGCCAAAGGCTACGAAGTGGTCAGCCCCGACTGACGCGGTCTTTCCCGCTTGCGCGGGAATGACGGTGGCTCAGGCCACCGCCGATATACCGTATTTGCGCTGGGTGTAGTGATACTGCGCCGTCAGCGTCTCCAGTGACGGGTGCGCCGGATCGAGGCGGCGCATGCGCTCCAGCAGGAACTGGCAGTGTTCGGCCAGCGGCGCTTCCCAGCCCAGGTCGTCCAGCTGCTTGAGAATGGCCGAGGCGGCCGCCGGCAATAGCGCCATATTGCCGGGCGCTTTGCGCAGGCCGGCGCTCAGCGTATCGACCGCCGCCCGCAGGTCGCCGTGCGAACGCTGCTCGCTGGCGTGCGCGATAAGCTCGTCCACCTGAATCTTGATCTGTTCGCCCATGCCCTGGGCCAGATCGTGGCGGCCGGCTTTTTCAAACACCTGCACCGCGTCGTCCATCGAGACGCCGCTTTCGGTATCGTTCATCAGGTTCAGCATCAAATCGGACGCCTGCTGGTCCAGCTTGACGGCCAGGCAGCTGTGCACCAGCCCCACCTTGAGGCCGGTCGACAGGCCACGGCTGCCGGCCACGGCGTTGACCGCGTTGGTCAGCTCGGTGGCGGCGGCAGTGAGGTTACCGCTCATTTCCTGCAACAGGCCGGCGGCGATGGCGCGGCACACGTCCACATTCGGGCCGCTGCGCAGCGAGCGCTCCATGTCGCGGATCACGCCGCTGGCCTGGTGGGCGTCGCCTTTCTTGACCAGCGTCTTGACCAGCTTGACGTGATCCTCGGGGTCGCGGAATTCGGAATACTTGGCCTTGGCCACCACCTGCTTGAAGGCCTTCTCGGCCACGCCGACGTCGCCGGTCTCAAAGGCGACATCACCCAGATGGCGCAGGCGGCGCACCATGTGCGGCGAAATCGCCACCGCATCTTCCAGGATCTTCTTGGCGGCCTCTTGCTGGCCAAGCGCCTGGTGGCACCGCGCCAGCAGATCGTAGGCGGCCATGTAGCGCGGATTTTGTTCCAGCAGCAGCGACAGGGTTTCCTGCGCTTCCAGGTATTTCTGCAAGCCGAAGCGGCAGCGCGCCAGGCCCAGGTGGGCCCAGGCCACCGGCCGCGTCATCAATATCCACAGGTAGGCAGTTTCCGCTTCTGCCAGTTCGTCGATCGAAAACAGCAGCTCGGCGCGCAGGCGGGCAAAGTCGACGGCGTAGCGAGGGGTTTTTTCCTCGGCGGCCTTGGCCTCGTTAATCGCCCGGCGCACATTGCCCATTTCAACCAGTTGATAGATCGGCAAGAATGAGGTGCGGCGGTCGACTGCGCGTTGCAGGCGCTGGAGCAGGGCGTCCACGGTGAACGGCTTGAGCACGTAGTCGGTGGGCGTCAGTTCGGCCGCGCCGATCACCTTGCCGTACTCGCCTTCCGAGGTCAGCATGATGAAAATCGTCCACGGCGTGATCAGTTTATGATGACGTAAATCTTCCAGCAGCTGCTGGCCATCCTGGCCGTTCGCTTCGCCGCTGCCGTTGCCGAGGTCGTATTCGCACAAGATGATGTCGAACGGTTTTTTCGTGAGCTGGCGAATCGCCGTGCCCGAACTGACCGCGTAATCGATCTTGGTAATCGATGCCTGGCTGAGCATATTGTGCAGGTTGCCGCGCATCCCCGGATTGGGATCGACGATCAGCACTGACAAGTCGCTATATTCTGCCATTCTTCTACATCCAAGCTAAGTTTCGTCCAGCATACTCCAAGGCAAGTGAAAATAGATGATTTTCGGCGCAAAATGTTGCTTCTGTGGCAGCTTTTGCACGGCAGTGGCACTATATGGCAACGCTGATAGCGGGTATAATGCGCGCAAAGGAAAATCTCGCAACACAGTATCTAGTGCCCCATCTCCCTTTAAACCGCAGCCCAGCTGCATCAACTCTCTTCCAATCATGCTGATTCTGCCGGGCTCTAACGCCCTGTCCGCATTCCGTAGCCAACGCCTGTTGAACCAACTGCAAGCGGTGCTGCCTTCCGTTGCCGCCGTTCAGGCGCGCTATGTCCACTTCATCGATGCCGGCGCACCCTTGTCGGCCGACGACACCCAGCGCCTGCAAGGCTTGCTGACCTACGGTGAACCGGCGCACGCCGACAACACTGAAGGCCACGCTGAAGAATTCTTCGTGATTCCGCGCTTCGGCACGATTTCGCCGTGGGCCTCCAAGGCCACCGACATCGTCCACAACTGCGGCATGGTGCACATCAAGCGCGTCGAGCGCGGCGTGGCGTATCGCATCAACCTGAAGACCGGCATCCTGGGCACCGCGCTGGGCGCGACCAAAAAGCTCAGCGATAAGGAATTGCAGGCCGTGGCCGCGCTGCTGCACGACCGCATGACCGAATCGGTGCTGCGCTCGCCGGACGACGCTGCCGGCCTGTTCCGCGAACTGCAAGCCCGGCCGCTGGAATCGGTAGACGTGATCGGCTGTGGCAAAGCGGCGCTGGACAAGGCGAATACCGACCTCGGCCTGGCCATGTCGGACGATGAAGTCGAGTATCTGGACGCCGCCTTCACCAAGGCCGGTCGCAATCCGACCGACGTTGAGCTGATGATGTTCGCGCAGGCGAACTCCGAGCACTGCCGTCACAAGATCTTCAACGCCGACTGGACCATCGACGGCGTCGCCCAGCCGAAGTCGCTGTTCGGCATGATCAAGAACACCCACCAGTTGCAGCCGAAGGGCACCGTGGTTGCCTACAGCGACAACTCGTCGATCATGGAAGGCGCGGAAGTGATGCGCTTCTTCCCGCAAGGCGAAGGCCAGCAGTATGCGCCGATGACCGAGCTGACCCACACGCTGATGAAGGTGGAAACCCACAATCACCCGACCGCGATCTCGCCGTTCCCAGGCGCCTCGACCGGCGCCGGCGGTGAAATCCGTGACGAAGGCGCAACCGGCCGCGGTGCCAAGCCGAAGGCTGGCCTGGCTGGCTTTACCGTGTCCAACCTGCTGCTGCCGGGCGCCGTGCGTCCGTGGGAAAGCGATGCCGTCGTCACCGCACCGATCAAGGACGGCGACTACCGCGACACCGGCAACCCGTACGGCAAACCGGAGCGCATCGCTTCGCCGCTGCAGATCATGATCGACGGCCCGCTGGGCGGCGCTGCCTTCAGCAATGAATTTGGCCGTCCGGTGCTGGGCGGTTACTTCCGTACCTACGAACAGAACATCGGTAAGCAGTTCGCCGGCGCACACGACACCGTGTTCGGCTATCACAAGCCGATCATGATTGCCGGCGGCATCGGCAACATCTCGTCGCAGCATACGCACAAGAACGATATCCCGGTCGGCAGCTTGCTGGTGCAGCTGGGCGGTCCGGGCATGCGCATCGGCATGGGCGGCTCGGCCGCCTCGTCGATGGCGACCGGCACCAACACCGCCGATCTGGACTTCGACTCGGTCCAGCGCGGCAACCCGGAAATGGAACGCCGCGCGCAGGAAGTGATCAACGCTTGCTGGCAGCTGGGCGACAAGAATCCGATCATCTCGATCCACGACGTCGGCGCTGGTGGCCTGTCGAATGCCTTCCCGGAAATCACCAACGACGCCAAGCGCGGCGCGATCTTCGACCTGCGCAAGATTCCGCTGGAAGAAAGCGGCATGGCGCCGAAAGAAATCTGGTCCAACGAATCGCAAGAGCGTTATGTGCTGGCGATTGCGCCGAGCGACCTGCCGCTGTTCCAGGCGATTTGCGAGCGTGAGCGCAGCCTGTTTGCAGTGGTCGGCACCGCCACCGAAGAACGTCAGCTGAAGCTGATCGATCCGGAACTGGGCAACGAGCCGGTCGATATGCCGATGGACGTACTGCTGGGCAAACCGCCCAAAATGCAGCGCGACGTGCATCACGTGCAAAACGATTTCCCCGCCATCGACCTGACCGGTGTCGATCTGGCCGACGCCGCCGAGCGCGTGCTGCTGCTGCCGACCGTCGGCGACAAATCGTTCCTGATCACCATCGGCGACCGTACCGTGGGCGGCATGTCCGTGCGCGACCAGATGGTTGGCCCATGGCAGGTGCCGGTGGCTGACTGTGCCGTGACGGCGATGAGCTTCGAAGGCTACAAGGGCGAAGCGATGGCGATGGGCGAACGCACGCCGCTGGCCGTGATCAACGCTGCCGCCTCGGGCCGCATGGCTGTGGCTGAGGCGGTATTGAACATCGCCGCCGCGCCGATCCGCTCGATCGAAGACATCAAGCTGTCGGCCAACTGGATGGCGGCTTGCGGCCAGCCCGGCCAGGACGCTGCACTGTACGACACCGTCAAGGCTGTCGGTATGGAACTGTGCCCGGCGCTGGGTATTTCTATCCCGGTCGGCAAGGATTCGCTGTCGATGCGCACGACGTGGAAAGAAAGCGGGAAAGAGGGCGATGTGGCCAAGGCGGTGCTGTCGCCGGTCTCGCTGATCGTGTCGTCGTTCGCGCCGGTGTATGACGTGCGCAAATCGCTGACCCCGCAAATCCGCATGGATGCCGGCGACACCGCCATCATCCTGATCGACCTGGGTCGCGGCAAGAACCGCCTCGGTGCCTCGGCGCTGGCGCAAGTCATGGGCCAGCTGGGCAATTCGGTGCCGGACGTGGATAGCGCGGAAGACGTCAAGGGCTTCTTCGCCGCCATCCAGCAACTGAACGCCGATGGCAAGCTGCTGGCTTACCACGACCGTTCGGACGGCGGCCTGTACGGCACGCTGACCGAAATGGCCTTCGCCGGCCGCGCCGGCCTGTCGATCAACCTCGACATCCTGACGCTGGAAGAGGGCCATGGCGCCGACCAGGGCGACGCCAAGAACTGGGCGACGCAGATCGCCGAGCGCCGCAACGAGCAAACGCTGCGCGCACTGTTCTCGGAAGAGCTGGGCGCTGTGATCCAGGTGCGCGCCGACGAGAAATCGCTGGTGATGGATGTGCTGCGTTCGTTCAACCTGGGCGCCTGCAGCCATATCATCGGCAAGCCGAATGACCGTGGCGTGATCGAATTCACCCGCGACGCCAAGATTATCTACAACAAGTCGCGTGCCGAACTGCACCGCCTGTGGAGCGAAACCAGCTGGCGTATTGCCCGTCTGCGTGACAATCCAGCCTGCGCCGATGCCGAATACGACCGTCTGCTGGACGAACAAGATCCAGGCATCACGCCGAAGATCACCTTCGACCTGAGCGACAACGTCGCTGCGCCGTTCCTGGCGACCGGCGTGCGTCCACGCGTGGCCATCCTGCGCGAGCAGGGCGTCAATTCGCACATCGAGACCGCCTATGTCATGCATCAGGCCGGCTTTGCGGCGATCGACGTCCACATGAGCGACCTGATCTCTGGCCGCGCCAAGCTGGCCGACTTCCAGGGCATCATCGCCGTCGGCGGCTTCTCGTACGGCGACGTGCTGGGCGCCGGCGAAGGCTGGGCCAAGACGATTCTGTTCAACGATGCGTTGTCGGATCAGTTCGCCACGTTCTTTGCGCGCAAGGACACCTTCGGCCTGGGCGTCTGCAACGGCTGCCAGATGATGAGCAACCTGAAGCCGCTGATTCCTGGCGCGCACGCGTGGCCGAAGTTCACCACCAACAAATCGGAGAAATTCGAAGCGCGCTTTGCGATGGTGGAAGTGCTGGACTCGCCGTCGATCTTCTTCAGCGGCATGGCCGGCACCCAGACGCCGATCGCCATCGCGCACGGCGAAGGTTATGCCGATTTCTCGCAAACCGGCAACATCAGCGAAGCTGTGGCCGCCATGCGTTTCGTTGACAACCGTGGCGCCGCGACCGAAGCCTACCCGTACAACCCGAACGGCTCGCCGCAAGGCCTGACCTCGGTCACCACGGCGGATGGCCGCTTCACCGTCATGATGCCCCACGCCGAGCGCGTATTCCGCACCGTCCAGCACTCGTGGGCGCCGGAAGCGTGGGGTGAGGAATCGCCATGGATGCGCATGTTCCGCAATGCCCGTAAATTCGTCGGGTAATTAATTACAGGTATTTATTAACCTCACGAAAAAGGAGCGGCGCAACCCGCTCTTTTTCTTTGTGCGTGAATATGCGTACAGCGTCATGCGCGTGGCGGGCATAATCTCTCAATGCCCAGCCGATGGCTTTCTGAATGATTGAATAGCGGTTGCGCATCGGTTTTATCGCGTCAGTCTAATTGCTGCAACAAGGCGATGCGGCGTACCCACATAATATCGTCGCGCAGTGCGACATCCGTGTCATCGTGCTGGTTTTGTAATTTAAAACGGCCAGCAGCGGTTTGCAGGCGGAGCGCCGTTGTAGTGTGCCGACGCCAATGAAATCGAATTGATCGCGCACGTAAGCGCGCATGGCGGGCGCGCGGCTGGTGTCGGCGGTAGAGGCGAGGGCACCCCTTACTGTGGGAAGGAAGTCTGGTTTCATGCTGGTTGTTGGCGCGAATGCGCCATTTTCCGGCTTGCAGAGGACGTAAAAAAAGCGCCTGCATGCAGGCGCTTCTTGCGGAGCAATCCAGCTTACTGGACTTTGGCTTTCTTCACCAGCTCTTCGCGGTAGGCGACGATCTTGCGCTGTTGCAGCGCTTCGGCGACTTGCGGTTTGACTTCTTCCAGCGAAGGCAGTTTTACAGGACGGGATTCTTCCATTTTGATTACGTGATAGCCGAATTCGGTTTTCACTGGGGTCTGGGTGATTTCACCGTTTTTCAGTGCGACCATGGCGTCAGCGAATGGTTTCACCAATTTGCCTGGCGTCATCCAGCCCAGATCGCCGCCATTGGCAGCCGAACCGTCTTTCGATACTTTGGCCAGTTCTTCGAATTTAGCGCCGCCTTTCAGCTTGGCGATAATATCTTTGGCTTCCTGTTCGGTTGCAACCAGAATATGACGCGAGTGATATTCGGTGCCGCCCATGGCTGCTTTATATTTGTCGTATTCAGCTTTGATTTCCGCATCCGATACCGGATTTTTCTTTACGTAATCAGCCAGCATCGCATTGATAATAATGCTTTGACGGGCGTTGTCGATCGCAGCGGTTACATCAGGCTTCTTGCCATAACCCTGTTTATCGGCTTCCTGCAGCAGTACTTCGCGGCCGATCAGTTCTTTCTTGACCATGTCGCGCAGTTGCGGCGAATCAGGCTGCTGACCCTGGGCTACCACTTGCTTGACCATTTGATCGACGCGGGCGGCAGGAATCGCCTTGCCATTCACGGTCGCGGCATTTTGCGCGAACGCTGGGACGGCAACCATGGCGATCAGGGCTAACATCAGACGGGCTGGCTTCAACATCATTATCTAAATCCTTAAAAAATTACACTCTGAAGGTGCATCATACCAACGCGGAATTAAAAACGGCGCCCCGCAGGGCGCCGCCTTTCATAACATTACTGCACTTTTGCTTTCTTTACCAGTTCTTCCTGATACGCCTGCAGTTTCTTCTGAGTCAGCGCTTCCGCGATTTGCGGTTTGACTTCTTCCAGGGTCGGCAGCTTGGCTGGACGGATGTCGTCCACTTTGATCACGTGGAAGCCGTTCGGGGTCTGCACCGGCTTCTCGGTCACTTGGCCTTTGCCCAGTGCGACGAACGCTTGCGAGAATACTGGTGGGAACGACGAAGGCGAGGCCCAGTCCAGGTCGCCGCCATTGGCAGCCGAGCCAGTGTCTTTCGACAGCTTGGCCAGCTCTTCAAACTTGGCGCCGCCCTTGATCTTGGCGATCACGTCGTTGGCTTCCGCTTCGGTGCCCAGCAGGATGTGGCGCACGTGGTATTCCTTGTCGCCAGCCTGGGCAACGAATTTGTCGTACTCAGCCTTGATGTCGGCGTCCGATACCGGATTTTTCTTGACGTAGTCAGCGATCATGGCGTTGATGATGATGGCCTGACGCGCGTTTTCTATCGCGGTCTTGACGTCGTCTTTCTTGCCATAACCTTGCTTTTCCGCTTCCTGCATCATCACTTCGCGGCCGATCAGGTCTTTCTTGATCAGATCGCGCAGCTGCGGCGAATCCGGCTGCTGGCCCTGGGCCACGACTTGCTTAACCACCGCGTCCACGCGCGAGGTCGGGATCGCCTTGCCATTTACGACGGCAACGTTTTGCGCAAAAGCTGGTACGGCGACAACGAGAAGTGCAATCAGCAACTTGGCTGGCTTAAAGGTCATTATTAATTCCTGTATTTGGAAAAAGTGTTATTTTAAAAGCCCGACGGCAATCATTCCCGGACGCGGCACAAAATCATACTTCAGACGGCGCCAGCGCGGTAATGGCCAATGCATGAATTTCTTTATGCATCATATCGTGCACGGAATCATACACGAGTCGATGTCTTGTGACGAGTTTCAGCCCTTCGAATTGTAACGAAACAATTCTGACGTTGTAGTGACCGCCGCCAGAGGCCGCGCCGGCATGGCCGGCATGGGCTGCCGAGTCGTCGTCGACCACCAGTTCGACTGGTTCCAGCCTGGCTTCCAGCGCCGCGCGGATGCGGGCCAGACGGGTATCTTGAATCTGATTCATGCCTGGTCTTTCATGTGACGCGACAAATAAACGGTTTGTGCCACGATAAACACAAACATGATGGCGGTGGCGCCGAATGCTTTAAAACTGACCCAGGAATCGGTATCGCCTTTGAACAGCACAAACGCCAGATACCAGTTCAATACACCCATAAAGGTGAAGAAGGCGATCCAGGCCAGATTCAAGCGGGTCCAGATCTGCTCCGGCAATTCGATGATTTCGCCCATCGACTTGCGCATCAGGTTCTTTTTGAATACCAGGTCGCTGACCAGCAGCGCGCCGGCAAACAGCCAGTACACAATACTGAGCTTCCATTTAATGAAGTCTTCGTCGTGCAAATAAATGGTCAGGCCGCCGAAGACGACGAACATACCCAGCGACAGCCATAAAATCCCGTCGACCTTGCGCCCGCGCAGCTTGATCCAGGCAATCTGCGCCATCGTCGCCAGAATGCCGACTAGCGTGGCGATGACGATGGGCGACTGCTCGGCGGTGACGGAACCGCCGGAAATCATGCCGCTCATGTGGGTGTTGATGAAGTGCTGCGTCGCTTCGGCGTTCCAGCCAGCCAGCTTATAGGAGCCGAAGAACAGCAGGACGGGGATCAGGTCGAACAGGAATTTCATGGTGTCTTATTAGTCTTGTGGGTCAAAGCGCAAGGACGCCGAGTTGATGCAATAGCGCAGCCCGGTTGGCGGCGGACCGTCCGGGAACACGTGGCCAAGGTGGGCATCGCATACGGCGCAAATGATTTCGGTGCGCAGCATACCATGCGTACGGTCAACCTTCTCGATCACATTGGCCGGATCGATCGGTTCAAAGTAGCTCGGCCAGCCGCAGCCGGAATCAAACTTGGCGTCGGAACGGAACAGCGGCGTGTTGCAGCAGACGCAGGTGTAAGTGCCGTGCTCATGATGATCCCAGAATTTGCCGGTAAAAGCACGTTCGGTGGCGGCGTGACGCGTGACTTGGTACTCCATCGGGTCCAGCTGGTCGCGCCATTCGGCGTCGGGTTTGACAACTTTATTGCTCATGGCTTATTTCTCGCTTAAGAAGAACAGCTGACTTCCAGGTGACTTGCCCAGTCCGGGGCAAGGCGGCGTAATGCTCGTGCTCGGGCTGTTCGTCGTAGGGACGCTGCAATACCGCCAGCAAGCGCTCCACCTCGGAAAAGTCCTTATTTTGCGCCTTTTCAATGGCCACTTGGGCCAGATAGTTTCGCAGCACGTATTTGGGGTTGACTTGATTCATCGCAAGCGTGCGCGCCTGGTCGTCACTCTGTTCGGCGCGCAGGCGGGAACGGTAGCGCTCGGCCCAGGCGTCGAAAGCGGCACGGTCGATGAACAGGTCGCGCAACGGTTCGTCGCCGCTGGCGTCGGCCGCGCGCACGCCGCTCAGGCGGCGGAAGAACAGCGTGAAATCCACGCCTTCCAGCATCGCGAACATATCGTCCAGCAGTACGCGGTCGGTATCGAAGTGCTCATCCAGTACGGACAACCCCAGCTTGGCGTGCAGCAGTTCATCCAGCTTGGCGGCGAACTCCGGCTGGTAGACGTCCAGCGCCGCTTGCGTTTCTTCCACTTCGCCGATCAGCGGCAGCAGCGCTTGTGCCAGCGCGTAGCAATTCCAGTGGCCCACCTGCGGCTGGTTGGCGTAGGAATAGCGGCCTTGCTGGTCGGTGTGATTGCAGATGTGGTTGGCGTCGAACGCTTCCATAAAGCCGAACGGGCCGTAATCCAGCGTCAGGCCGAGGATCGACATATTGTCGGTGTTCATCACGCCATGCATGAAGCCGACCGCTTGCCAGTGAGCGATCATGTGGGCGGTGCGGCGCGTGACTTCTTCCAGCAATGCGCGATAAGGATTGGCTTCCGCGCGCAACGCCGGATAAAAGCGGTCGATCACATAATTGGCCAGCACTTTCAGCTCATCGTTTTTCTTGCGGTAGTACCAGTGCTCGAACGAGCCGAAGCGCACGAACGACGGCGCCATGCGCACCACCACGGCCGAGGTTTCGGCGGCTTCGCGCATCACGCCCTGATCCGAACCGGCCACCGCCAGCGCGCGCGAGGTGGGAATGCCCAGCGCATGCATGGCTTCCGAGCACAGGAATTCGCGGATCGACGAACGCAGCACGGCACGGCCGTCGCCCATGCGCGAGTAGGGCGTCAGGCCGGCGCCTTTCCATTGCAACTCCATCGGACCTTGCGCAGTGGCGACGTCGCCGAACAGGATGGCGCGGCCGTCACCCAGCTGACCGGCCCAGACGCCGAACTGGTGGCCGGAATACACGGCCGCCAGCGGCAGCGCACGGTCCGGCACGCTATTACCGATCAGAACCTCGACGCTGTCGGCCACTTCGGCCGGCGTCAGGCCGAGCAGCTGCGCGGCCGGCGCGCTGACGCCCACCAGGTAAGGGAAGGCAGCGGGGTCGGCATCAAGCGGGTGTAAAAAGCAGGCGGCAAAGACGCAAAAGAATTGTCCAGCGGCAGGGTAGAGGCAGTAATGATGTGCTCCAGTTTGACTAAGCTTCGGATTTTACCGCAGCGAGCGAATGCGGCAGTGCAGCATCGAAAACCGTTGACGCTGTTCAGGCGCGCATTCGACACTCTTTCTCATATATAGGAGACATGCATGCAATCACAAGTACCTCTGATGGGACAGATGATGGACCAGCCGTTGCTGATTTCCACCATCATCGACTTTGCCGCCCGCCACTACGCCAATAGCGAAATCGTCTCGCAGCGCGTCGAAGGCGACCTGCACCGCTACACATTCCGCGACTGCCAGCGGCGCGCCAAGCAACTGGCGCAGGCGCTGCAACACCTGGGCGTGCGCATGGGCGAGCGCGTGGCGACGCTGGCGTGGAACGGCTACCGTCACCTGGAAGCGTACTACGCCGTGTCCGGCAGCGGCGCCGTGCTGCACACCATCAACCCGCGCCTGCATCCGGAACAGCTGGCCTACATCTGCAACCACGCGGAAGACCAGTACCTGCTGTTCGATTTCTGCTTCCTGCCGCTGGTCGAGGCCATCGCGCCGCACTGCAAGACCGTCAAGGGCTGGATTTTGCTGGGTGCGGCCGACCGCATGCCGGACGAGAGCAAGATTCCCAACCTGCTGTGCTACGAAGACCTGCTGGCCGCGCAATCCGGCGACTACAGCTGGCCGGTGTTCGACGAAAACGCCGCCGCGACGCTGTGCTACACCTCCGGCACCACCGGCAATCCGAAAGGTGCGCTGTATTCGCACCGCTCGACCGTGCTGCACGCCTACGCCTCGGCCTTGCCGAACGTGCTCAACGTGTCGTCGCGCGACGCGGTAATGCCGGTGGTGCCGATGTTCCACGTCAACGCCTGGGGCCTGCCGTATTCGGTGCCGCTGTCGGGCGCGAAAATGGTGTTCCCCGGCCCGGCGCTGGACGGCAAATCCGTCTATGAGTTGATGGAAAGCGAAAAGGTGACGTTCTCGGCCGGCGTGCCGACCGTCTGGCTGGGCCTGATCAACTATTGCCTGCAGCATCAGCTGAAGTTTTCCACCTTCCGCCGCACCGTGATCGGCGGCTCGGCCTGTCCGCCGGCCATGATGAATACGCTGATCGACGAGTTTGGCGTGGAAGTCATCCACGGCTGGGGCATGACCGAGATGTCGCCGCTGGGCACGACCGGCGGGCTGCTGTCCAGGCACATGGCGCTGCCGAAAGAGGAGCAACGCAAGATCCTGCAGAAGCAGGGCCACGCCATCTACGGCGTCGACATGAAAATTGTCGACGAGCTGGGCGCGGAATTGCCATGGGACGGCGTCAGCGCCGGCGACTTGCTGGTGAAAGGGCCGTGGATCATCGCCAGCTATTTCAAGCACGAAGGCGGCGATGTGCTGCAAGACGGCTGGTTCCCGACCGGCGATGTCGCCACCATCGACCCGGACGGCTTCATGCAGATCACCGACCGCGCCAAGGACGTCATCAAGTCCGGCGGCGAGTGGATCGGCACGATCGACCTGGAAAACATCGCCATGTCGCACCCGGCGGTGATGCAGGCTGCCTGCATCGGCGTATTCCATCCAAAATGGGACGAGCGGCCGCTGCTGGTGGTGGTGCGGCGGCCGGGGCAGGAAGTGAGCCGCGAGCAGCTGCTGGCCCATTTCGATGGCAAGGTGGCCAAGTGGTGGCTGCCGGATGATGTGGTCTTTGCCGACGCCTTGCCAGTCGGCGGGACCGGCAAAATCCAGAAGAACAAGCTGCGCGAACAATTCCGAGATTATCGGCTACCGACCTCCTGAATCTGCTTGCGTGCATGAAACTGGGTTAAGTTCATAAATAAATAGTTTGACTCCTAACGGTCAAAGCTATTACATTATTGCCCTACGGCACTTTTAAGGCCGCCCCGGCCAACCCAGGCGCGCACTCCAGCACAGCACTCCGCAGGCGATAGGTTATCTATTCGACACGCTCCCGGTCCATTCTACAGACGAGAAAACGATATGTTCAATAGCATAACCATTCGCACGCGCCTGATCGCGACCATGTCCGTCATCGGTATCTTGATGCTGGTGCTCGGTGTCCTCAGCATCTTCGGCATGAATACCGTCAACTTCGCCCTGAAGGACGTGTATTCGAATCAGATGGCTTCGACCATCGCACTGGGCAACGCCAAGAATTTCCTCAACCGCTCGCGTTTTGTCATCGATCGCGGCGTGTTCCATCCGGAGGCGCCGGACCTCGAAAAAACCCTGTCGCGCGCCGAGGGCTTCCTCAACGATTCTGACAAATCGTGGAAAGGCTATCTGGCGCTGCCGTTGGGCGATGAAGAGAAAGTGCTGGCCAACGACCTGAACGCCAAGCGCACGCTGTACCGCGCCGAACTGGTCGCCCTGATCACCGCGCTGCGCGCCAAGGACGCCGACAAAATCGAAAATCTGTCGATGAAAACCCTTTCGGCCCAGTTCGGCATTTTTGATGCCGCCTCAGTCAAGCTGGAAGACTACCAGCTGACTTCGGCCAAGCACCACTATGACGACAGCCAGTCCTTCTTCTCGACCTTTACCAAGGGCTACACCGTGGCGCTGGTATTCGGCGCGGCGCTGATCATCTTCTCGGCCATCCGCCTGCTGAGCGCCATCCTGCGTCCGCTGGAACACGCACTGGGCCACTTCGACCAGATCGCCGCCGGCAATTTGTCGAACCAGATCGACGTCTCGCGTAACGATGAAATGGGCAAGCTGATGAAGGGCCTGACCAAAATGCAGGACCAGATGTCCAGCACCGTCAGCAGCATCCGCACCGGCAGCAGCGCGATTGCCACCGCCAGCGCGGAAATCGCTTCGGGCAATCTGGACCTGTCGCGCCGCACCGAGAACCAGGCCGCCGCACTGGAAGAAACCGCATCGTCGCTGGAAGAACTGACCTCGACCGTGCGTCAGAACGCCGACAACGCCCGTCAAGCCAATCAACTGGCGCTGAGCGCGCAGGACGTGGCAGGCAAGGGCGGCCAGTTGGTGTCGCAGGTGGTGGACACCATGGGCAACATCAACACCTCGTCGCGTAAGATTGCCGACATTATTGGCGTGATCGATGGCATCGCCTTCCAGACCAACATCCTGGCGCTGAATGCAGCGGTGGAAGCGGCCCGTGCCGGCGAACAAGGCCGTGGTTTCGCAGTGGTGGCGACTGAAGTGCGTAATCTGGCGCAGCGTTCGGCTGCGGCAGCCAAGGAAATCAAGGAACTGATTACGGAGTCGGTGTCGCAGGTTGATGCTGGTAATCAGCTGGTCGATAGGGCCGGCGCCACGATGAATGACATCGTCAGCAGCGTGGAGCGCGTGACCAGCATCATGACCGAGATCATGGTCGCCGGCGAAGAGCAAAGCGAAGGCATCAACCAGATCAACCAGGCCATCGTGTCGATGGACGAAGTGACGCAGCAGAATGCGGCGCTGGTGGAAGAGGCGGCAGCAGCAGCCAACGCGATGCAGGAGCAGGCGGCGCAGCTGGAAGAGATGGTCAGCACCTTCAAGCTGGACACCAACACCACGCAGCGTCTCGGCGGCGGCAACCGTCCGGCCTTGCGCAGTCCGGCACTGGCGCTGGGCCAGTAACATACGTCGCTCCCGCGCAGGCGGGAGCCCATATTCGGCACGGACTCCCGCGTGCGCGGGAGCGACATGCTAGCGCTTGACGGTGGTCGTCGTCGCCAGCGGTACTTCCGGCAGGAAGGCGAGCATCAGCAGTCCTAATCCCACCATCACGGTGCCGACGCCGAAGATCTGGCCGATGGCGTGACGGTAGAGCGCGGCGTTGGCCGCATTGGCCGCCTGGCCGTGCAGCTGCTGCGCCAGGATCGCGCCGGAACCCGTTACGCCGATCAACCCGCCCAACGAGCGGAAAAAGCCCAGCATCGCCGTGCCGACACCGCGTCGCGCAGCGGGCAGGGCGTTCTGCACCGCCATTGTCATATTCGGCATCACCAGGCCGAGGCCCATGCCCAGCACGAAGATAGCCGGCTCCAGGACCGCGTAGCCCGCCGAGGCGGCAATACCCCAGGCCAGCACGCCGAACGACAGCGTGGCCAGCGTCAGGCCGACCACCTGCGCCGGTTTGTAGCGGCCGGACTTGGCCAGCACGCGGCCGCCCAGCGCGGACGAGATCACAAGACCCACCATCATCGGCATGGTCAGCAGACCCGAGCTGGCCGGCGACACTCCCATCACCAACTGGAACAGCAGCGGAAAGAACACGCTGGAACCCATCATGCCGACGAAGGTCAGCGCCAGCACCACGCTGGCGACGTTGAACACCCGATTGTCGAACAGGTCCGGCGGCAGCACCGGCTCCGGCACGCGCCGCACATGCCACACCAACACCACGGCCAGCAGCACCGCGAGCGCACCCAGCCAGCGGACCTGCTGGCCTTTCCACGGCCATTCTGTGCCGCCCAGCGCCAGCACCAGCAGCGCCGCCGTAATAGCGCCGGTCAGCAGTACGGAGCCGAGATAATCGATCTTGTGTGCATTGTGCGGCTTATCGTGCGGCATCGATTTGGCGATCAGGTACAGCGCCACCGCGCCAATCGGCAGGTTGACGTAGAAAATCCAATGCCACGACAGCCAGTCGGTCAGCAGCCCGCCCAGCACCGGACCCAGCACGCTGGTCAGCGCATACACGGCGGCGATGCTGCCCTGGCGCTTGCCGCGCTCGGCCGGCGGCACCAGGTCGCCGATGACGATCTGCGCCAGCGGCATGAAGCCGCCCGCGCCCAGACCCTGAATGGCGCGGAAGGCGATCAGTTCGGCCATGTTCTGCGCCAGCCCGCACAGCGCCGAGCCGACCAGGAAGGTAATGATGGCGGTGTACAGCAGCGGCCTGCGGCCATATTGGTCGCTCAGCTTGCCGTACAGCGGCATGGTGGCGGTGGATGCCAGCACGTAGGCGGTGACCACCCACGACAGGTGGGCCACGCCACCCAGCTCGGACACGATGCGCGGCAGCGCGGTGGCGACGATGCTCTGGTCGAGCGCCGCCAGGCTGATCATGGTGACCAGGCCGAAATAGATTTTACGGATGGAGGTATTCATTTATTCGCCGATTTCATTCAGGTACACCAGGGCATTGCGCAGTGCGGCCGCGCCTTCCGGCGGCAGCTGCGACAGCCGCCGCGCCAGCCAGTCGAGCCGCCGGGCGCGGATTTCCGTCAACAACGCCGTGCCGTGCTCGGTCAGCAGCAGGCCGCTGCGGCGGCGATCGTCCGGATCCGGGGCGTCGCGCCTGACCAGGTTGAGCGCTTCCAGCGCCTTGATGTGGCCACTCATGGTCGGCCCGCGCAGCTTTTCCTGCCGCGCCAGCTCGGCCACGCCGATGCCCGGCTGGCGGCTGATGGTGGAAATCAGCATTTTCTGCTGCAAGGTCAGCCCGGACGGATCGTTGTCGCTCTCCTGGCGCAAGCGGCGGAATACGTGGTGCAGGGCGGTGCGCAACTCGTCGGCCAGGGCGATTGCTTGCGGGGACAGGTCTGGGCTCATGGTTAAATAGATAGGTAGGCTACCTATCTATGTTAGTCCGAGCCGCCGGCAAATTCAAGGCGAAAAAAAAGCCCGGGTAACCGGGCTGAGGGGAGGAGGCAACTTACTTGAGGGCGCCGAACACTTTGCCGATCAGCTTGCTGCCGGTGCCGAGCGGGTCGGCGCGGATGGCTTTTTCTTCCTCAGCGATCATGGTGTACAGGCCATCCAGCGCGCGCTGGGTGACGTAGCCCTCGACGGTGGCCTGGTCCTTGGCCAGCATGCCCATCTTCGGCGCCAGGCTCATGGCGGCGTTGTACTTGGTGGCGACGCCGGAGCGGTCGGTGACTTTCTTCACCACCGGCAGAAATTGCACCGCCAGCTTGTCCTGCGTCTTGGCGCGGAAGAAATCGGTAACGGAAGTGTCGCCGCCGGTCAGGATGTTCTTGGCGTCGCTGATGGACATCGACTTGACGGCGTCGATCAGCAGCGGCTTGGCCATCGGCACGGCGGATTCGGCAGCGCGGTTCATCTGCACCACCAGGTCGTCCAGTTGCTGGCCCTTGCCGGTCATCTTCAGGATCGGCCGCGCCTGCTCCAGGATCTTGGGCAGCGGGATGCGCACCTTGGCGTTGTCGAGGAAGCCACCTTCCGCGCCCAGCTTGCTGACGGCGGCGTTCGAGCCGGTCTCCAGCGCCGCCTTCAGGCCGCTGGATGCATCCTGGTTGCTGAGGTCGGACAGCGAGATCGCATACGCGCTGGCGGCCAGCAGGCTCATCGGAATCAACAGGGCGATCGTACGGCGGGATATACACATGGTCAGTAACGCTGTGAGTTGGCAATACTGCTACTGTACTCCTCCAGCACTCACGCCGCCAGCGCCGGGATTTCGCGCGCCAGCCGTTCCAGCAGACGGTCGCACTGGAACACGCTCAGCGTGCGGCGCGCATCGCCTTCGCCGATGTCGATCACTTCGTCCATTTCGCTACGCGGATCGCCTTGCGCGCTGGCGTTGCGCATCATCTTGGGGGCGCCGAAACGGTGGCTGTCCTCGATGGTCATGATGTTTTCCACCGCGTCCACCATCAGGCCGTAACATTCGTCGCCGCGCTCCACCACCAGGATCTTCGCCAGCCCACTGTCTTCCAGCGGCGCCATCTGGTACAGGCTGCGCAGGTCGATCACGCTGACCATCTGCTGCCGCAGGTTCAGCATGCCGCGCATAAAGCCGGGCAGGCCGGGCGGCCGGGTCAGCTCACCCACGCTGAGGTCGATAATCTCGCGCACCTGCTTGATTTCCACCGCGTAGCTGTTTTCCAGCGCAAAGGTGATGTAGACCTGACGCTGGCTGCGGCGCGCATCCCGCCGGTCGTTCTTGGCCAGCAACTCCTCATCCTTGGGATACAGGTTGGCGTGGCCGGTGCGCATCTCCTTGATCTCGTTGCTGGAGAAAATCTGCCGGTGATCGAGGAAGAAGATATCGCCCAGCTGCGGCCGCGACAGGCAGCCGCCGAACATGCCGGCGCGCGCCTTGCTCAGCAGCGGAATCGGCATCACTTCTTCGCTGTAGAAATTGATGATGTTGTCGACCGAGTCGACCAGGAAGCCGATGGTGGCGTCGTCGATGCGGGCCACGATGATGCGCTGGTCAGTGGTGGCGGCCGCGGCGTCGGCCTGCGCGCGGGTCGGCGCGGCATTCAGCAGCGTGGCGAAATCCACCACCGCCACCGGCGCGCCACGGAAGTTGATGCGGCCCAGACACAGCGCGCTGTTCAGCACCGACGCCTGCAATTCCGGCACACGGATAATTTCCTGGATGGCCGCCATCTCGAACGCAAACGACGACGGGCCGGCGCGGAAGCTGACGCACTGGCGCCGTTCGCCGTGGTGGCGCCGGGTTTCCTTGTCGGCGCACTGGATGGCGCGCACCTGCGGCACGTTTTCGATGTGGATCAGCGTATCGGGATCGAGGATCTGCACCAGCCGCGCACCGTGGTCGAGCAGGATGGTGCCAGCCACCACGCCGTGCTGTTCGCCATCGGTGTAAGCCAGCCGGCTGCGCTGTTCTGGCCGCACGCGCAGGATTTCGCCGGTGGCGTCGAACAGGATGCCGATTAATACGCCTTCGTAATCGAGGATGGCGATCTTGTCGGTCGGCAGCGCACCACGCGCGCTTGGATCGAACACCCGGCCCAGGTTGACCACCGGGATCACGCTGCCGCGCAAGGTGAACACACCTTCCAGGAATTTCGGCGACAGCGGCAGCGCCGACACCTTGTCCGGGTAGTTGACCACCTCGCGGAAGCAACTGGCGGGCAGGGCGAACTCATCGCCGCCAAGCACGAAGGAGCCAAACAATTCAGTACAGGTAACCGCCGAGGCATCAGGCATGCGTGGCTCCGGAGCAATTGGTGACGATTTCCTGCACGGCGTAGGTGCAGGTGGCGCAATCGATGGTCAGCGTGCGGCCGCACTTGCCGCCGATGCGGCAATAGCTGACGTTCAATCCAAACTTGCGCAGATGCTTGCGCGCCGCATCGGCGTTTTGCTGGCCGATCTGCAAGCGGCTGGAGCAGCTGTTCAGCATGGTGGCGCCGCCGGCGATCACCACTTCGATATCGGCGAAGTCCTCCTCGCTGGCGCCCAGCAGGCGCAGCAGCGATGGCACGGCCTGGTTGACGTAGCGCGCGCCAAACTCGTCGGCCATCTGCGGGCATTCCGGCAGCAGGCAGTGCGCCAGCGCGCACTGGCCGCGTTTCTTCCAGATCAGCGCGATGCCAACGCAGGAACCCAGCAGCGCTTGCAACTGATCGGTGCGGGCGCCCAGTTTCAATTGGCCCATGGCCACTTGCAGCGGTGCGCGCCGGCCGTCGTCTGCCCGTTCCGGAATCGCCCACGGCATCGCGGCGCCAGCCGCAGGCCGTTGTACGGGAGTGTTGAAGAGTGCTTGCATGTTGACCGCCTATTCCATTCGATAAATCATCGGCCGGTCGAACTGGTAGGCGGTGTTGAGGCCAGTGATCGATTCGGATTCGCCCACAATCATGATTGCGTGGGATGCCATACTCAAACGCGCTTGCTGGAGGATGGTCTGCTGCTGTTCCTGATCGAAATAAATCAGGACATTGCGCAGGAACACCAAGTCAAACTGTTTGGCGGGCTTCAAAGGAGTCAGCAGGTTATGTTGGGCCAACTCCACGTTTTTTTTCAGTGCATCGACTACCCGCAAGCCGTTGGCGCTTGGGCGGAAATACTTTTTGACCCAGTCCGGATGGGTGGACTGGATGCGCTCGACCGAGCGGCCGGTGTACTGGCCGTCGCGCGCCAGCGCCAGAATCTGCTGCGAAATATCGGTCGCATGGATCTGGTAACCGAAGCCGGCATTGGCCGCGGCGAATTCCTCGCACAGAATCGCCATCGAATACAGTTCCTCGCCGCTGGACGAGGCTGCGGACCACACCTTCAGGCGCTTGCCCGGATGCGCGGCCCACCACTGCGGCAGGAATTCCTTCTCGACGTAATCCCACACTTGCGGCGTGCGGAAGAACAGCGTGTCGTTGGTGGTCACCAGATCGATAAAGTGCGGTACCTCGGCGCGGTCCTGTTCCACCTTGTCCAGATACGCCTGGTAACTGCCCAGGTTAAGCGCCTGCACGCGCGGGCGCAGGCGCCGCTCCAGCAGCACGCTCTTGCGCTCGGTCATGGCGATGCCGGTGTGCTTGCGCACCAGCGCGATCAGCGCGCTCAGCGTCGCAGGGCTAAAGCCGGTGGCTTCCATGGTTACACCAGGAAGCCGGAAACCGTTTTATTCAGATCGCCTGCGCGCTGGTTCAAGCCTTCCGTCGAGCGGGCGATGCTGTCGCAGGCGGCGGCCGATTTCTCGGCCTCCTCGGCGATGTACTGCACCGCGGTGCTGACTTCGCGCGCGGTCAGCAGCTGCTCGTTGGTGGCCTTGGAAATGTCGGAAATCGCCTCGGTGGTGCGGTGCACCCCGCTGAGGATCTTGTCGAAGGCGTCGCTGGCCTGGCGCGAAATCTCGCTGCCGGCCGAGACCCGCTTGACCGACTCGTTAATCAGCTTGGAAATTTCCTTGGTCGCCTGCGATGAGCGCTCGGCCAGCTTGCGCACCTCGTCGGCCACCACGGAGAAGCCCAGGCCATGTTCGCCCGCGCGCGCCGCCTCGATGGCGGCGTTGAAGGCCAGCATATTGGTCTGGTTGGCGATGTCGCTGATGACTTTGACGATTTCGCCGATGTCTTCCGACGAGCGGTTGATCAGGTCCATCGCCTCGATCGACTTGGCCACTGCCTTGGCGCCGATTTCCGCCTCGTGCTGCGTCTGCTTGGCCATGGTGTCGGCGTCGGTGGTGTTGCCGGCGATGATGTTGATCGAACTGGTCAGACCGTCGATGGAGGCGTTCATTTCCTCCACGGTGGCGCCCAGCGCCTGGGTGCCGACCGCCACGCCATTGCTGCGCTCCGAAATGGTGGTGGATGCGTCGGCCAGGCCGCTGGCCGACATCACCACATCACTGATGACTTTACGCAAGTCGGCGATCATCTTGCTGATGCCGCCGGCCAGCAGGTCCAGCGGTTCGTCGCCTTCCACCAGCACTTTGCTGGTCAGGTCGCCGTTGGCCGCATGCTCGACCGAGTCCAGCAGGCGGGCGATTTTCTCGCCGTCCGACTTGGCCTTGGCGGCGACAGATTCCTCCAGCGCGACCTGGGTGGTGATATCGCTTGCATATTTAACTATTTTGTATGGCTTGCCATTTAAATCCAGAATCGGATTATAGGTGGCCTGAATCCATACCGTTTTCTTATTATTGCCAATTCGTTTATAGCGACCACTGTCAAACTCGCCACGATTCAGTTTTTGCCAGAAGCGCTTATATTCGGCACTCGCCGCATATTCGGGATCGCAGAACATCCGGTGATGCTCGCCCTTAATATCATCAAGGAAGTAACCCATGACGTCGAGGAAGTTTTCGTTGGCGGCCAGCACATGGCCGCTCATGTCGAACTCGATTACCGCCTGCGCCTTGCCGATGGCGCTGACCTTGCCTTCGTACTCGGCGTTGCGCATGCGGTTGTCGGTGATGTCGGTTGCGAACTTGATCACTTTGTACGGCTTGCCGTCGGCGTCCATGATCGGATTGTACGAGGCGTTGATCCAGATTTCACGGCCGCCCTTGGCCAGGCGCTTGTATTCGCCGTGTTCGTATTCGCCGGCGCCGAGCTTGGCCCAGAACTGTTTGTAGACAGGGCTGGCGGCAAAGTCCGGTTCGCAGAACATCGAGTGATGGCGACCCTGGACCTCGTCCAGCGAGTAGCCGAGCACGCGCAGGAAGTTGTCGTTGGCGTGCAGGATCTTGCCTTCCAGGTCGAATTCAATCACCGCCTGCACCCGGTTCAGTGCCGCGTGAATAGCTTGCAATTCAATATCCTGGACGTTGATGATCTGGCTCGGTGCGTTCATGGAAATCCCTATCCAATATATAAAATAAATGCCCAAATATCATTGGTATTATTAATCGTGATATTTGGTGAGAATTAATATGATATTCGGGGGCGGGGAATATGCGGCTTTGGTTTATTATTTCGTCTAATTAAAATCGAAGCAAGCTGAGCACTGGATAAGCAGGGTAAATTGTCCCTTTGAAGCAACAAAGACGGGGCCGCTTCACTGCGTTACAAAGTTTCCTCTACGCATGCAAAACCCCTGAAAATAATAATACGGTCGTTCTTTTTATGCGGTATAGTTATCAGGTAGCCCACCCTACTAAAATCATAAGGAAGAGACATGACTGCTGAATACCAAGTGCACGGCGCAGTGGCCGTCATTACGCTGAACAATCCGCCGGTCAACGGCATGGGCCTGGTGACCCGCACCGCCGCCGTCAACGGCATCCAGCGCGCGCTGGCCGATGATGCGGTCAAGGCGATCGTCATCACCGGCGCCGGCAAGGCCTTCTCGGGCGGCGCCGACATCAAGGAGTTCAACACGCCGCAAGCGCTGGCCGAACCGAGTCTGCACACTTTTATCGCCACCGCCGAAAGCTCGACCAAGCCGGTGGTGGCGGCCATCCACACCGTCTGCATGGGTGGCGGCCTGGAGCTCTCGCTCGGCTGCCACTACCGCGTGGCGTTGCCCGGCGCGCAGATCGCGCTGCCGGAAGTGAAGCTGGGCCTGCTGCCGGGCGCCGGCGGCACCCAGCGCCTGCCGCGCGTGCTCGGCCTGGAGCCGGCACTGAACATGATCGTCTCCGGCAACCCGGTGCTGTCGGAAAAACTGCCGGCGCTGTTCGACGAAATCTTCGCCGCCGATGCCGACCTCTTGACCTCGGCCGTGGCGTTTGCCGAAAAAATCGCCGATGTGCGTCCGCTGCCGAAAGTACGCGACCGCAAAGTCGATTACCCGAATTACGAAGCGTTCCTGCAATTCTCGCGCAACACCGTCAAGGCCATGGCAGGTCCGTTTCCGGCGCCGCTGGAGTGCGTGGAAACCGTCGCCGCCTCAGTGACGATGAAATTTGAAGACGGCCTGAAGTTCGAACGCGATCGCTTCCTGCACCTGATCCAGACCACCGAATCGAAGGCGCTGCGGCATGCCTTCTTTGCCGAGCGTGTGGCCAGCAAGGTGCCCGATGTGCCGGCCGATACGCCGGTGCGTCCGATCAAGTCGGCCGCCATCATCGGCGCCGGCACCATGGGCGGCGGCATCGCCATGAACTTCCTCAACGCCGGCATTCCGGTCAAGCTGCTGGAAACCAAGCAGGAAGCGCTGGACAAAGGCATCGCCACCATCCGCAAGAATTACGAAAACACGCTGAAGAAAGGCAAGCTGACCCAGGAAAAACTGGACCAGCGCATGGGCCTGCTGACCAGCACGCTGTCCTATGAAGAAATCGGCCAGGCCGACATCGTGGTGGAAGCGGTGTTCGAGGAAATCGGCGTCAAGGAAGCGGTGTTCCGCAAGCTGGACGAGGTGATGAAGCCGGGCGCTATCCTGGCAACCAATACCTCGACGCTGGACGTCGACAAGATCGCCAGCTTCACCAAGCGCCCGCAAGATGTGATTGGCACCCACTTCTTCTCGCCGGCCAATGTGATGAAGCTGCTGGAAATCGTGCGCGGCAAGGAAACTGCCAAGGACGTGCTGGCCACCGCGCTGACCTTGTCCAAGAAACTGAAGAAGACCGGTGTGGTGTCGGGCGTGTGCGACGGCTTCATCGGCAACCGCATGATCGAACAGTACAGCCGCCAGGCCGGCTTCCTGCTGGAAGAGGGCGCGCTGCCGGAGCAGATCGACAAGGCGGCCGAGAAGTTCGGCTTTGCCATGGGACCGTTCCGCATGGGCGACCTGGCCGGCAACGATATTGGCTGGGCCATCCGCAAACGCCGCTACGTCGAGAAGCCGGAAATCAGCTACTCCAAGACTGCCGACCTGTTGTGCGAGATGGGCCGCTACGGCCAGAAAACCGGCGCCGGCTGGTACGACTACAAGGCCGGCGACCGCAAGGCGTATCCGAACGAGCAGGTCAACGCTATGATCGTCCAGCACTCGGCCGACCTCGGCATCACGCGCCGCAAGATCAGCGATCAGGAAATCGTCGAGCGGCTGGTCTACGCGCTGGTCAACGAAGGCGCGCTGATCCTGGAAGAGGGCATTGCCTTGCGCGCGTCCGACATCGACATGGTCTACCTGACCGGCTACGGCTTCCCGCTTTACCGCGGCGGCCCGATGTTCTACGCCGACACGGTCGGCCTGCCGAATGTGCTGGCGGCGATCCGCAAATATGCCCAAGGCCATCAGGGCCAGGCATGGCAGGCGGCGCCGTTGCTGCAAAAACTGGCGGCGGAAGGCGGCAGCTTTAATAGCTGATCGACGCCTGCTCACATGCCATAAAGAAATTTTAGTGGCATGTGAGCATTTTCTAAAAAACTCGGCTATAATTTACACAACAGCAGTTCATTCCTTCGACGCCCTAAAAAACGGATCGATGATGAAAAACCGGCCTTCCTATCGACGCCGGCAACTTCACCAATCATTTTTAGAGGCTACCCATGAAACGCATCGTCATCACCGCCGCCCTGGCAATCGCAGCATTCGCCGGCTCGGCGCAAGCCGCTACCACCACCATCACCGGCCTGAAAAACACCGGCGTTGGTACCAGCGGCGACACCGACACCAATTACAAGCTGACCTCGGCCAGCAGCGACACCGCGATCGGCAACACTTCGCCATTCATCACCTACGACAATCAGTGGCCGGTAAGCCCATGGTTGGCCAACAGCGTCGACTCGAAATGGATCACGCCGACCAGCACCCAAGGCCAGACCTTTGACGCCTGGAGCGCCGGCACTTATACCTACACGCTGTCGTTCGACCTGACCGGCTACAACGCCACCACCGCCTCGTTCGCCGGCCGTCTGGCGGCCGACAACGCCGTCACCGTCAAGCTGAACAACCAGGTCATCAGCACCGCCGCCGGCTTTACCGACTGGACCTCGTTCAATGCCGCCAGCGGCTTTGTCTCCGGCGTCAACAAGCTGGACTTCGTGGTCACCAACTGGCAGCAGAACGGCGGCAACCCGACCGGCCTGCGCGTGGAGTTCGGCACGTCGAGCATCGCTGCGCCGGTGCCTGAGCCGGAAACCTACGCCATGATGCTGGGCGGCCTGGCGTTGATGGGCGTGGTCGCCCGCCGCCGCAAAGGTAAAGCTGTCTGAACCGAGTACGTTACCGCAAGTTCAACCGCCCTCCGGGGCGGTTTTTTTATTCGTGACCGGAAAACAGGGGCTGGTGACATCGCCGGGCGGATTGGTCGCATATTGTTGCGCGGAACTTGCCGTTTGGCTAAGGTAGAGCCTCCTTCAATTCCGGAAAGCGCAACAGCATGAAGACCTTCTTCGGCGGCCTGGCCGTCATCGTGGCCTTGGGCCTTGCCGTACCGGCCAGCGCGGAAGACGCGCAAGGGCAGTGGAGCGGCGTGATCGCCGGCCAGTTGACCGTGGTGCTGGACGTCAGCAAGAGCGCCGACGGTCAATGGCAAGCCACGATGGCCAGCCCGAGCCAGTCGTTCTCGGCCAAGGTCGAGCAGTTGACCACCGACGCTACGCATCTCAGCTTTGCGCTGCCAAAGCTGAACGCCAGCTATCAGGCCACGTGGGACGATCAGGCCAAGGCCTGGACCGGCACCTGGACCCAGGGCCAGCAAGCGCCGCTGACCCTCAAGCGCGTGCCGGCCGGCGCGGCCGCAGTGACGGCGCCGTCACGGCCGCAGGAAAAAGCCATCGCCGCCGCCGTCGCGACCTACACCAGCGCAGAGGTCAAGTTCGCCAGCTCGGCCGCCGGCGTGCAACTGGCCGGCAGCTTGGCCGTGCCGAAAGGCGCCGGGCCATGGCCGGCAGTGTTGCTGGTGCATGGCTCCGGACCGAATACGCGTGACGAAGAAGTCTTTGGCCACAAGATTTTCCTGGTGCTGGCCGACCATCTGGCGCGCCAGGGCATTGCCGTGCTGCGCTACGACAAGCGCGGCATCGGCGCTTCCAGCGGCGACTACAAGACCGCCACCACACACGACTTTGCCGACGACGCGCAAGCGGCCGTCAACTTCCTGCGCACCCGGCCGGAAATCAACGCCCGCCACCTCGGCATCATCGGCCACTCCGAAGGCGGCCTGATCGCACCGATGGTCGCCGCGCGCGACCCGCAACTGGGCTTCGTGGTGCTGATGGCCGGCCCCGGCGTGCGCGGCGAATTGCTGATGGTCGAACAGCTGGCGTACCACAGCGAGGGCGACAAAGCCGCCAGGCAGCGCGCCATGAATCAGGCTATGCTGGCCGCCATCGTCGCCGAGCGGGACCCGGAACAGGCGCGTATCAAAGCCCAGGCCATCCTCGAACAGGGCGAACGTGACGGTCTGGTGGTGCAAGGCGCGGCGGCGCTGGAGGCGAAAACCTTCACTACGCCATGGTTCCGCACCTTCCTTATTCTGGAGCCGGGACCGGCCCTGCGCGCCATGCGCCAGCCTGTCCTGGCGTTGAATGGCGAACTGGACCGCCAAGTGCCGGCCAAGCTTGACCTCGACGCGATGCGCATCGCCCTGGCCAACAACCCACGTGCCGTGGTAAAACAGCTGCCCAAACTGAACCACCTGTTCCAAACCGCGACCACCGGTGCGCCTGCCGAATACGGACAGATCGAGGAACGCTGGCGCCATCGGCGCTGGCCGTGATGTCGGACTGGATTCGCAGCCAGGTCCAGTAATTTTCTGAATGCAAGTGATGAACAGACCCACCGTAACAGACGCCGCCAACGAACAGCCGATTCCCGCCCGCCTGGCCGGGCAACTGGCGGGCTGGTCTGCCAAAGCGCGCCAGTATCCAGTGTTCAGCCGCACCTGGTTCGTTTACCGCGCGCGCTCCTTCCTGCTGCCGGTGCTGAGTTTTACGCTGTTCTTGCTGGTGCTCTCCAGTTTGATTCCGTCGGTTTATTCCAAGCCGGCCGAGTTGCTGGCACTGTTCGCCGTCTGGCCGCTGGTGGTGGTGGCGCTGTTTCTGGGGCGTTGGCTGGCGGTGCTGGTGTGCCAGCGCGGTTTGCCGCCACGCCGCGAACTGGCCGGCGTGCTGGTGGGGATGCTGGCTGGCGTGCTGGTGGCCGGCTATATCTCACAGTTCACCCGTGTGCAGAACTCGCCGTCGGAACGCCTGCTCAACGGCATCGTCTGGGCGTTTGTATTGCTGTGGCTGGGCGGCATGGGCGACCTGATCGCCTACCTGCGGCAGCGCCGTCGTCTGCAAGATGCCCATCTGTTCGACCAGATGGAGCGCTACAAGGACGAGCGCAATCAGGTGGCGATGCGCTTGTCGCTGCTGGCCAGCCAGGTTGAGCCGCACTTTTTGTTCAACACCCTTTCGGGCGTGCGCGCGGCGATCATCAGCGACCCGGCACGTGGCGTCGCCATCATCGATCACCTGGTCGACTACCTGCGCGCGACCATCCCGCAGATTCGCGACGACGGAGCGCAACTGCTGGTGCCGCTGGCGTCGCAGCTGGACGCGGTCAGCGCCTATCTCGGCGTGATTCATACCCGCTTGCCACGGCTGGCGTTCCGCGTCGATTGTCCGGACGAACTGCGGCACTGCGCCGTGCCGCCGCTGATGCTGATCTCGCTGGTGGAAAACGCCGTCAAGCACGGCATCGAACCGAAGAAAGGGCCGGTGGAAATCGTCGTCAGCGTCAGCCGGCGCGACGAGCAACTGGTGCTGGCAGTGGCCGACGATGGCGTCGGCTTTGGCGGCGGCGTGAGCGGCAGCGGAATTGGCCTCAGCAATATCCGCGAACGGCTACAACATCTGTACCAAGGCCAGGCGGCGCTGATGCTGACCGCGCGCGAGCAGGGCGGACTGCAAGCCAGCATCAGCCTGCCTGTGCAAGCTTTGCCAACCAAGGAGTATTGAATGCCCACCGCAATGATTGCCGATGATGAAGACCTGCAACGCGGCGACCTGCGCCGGCTGCTGGCGCAGGTCTGGCCGGAACTGGACGTCGTGGCCGAATGCGAAGATGGCGACGAAGCGCTGGCCGCCATCGCCGCGCACCGGCCCGACATCGCCTTCCTCGACATCCGCATGCCCGAACTGAGCGGGCTGGACGTGGCGCGCGCCAGCGAAGGGCGCTGCCGCGTGGTATTCACCACCGCCTACGACGCCCACGCCGTCGAAGCGTTTGGCGTCGGCGCGCAGGATTACCTGCTCAAGCCGATCGCGCTGGACCGCTTGACGCAGACGGTGGAACGGCTGCGCAAGCAACTCGCGGCGGGCGCCGCCATGCCCGACCTGCTGCGCATGATGGGCGAGATGGACCGGCACCTGCGCGTGAGTGCGCAGGCGGAGCGTATCCGCTGGATCAGTACCAACAGCGGCAACACCATCAAGATATTCCCGATTGAAGAAGTGCTGTTTTTCGAATCGGACAGCCGCTACACGCGCGTGGTCAGCGCCACCGATGAAGGGCTGGTGCGGACCCCGATCAAGCAACTGCAACAGGGACTCGATCCGGGCCAGTTCTGGCAGATACACCGTGGCACGCTGGTGGCGGTCCGCGCCATCGCCCGCGCCCGCCGCGACGAAGCGGGCGCGATTACCGTCGAACTGCGCGACCATTCGGAACAGCTCAAAGTAAGCCAGACCTACGCCTGGCGCTTTCGCAGCGACATCTATTTGGGCTAAGCAATTTGGGGTCAGTTCTGCGGCAGTCCTGGGTCAGGAGGGAACCTATTTGCTTGAGCTGGCACGGTATATTGTGTTGAATCCGTTGCGAGCAGGAATGGTGACGACCTTGGACGAATGGCAGTGGAGCAGTTATGCACTAACGGTCCAGCATCAACCTGCGCCGCCGCCCTGGTTGCAGGTTGAGTGGTTGCTAAGCCAGTTTGGCGCCACGAGATTTCTGGCTCAGCATTATGCCGAGCCGTCCAAAGATCGATTAAGCGAGGTCACCCGAGTCCATCGCCGAGCGTTGGCACTGTCGCTCGCCGACTATCAATCTAAATTCCCCGGTCGCGATCAAGCAATATTGCAAGCGTATTTGTCTACGGCTTATACGATGAAACAGATTGGCACGTACTTCAACGTATCCCACCGCACCGTTAGCCGGATCGTGGGCAGATTGGAGGGGTTACCCTCCAGCCCGTGTGCATTTGGCAGAATTGACCCCGAATAAAAAACCGCCCGAAGGCGGTTTTTTAACGGAGCGATGCAGATTCAGTCGGCCGCGTAAATGTTGTTGTCCTTGGTCTCGCCAACAAACACCGCGCCGATGACGACGGTGATCAAGGCGATAATGATCGGATACCACAATCCGTAGTAGATGTCGCCCTTGAACGCCACCAGCGCGAACGAGATGGTCGGCAGCAGGCCGCCGAACCAGCCGTTACCGATGTGGTAAGGCAGGGACATCGAGGTGTAGCGGATGCGCGTCGGGAACATCTCCACCAGCATGGCGGCGATCGGGCCGTACACCATGGTCACATACAGCACCAGGATGAACAGGATTAGCACCACCATCGGTTTGTTCATTTGCGCGTCATCCGCCTTGGCTGGATAGCCGGCTGCCTTGATGGCGCCGCCGACTTCTTTCTTCAGCGCGGCTTCCGTATCCTTCGATGGCTTGTCGAAGTTCAGGCCATCCGTCGTCATGACGGCGTTGAACGACGAGATTTCCTTTTCGCCGACCTTGATCTTGGCCACGCTGCCAGCTGGCGCGTCTTGCGTGGTGTAATTCACCGAGGCGTTGGACAACATGCCGGTGGCGATGTCGCAAGACGATGGGAACTTCTTGGTGTTGGTCGGGTTGAACTGGAAGTGGCACGAAGCCGGATCCGCAATCACCACCACCGGCGAATTTTTCAGCGCGGTTTCCAGCTGTGGATTGCCGTAGTGGGTCAGGGCGCCGAACAGTGGAAAGTAGGTGGCCGCCGCCAGGATGCAGCCGCCCAGGATGATCCACTTGCGGCCGATCTTATCCGACAGCATGCCGAAGAAGATGAAGAACGGCGTGGCCAAGGCCAGCGACAGGGCCGTCATGATGTTGGCGCTGGCGCCGTCGATCTTCAGCACCTGCGTCATGAAGAACAGTGCGTAGAACTGGCCGGTGTACCACACCACCGCCTGGCCCATGGTCAGGCCGATCAGCGCCAGGATCACCACTTTCAGGTTTTTCCATTGGCCAAACGCTTCGCTCAGAGGCGCCTTCGAGGTCTTGCCTTCAGATTTCATCTTGGCGAAAGCCGGCGATTCATTCATCGACATGCGAATCCACACCGATACGCCCAGCAGCAGCACCGACACCAGGAACGGCACGCGCCAGCCCCAGGCGTTGAAGGCTTCCTCGCCGATGGCGGTACGCGTGCCCAGGATTACCAGCAGCGACAGGAACAGGCCCAGGGTCGCGGTGGTCTGGATCCATGCGGTGAACGAACCGCGCTTGCCTTGCGGCGCATGCTCGGCCACGTAGGTCGCTGCGCCGCCGTATTCGCCGCCCAGCGCCAGCCCTTGCAGAATCCGCAGCCCGACCAGCACAATCGGCGCCGCGATGCCGATCGCCGCGTAGCCCGGCAACAGCCCGACAATAAATGTGGAGGCGCCCATGATCAGGATGGTGATCAGGAAGGTGTATTTACGGCCGACCATATCGCCCAGGCGGCCGAACACCAGCGCGCCGAATGGCCGCACGATGAAGCCGGCGGCGAACGCCAGCAGCGCGAAGATGAACGTAGTAGTCGGCTCGCCAATAAAGAACTGCTTGGCGATGATCGGCGCCAGCGCGCCGTACAGATAAAAGTCATACCACTCGAATACGGTGCCGAGCGAGGAGGCGAAAATCACCTTGCGCTCTTCGGCCGTCATCGGCGTGGCCTGCTTGGGTAGGTTGCGGGTATCCGCGGTACCGCTATTTGCCATGATGTGTCTCCTTTGGTTTTGTAGGATGTTTTGTCCCCAGCTGAGATAGTTACTACTTCGTCAGCTTGATCCGAGTTTGGGCGCTGAACCTTACGCGATGCTTTCATGAGGCTTACGCGAAACTTACAATAAATTTTGCGAACGACCGTACTAAAACTATGCTATTCTGGATTGATAACACCTTCACTATAGGAGACTCCTCATGATCGATGCCGTCATTGTTTCTACTGCCCGCACGGGTCTGGCCAAATCCTGGAAAGGCGCGTTTAACATGACGCACGGCGCCACCTTGGGCGGCCATGTGTTGCAAGCAGCGATTCAGCGCGCCAACCTGGAAGCCGGCGAAGTGGAAGACGTCTTGGCCGGCTGCGCCAATCCGGAAGGCGCCACCGGCGGCAACATCGCACGCCAGATCGCCCTGCGCGGCGGCTGCCCGGTCACCACCGCCGGCATGACCATCAACCGTTTCTGCTCGTCCGGCCTGCAAACCATTGCCACCGCCGCCCAGCGCATCATCGCCGGCGAAGGTGACATCTACGCGGCCGGCGGCGTCGAGTCGATTTCCTGCGTGCAGCAGGAGATGAATATGCATATGTACAAGGAAGTCTGGCTGTCGAAAAACAAGCCGGAAATCTATTGGCCAATGCTGCAAACCGCAGAAACTGTCGCCAAGCGCTACAACATCAGCCGCGAGCGCCAGGATGAATACGGCGTGCAGAGCCAGCAGCGCGCCGCCGCCGCCCAGGCCGCCGGCCTGTTCAATGCCGAAATCGTGCCGATGACCACGATCATGGGCGTCGCCGACAAGGCCACCGGCCAGCTGCTGTCGCGTGAAGTGACCATCTCGGCCGACGAGGGCATCCGTGCCGATACCACGTATGAAGCCGTGTCCAAGATCCGCAGCGCGCTGCCAGGCGGCGTGATCAGCGCCGGCAATGCCAGCCAGTTCTCGGATGGGGCCTCGATGGCCATCGTGATGAACGCGCAGACCGCCGCCGCCAAGGGCTTGCAGCCGCTGGGCGTGTTCCGCGGCTTCGCCGTGGCCGGTTGCGAACCGGATGAGATGGGCATTGGCCCGGTGTTCGCCGTACCCAAGCTGCTGAAGAAAGCCGGCCTGAAGGTCGAGGACATCGGCCTGTGGGAATTGAACGAGGCGTTTGCCGTGCAGGTGCTGTATTGCGCCGACACGCTGGGCATCCCCATGGACCGTCTCAACGTCAACGGCGGCGCGATTGCGGTCGGTCACCCGTATGGCGTGTCCGGTGCGCGTTTGGTCGGCCACGCGCTGATCGAAGGCAAGCGACGCGGTGTGAAATATGTGGTGGTCACCATGTGTATCGGTGGCGGCCAGGGAGCGGCAGGCCTGTTCGAAGTGGTGTAAGCGCCATGCGCTCGACCATTCTGTCGCGCCGCGACCTGTCCTTCATGCTGTACGAGTGGCTGGACGCGGAGGCGTTGACGCGCCGCGCCCGCTTTGAGGACCACAACCGCGAGACCTTCGACGCCGCGCTCGATACGGCCGAGCGTCTCGCAACCGATCTGTTCGCCAACCACAACAAGAAGGCCGACTCCAACGAGCCGCACGTGGTGGACGGCAAGGTGCAGATCATCCCCGAGGTGAAGACGGCGCTGGAAGCGTTTTCGCTGGCCGGCCTGATGGCGGCCGGCCAGGACTACGAGCGCGGCGGCATGCAGCTGCCGGTGGTGGTCGAGAAGGCGCTGGCGGCGTATTTCACTGCCGCCAACGTCAGCACCTCGGCCTATACCTTCCTGACCATGAGCAACGCCAATACCTTGCTCAAATGCGCGACGCCGGCGCAGATTGAAACCTACGTCAATCCGATGCTGGCCGGCCGCTTCTTCGGCACCATGTGTTTGTCCGAGCCGCAGGCCGGCTCCAGCCTGTCGGACATCACCACCCGCGCCGTGCCTGACGGCGACCACCAGTACCGCATCACCGGCAACAAGATGTGGATCTCGGCCGGCGAGCACGAACTGGCGGACAACATCGTGCACCTGGTGCTGGCCAAGATTCCCGGCGACGATGGCAAGCTGATTCCCGGCGTCAAAGGCATCTCGCTGTTTATCGTGCCGAAATACCTGGTCAACGATGACGGCAGCCTCGGCGAGCGCAACGACATCTCGCTGGCCGGTCTTAACCACAAGATGGGCAATCGCGGCACCACCAATTGCCTGCTCAACTTCGGCGAGAACGGCGGCGCCATCGGTTACCTGGTCGGCAAACCGCACCACGGCCTGGCGAATATGTTCCACATGATGAACGAGGCGCGCATCGGCGTCGGCCTCGGCGCGGCGGTGTTGGGCTATACCGGCTACCTGCACGCGCTTGACTATGCGCGCAACCGTCCGCAAGGCCGCCACCCGGCGCAGAAAGACGCCGCGCAGCCGCAACTGCCGATCATCCAGCACACCGACGTGCGGCGCATGCTGCTGGCGCAGAAGGCTTACGTGGAAGGCGGCCTCGGTCTGGTGCTGTACAGCGCCAGACTGGTCGACGAGCAGAACACGGCCGAAACGCCGGAAGCCCGCGAACATGCAGGCCGGCTGCTGGATTTCCTGACGCCGATCACCAAGTCGTGGCCATCGCAATGGTGCGTCGAGGCCAATAGCCTGGCGATTCAGGTCCACGGCGGCTACGGCTACACGCGAGAGTATAACGTCGAGCAGTTTTATCGCGATAACCGCCTGAACGCTATCCACGAAGGCACGCACGGCATCCATGGCCTGGATTTGCTGGGCCGCAAGGTGAGTCTGCAGGAAGGCGCGCTGTTCCGTGCCTTTGCCGCCGAGCTGCGCAAGACGGTGCGCAAGGTGCGTGGCAGCGTCGGTGCGCCGGATGCGGTCGGTCCGGGGCTGGCCACCATCAGCGTCGAACTGCTGGCGCACGCGGATGCACTGGAGCAGTCCTGGCAGGGCGTGGAAGAAGTCACGCAGAAGTTGTATGCTGTCGGCGATTTGAACAAGACGCTGGCCAACGCCAGCCTCTATCTGGAAGCGGTCGGGCATGTGGTGGTGGCGTGGATCTGGTTGCAGCAAGCGTTGCTGGCGGCGGCGTCGCTGGCCAGCGGCGATACAGATTTCTATCGCGGCAAGCTGCAGGCGTGCCAGTATTTCTTCCAGTGGGAGTTGCCCAAGGTGGGGCCGCAGCTGGCGCTGCTGGCCAGCATAGACACCACCACGCTCGATATGCAGGACGCCTGGTTCTAATCAGGAATAATCAAAAAAACCAACGAGGAGACACGATGCGTACTACCCAAGAATTGTTTTCACTGGCCGGCAAGACCGCGCTGATTACCGGTGGCTCCCGCGGCCTCGGCCTGCAAATGGCGCTGGCGCTGGGCGAGCAGGGCGCGAAGGTCGTCATCTCGGCGCGCAAGCAAGCCGAACTGGATGAAGCCGTCAGCTTTCTGACCCAGCGCGGCATCAGCGCCCACGCGGTGGCCGCCGACCTGGCGCAGGACGCCCAGGCCGAAGCGCTGGTCGACGCCGCCATCGGCCACCTCGGCCATATCGACATCCTGATCAACAACGCCGGCGCCAGCTGGGGTGCGCCGGCCGAAGACCACCCGGTCGAAGCCTGGGACAAGGTGATGGACCTGAACATCCGCAGCATCTTCGTGGTGTCGCAGCTGGTGGGCAAGCGCTCGATGATCCCGCGCCAGTCGGGCCGCATCATCAACATCGCCTCGATCGCCGGTTTGGCCGGCAACCCGCCGGGCACCATGCAGACCATCGCCTACAACACCTCGAAAGGCGCGCTGGTCAACTTTACCCGCACGCTGGCCGGCGAATGGGGCCGCCATGGCATCACCGTCAACGCGCTGGCGCCGGGCTTCTTCCCATCCAAGATGACCAAGGGTTTGCTGACCGCCATGGGCGACCAGTTGATCGGCCACGCGCCATTGAACCGTCTCGGCGACGACGAAGACCTGAAAGGCGCAGCCGTGCTGTTCGCGTCCGACGCGGGCAAGCACATCACCGGCCAGATCTTGGCGGTGGACGGAGGCGTGTCGGCGGTATGAGTATTCCCGAAACATACCAGCGCATCGTGCTGGCCGAACGTCCGCGCGGCCCGGTCAAACCGGAGAATTTCCGGCTGGAGACCGTGCAGGTGCCGTCGCTGGCCGACGGCGAGGTGCTGATCCGCAATCACTACCTGTCGCTGGACCCGTATATGCGCGGCCGCATGAGCGCGGCCAGGAGCTACGCCAACTCGCAGCAGCTGGACGACACCATGATCGGCGGCACGGTCGGCCAGGTGGTCGCCTCACGAAACGATTTCTACCAGGTCGGCGACTACGTCAACGGCATGCTGGGCTGGGCCGAGATGGGCGTGTCGGATGGCCTGTTGCTGCGCAAGCTCGACACCACGCGCATTCCGCTGTCGGCGTTTCTCGGCGTGGTCGGGATGCCCGGTATGGCGGCTTGGTACGGATTCAACCAGATCATGGAAGCGGCGGCCGGAGAAACCGTGGTGTTGTCGGCCGCCAGTGGCGCGGTCGGCAGCGTGGTTGGCCAGCTGGCGCGGCTGCGCGGCTGCCGCGTGGTCGGTATCGCCGGCGGTGCGGAAAAGTGCGCCTACGTGGTGAACGAACTCGGCTTCGACGCCTGCGTCGATTACAAGGCCGGCAACCTGGAGACCGACTTGGCCGCCGCCACGCCGGACGGCGTCGACGCCATCTTTGAAAACGTCGGCGGCGCCTGTCTGGATGCGGCACTGGCCCGCACCAACGCCTTCGCCCGCATCGCGCTGTGCGGCTTGATCGCCGGCTACAACGGCGCCGACATGCCGATCAAGAATGCGCGGGTGCTGTTGATTAATCGCCTGACTGTGCGCGGTTTCATCGTCACCGAGCACATGGAGTTTTGGCAGCAGGGCTTGCAGGAACTGGCCGTGCTGGTTGCAAATCGTCAAATCAAATACCGCGAATCGGTGGCGGACGGCCTGGCTGCCGCGCCGGAAGCGTTCATGGGCCTGCTGCAAGGGCGTAATTTTGGCAAACAACTGGTGAAGCTCATTTAAAAATGAAAACATTCCGAGACAAAGTCGCCGTCATCACCGGCGGCGCAAGTGGTTTGGGCCGTCAATTCGCAAACATTGCCGCGCGCGAGGGCATGAAGCTGGTGCTGGCCGACGTGCAGGCCGACGCGCTGGAGCAGGCCACCGCCGAGTTGCGCGGACAGGGCGCCAGCGTCATTGCGCAGCTGTGCGACGTGCGCAAGGGCGAGCAGGTGCAGGCGCTGGCGGATGCTGCGGTGGCCGAGTTCGGCGCCGTGCATCTGCTGTTCAACAACGCCGGTGTTGGTTCGGCCGGGCTGATCTGGGAAAACACCGAGGCGGATTGGGAATGGGTAATGGGCGTCAACGTCTGGGGCGTAATCCATGGCGTGCGCATCTTCACCAAGCTGATGCTGGAGGCGGCTGCGAAAGACGCGTCGTTTGAAGGCCATATAGTCAACACCGCCTCGATGGCCGGCCTGTTGAATGCACCGGCGATGGGCGTCTACAACGTCTCCAAGCACGCGGTGGTGTCGCTGTCGGAAACGCTGTATCACGACTTGCAGCTGGTCGGTGCGCCGATCGGTACTTCGGTGCTGTGTCCGTATTTTGTGCCGACCGGTATCAGCCAGTCGCACCGCAACCGTCCGGAAGACGTGCGCATGACGGCCGGCCCGACCGCCAGCCAGATCGCCGCGCAGGTAATGACCGACAAGGCCGTTTCTTCGGGCAAGGTATCGGCCGGGGAAGTGGCGGAGATTACCTTCAAGGCGATTGCCGGCGGCCAGTTTTACATCTACTCGCATCCGGATGCGCTGGCTGGCGTGCGGCTGAATCTGGAGAGTGTGGTGGCCGGCACCAATCCGCCGGACCCGTATGCTGCGACGCCGCAAATCCGTGAGCTGCTGCGGGCCAAAATTCAGGGTGCTTCCAAACCGCTGGGCTGACGTACTACAATCGTGCTTTTGCTGAACAGGATCACAACGATGAGCAAGCACGAAATCAAACTGGGCGACTGGGGCACGCTGAGCGCCGACGCCAAGGCCATCCGCACCGAAGTCTTCGTTGAGGAGCAGGGCGTTCCTGCGGAGCTGGAAATGGACAGCATGGACGCGCTGTGTCTGCACGCGGTGGCCTACGAGGCCGACGGTACGCCGGTCGGTACCGGTCGCCTGCTGCCGGACGGTCACATCGGCCGCATGGCGGTGCGCAAATCGGCGCGCGGCAGTGGTGTCGGCGGCGAGTTGTTGCAGGCTTTGATGGTGCAGGCCAAGGCACGTGGCGACCTGCTGGTGGCGTTGAGCGCGCAAACGCACGCGGCGCCGTTCTACCAGCGTCACGGCTTCGCCATCGAAGGCGAGGAGTTCTACGAAGCGGGCATCGCCCACATCAATATGCAGCGCAGCTTCTAAGCAAGCAGCTGGGCGATGCGGGCCAGCGGCGCGGCGACGTCGATGTCTGGCGCCACGCCCTCGTGCAGGTCGGCGATCATGCGGGCGCTGAGACACAATCGCAGCGCTCCGGCCGCCGCCGGCTGACCCAGCTGATAACGGCGCGTACCAATGGCCGGCAGTTGCAGCTGAAGATACACACGGCGCGCCTCGGCGGCATCCAGCAGGTGGCCATCAGCGCTACGCAGCGTGAACGGGAAGATGGTTTGCACGCTGTCCCAGCAGGCCGGCACACCAAGCGCCGAGCGGTCGATATCACTGACGGCCAGCGATATGAACGCCTCATTTTGCGCCAGCCCGCGCCCCACCGCATCTTCAAAGTGCCTCACCCAGTGCAGGCGTGCCGTCTGCGGCACAGCAGCAAAACGCTCCATTTCCGTCAGCGCCGCCTCCCACCGCAGCAGCATGCCGAAATTGGCATGGCTAGTGACCGCCTCCACCGCATTGGCCGCTATCGCGCGCGGCAGCAGCAGGGCGCCGCTGAAGGTCGGCCCGGTCAGGAACTTGGAACCAGTCAGCGCCAGCATGAAGCCCTGCGCCAGATACGCCCGCACCGTCACCGGGTCCAGCCGGAACTGGCAAGCATCGACCAGCACATCCAAGTGATCCGGCCAGCGTGCGCGCAGTGCTTGCACCGAGGCGATCGACGGCGTAATCAGGCCCGTCTTGCTGACATCGGTAAGCACCAGTAGCACCCGTTGCCCGCGCGAAGCCGCCTCATCAACGATGGCGGCGTACTCGGCATCGACCTCGCCGGCGTCGCGCAAACTGCCATCTGCATGCCGCACCGCCACCATATGCGGCGCACCCTGGCGCGGCCCGAGCAAGGCCAGCGGTACGCCGCTGCCGGTCTCGGCGCGATCAATCAGCACCGTGCACTGCGGCTGCCGCAGATTGGCGACCAGCATGAACAGATCGGTGCCGGAGGGTGCCAGCAGCGTCATCGGACTGTCTTCTGGCGCGCAGCCGCAGTAGGCCAGCAAGCGCTGCCGTACAGTGGCCAGCGCCTGCCGGTAGACCACCCGTTCCGGCTCCCTCCGCATGGCTTGCACGCAGCGCTGCCGCAAAGCATCGGCGGCCTGGTAAGCATAAGGGGAAATATGTGAGGCGGTGGACGAGCCTAGCGATATCAGGTCAGTGTCCGGCGTTGGCCGGCAGCCATAGCGGGAGCGGCCGGTGCCGGCATCCAGCGCCAATCTGTCGTCGCCGCCGGCAAGCAGCAGATCGTGCGTCGGGGGAAGCTGGTGCAGATCGGCGGCGTGCTTGATCAAGTTGGAGTACTATGCCTTGCTATTAATCAGCAGGCCTTTCATGCTGTTGAGGTTCTTGGCAATTTCCAGCGATTCCTCGGACGGAAGCTGACGCAAGACCTGCTTGGTTTCAGTATCGATCACCTTGACCACCGACAGGCCACTGTGGTCGTCTATACTGAACTCTACCTCACTATTGTTTTCGAGGAAACGATTTATAGCGTCAACCGATTTTTTTAACTCAGATTTACTTGGAGTTTTCAACGCAGGATCGTCTTTACCGGCGACAATAGATTGTGCGGCTGCTATATCCGTATTTTTGTCCAGGGCAGGCAAGGGCAACACCGCCCACGTGGCGGTGGTGGTGGGTAGCGAATCTAATCGGTTGATGCTGCTCGTGTCCATGCTGGTTGGGTTCCTCCGTTCGCGCGGGAGATTTGCTTTGGATAAAATGCCCCGCTACTGGCATTAACGGCAGGTCTGAAGAAAAATTGAGTCACATGGCAAAAAAAACGCAAGAAAATTTCGCTGGGCCACTGGAACCGGCAGATTGGCAGCAATTCCGCACGCAGGGCCACCGCATGCTGGACGATATGTTCGACTACTTGCAAGGCATCCGCCAGCGGCCGGTGTGGCAGCCAGTGCCGGACCAGGCCCGCGCCGCCTTCCGCAACCCGCTGCCGGCGCAGGGTAGCGATTTGGCCGATGTCCACCAGCAATTCATGGACAATATCCTGCCGTATGCAATCGGCAATACCCATCCCGGCTTCTTCGGCTGGGTGCATGGCGGCGGCACCGCGGCCGGCATGCTGGCCGAGATGCTGGCCGCCGGCCTCAACGCCAACTGCGGCGGCCGCGACCATATCCCGATAGAAGTCGAGCGCCAGGTGGTGCGCTGGATGGCCGAGTTGTTCGGCTTCCCATCCTCGTCCTCGGGCCTGTTCGTGACCGGCAGTTCGATGGCCAATATGATTGCGGTGCTGGTGGCGCGTTACCGCGCACTGGGTCGCGAAGTGCGCAGCCACGGCATTCCGCCCAAGCGCCAGCTGGTGGCGTACGCTTCGGCCGGCGCCCATGGCTGCATCGCCCAGGCCATGGATCTGGCCGGCCTCGGCAGCGCCAACCTGCGCAAAATCCCGATGAATGCGCGCTTCCAGATGGATATCACGGCGCTGGAAACCGCGATCACCGCAGACCGCCAGGCCGGCTTGCAGCCGTTCTTTGTGGCGGGCACGGCGGGCACGGTCGATGTCGGCGCGATTGACGAGTTGCCGCTGCTGGCCGCCATCGCCGAGCGCAACGGCCTGTGGTTCCACGTCGATGGCGCGTATGGCGCGCTGGCGGCACTGTCGCCTGAGTTGCGGCCGCTGCTGGACGGCATCGAACTGGCCGATTCCATCGCCTGCGATTTTCACAAGTGGGGCCAGGTGCCGTACGACGCCGGATTTATCCTGGTGCGCGATGGCGAGATTCATCTGGATACCTTCGCCAGCCGCGATACTTACCTGCGGCGCGATGAACGCGGCATGGCGGCCAATTCGCCATGGCCATGCGATTTTGGCCCCGACCTGTCGCGCTGCTTCCGCGCCTTGAAGACCTGGTTCACCTTCCAGGTCTTCGGCGCCGAGCGCATCGGCCAGGTGATTTACGAAACCTGCTTGTTGGCGCGCTATCTGGAAGAACGCATCCAGGCGCAGCCGGAGCTGGAATTGCTGGCGCCGGTAGCGCTGAACATCGTCTGCTTCCGCCACCGCGCGGCGGGACACGCGGATATCGACGCCTTCAATGCCGCGCTGATCGCCGACGTGCAGGAGTCCGGCATTGCGGCTCCCTCCGCTACGACGGTACGCGGCAAGCTGGCGATCCGCGCCGCCATCGTCAACCACCGCACCGGCCAATCAGACATCGACGCGCTGCTCGCTGCAGTGCTGCAATTGGGCGCCACGCGCCTGTCCCTTACCAACACGGAGTCCGCATGACATTTGACGCAAGCACTATCGGCCAGCACAACGCCCCGCTGATCGGCGTCGCCCCTCTGATGCGCCGCGCGTTTGCCGGCGAGGATCTGTCGCCCATCGGCCAAGTGCTGCTGGAGCGCGCCCAGACCTATCCCAATGATGCGCACGCCTACATGGATTTCTCCACCGTGCTGCAACTGACCGGCAACCGCGACGACGCGCTGGCGGTGCAGGCGGAAGCCATCATGCTGCAACCGCATTACACCATTCCCGCCGCATCGCCAGGCCTGACGCTGCTGGTGCTGATGGGGCCGGGCGATCTGATGGCCAACACGCCGGTCGAATTCCTGGTGGAAGACAGCGACGTCACGCTGGAGCTGCTGTACCTGCGCGCCGACGAAGACTTCCCGGAACAGGTGCCGGACCACGACGTGATGCTGGTGGCGGTGGCGGAATCGGAAGCCAACCAGCCGCTGCTGGAACGGCTGATCGACTACACCAGCGACTGGCCGCGGCCGGTGATCAACCGTCCAGCGCAACTGCGCGCGACTTCGCGTGACGGCTTGAGCGCAGCGTTGCGCGGCCTGCCAGGCGTGGAAATGCCGGTCGCCGTGCGTACTGGGCTGAGCACGTTGAATGCGATTGCCGCCGGCACCCAGGCGATCGATAGCTTGCTGCCGGATGGCGGCTTTCCGATCATCGTTCGGCCGTTGGGTTCGCATGCCGGCACCAATCTGCAAAAGATCGACACGCCGGCTGCACTGGGTCAATACCTGCTGGAAGTGGAAGGGCCGCAGTTCTACGTGTCGCGCTTTGTCGACTATCGCGGCGCCGACGGCCTGTTCCGCAAATACCGTATTGTGCTGATCGAAGGCAAGCCGTACATCTGCCACTACGCGATTTCGCAGAACTGGATGATTCACTACCTGAACGCGGGCATGACCGAAAGCGCCGAAAAACGCGCCGAGGAAGCGGCCGAAATGGCGCGCTTCGACCAGGGGTTCGCGTTACGCCACCAGGCCGCGCTGCAAGCCATCGACCAGCGCATGGGCTTGCCTTATCTGGGCATCGACTGCGCCGAAATGCCGAACGGCGACCTGCTGATCTTCGAGGCCGACAACGCCATGATCGTCCACTCGATGGACCCGGAAGATATGTTCCCCTACAAAGCGCCGGCCATGCGCAAGGTGTTCAAAGCCTTCCGCGAACTGCTGGCCAAATCAGTGGGCTAACTTCAGCCTCTCGGAAAGCACGCGGAATTTGACTGCCGGCACGAGGAAGCAGAATGGTTGGCAGTTGGCGTTTAGCTGGCGCAGTAATGGGCAAGTGACTTCGCCTATCGGCTCCAGCGGTTGCACTTCCGAAAGTTGGATGGGCAATTCGATTTTCGACACCGCCAGCGCGTCGTTGCGGGCCACGTGGGCGATGGCGATGTCCTGGCAGGCGAGGAATTCGACCGCGCTGTGCCAGTCGGTGAACTGCGGTGGCGCTGTTTTGGTGGCGGCTATGCGTACCGCGCTCTGCAACGCCGGTGCGCTGCCGTCGCCGGGAACGATTTCGGTTTTGAAGACATTGCCGGCCGCCGCGTGGCGGAAGCTCGCAGGATAGTGGCTTTGCAGCGCGTCGCTGAATATGCGTGTGCCCATCGCGTGCAACGGATTGCTCAACACATTCTTCAGAAAAATGACTTGGCCGGGACGCTCCGAATACAGGCGCCAGTTGCTTTGCAGCGGAGACGGCATCATCCTTCTCAAGCCGCCCAGGAACGCCGGGCCGAAATGTCCGTGGCGGTAGGTCAGTATCGTGAACGGCGTCTTGCCGTCTCGCTGCCACAGCACATGGCCGGCTGGCGCCAAGCCCTGCGCAGCGTCGACATCTACCATCCAGGTCAGATAGACCACATCGGTGACATCACTTTCCAGTTTCAGAAACGGCAGCCGCCGCATCACGGCGTGCCGGAGGTTGGCCAGACCGACGGAGTTGGCCAGACTGCCGAGTATTCGGCCAAAAGCGCCGGGAAAGGGATGGCGGTACCGATTCAATGAATCAGCACCTCATGTAACGTGGCGGGGGCGTCGGCGTAGAGTTTGACGACGGTCGAGGTGCGGGTGCCGTAGCCGGGGCTTTCGATGCGGACGGCGGACAGGACGCGCTCCAGTTCCAGCGGCACGCCGGTTTCCGGCAGACGCTGGTCGGACGCTGGCGTGGTATCGGACAGCATCTCGAAGAAGGCTTCTTCCGGCGCGCCGAGGCACAGCAGGCTGGCGAACTGGGCTTTGGTCTTGAGGACCTTCGGCCACGGCGCATCCAGCAGCGCGTTGGACAGGCCGTAGATGCCGGCTTCCAACGGCTGGCCGTTGCGCGGATCGTGGTCGCCTTTATTGGAGTACCAGATCAGCGTGTCGCGGTCGCCCAGCACCAGGTTGAAGCCGTTGTACTGGTCGGCCCTGGCGCGAATGGCGGCGACGTATTCCTGTGGCGTCATGCTGCCGGCCAGGTAGTCGGCCACCAGATGGCCGCGCGACGGCGCATCGTCCTTGTGTTCGGACGGTGCGCGGATGTTGGTGATGGCGGCAAAGCGCGACGGCCCGCCGTCGACACCCGGCTGGGTGATGCCCATCCAGCTGCCGCCGGCCTGCAAGTCGCGGCCGGCGTAGATGTGCGGATGTTCGGGCCACGGACCGGCTGGCGCGGTGGCGCGCTGGTAGTATTCATCGCGGTTGGCGGCGGCAATCAGCGGCACCGCTGGCACCACCTGCCAGGCAAAGACAATCAGGCACATGGGACGACATCCATAAAAACTTCCGTGTGGCGCAGGCCGGTGGTGAACTGGTCCACCCCGGCCTGGGCGACGGCGTCGTGCAGCGCCGCCGCAAAACCTTCCGGCACGGACGGATAGACTTCCATCCATGTCTGCATGTCTTCCTTGGTGTCCGGACGGCGCTTGAGCTGGCCCGTCACGCCGTGGTGCCGGGCCAGGTTCGCCTGCATCGGCGCGACTGCCGCCAGCAAGGACGCCGCGTCGCTGTCCTTGACCTTGTAGTAGATGTAGAGATCCATGCTAGAGATCGAGCGGTTCCAGCACATACGGCATGGCCAGGAAGCTCAAGGCCGTGCCTTGCGCCGAGCCCAGTCGCACGGACGCCGCTTCGATGGCCGCCAGCTTCATTTCCACCAGCGCGTCGACGCCGCCCTGACCGTTCGGCGCGGCGTTGACGATCATGCCGCAAGGCTGTTCCGGATCGGCCGTCGCAAACACTTCCATGCCGGCTGCCGCCGTCGGGTCCGGTATGCTGACCAGCGTTGTGCGGCGCTTGAGCTTGCCCAGATACTGGCTGCGGGCGACGATTTCCTGGCCCGGGTAGCAGCCTTTCTTGAAATTGACGCCGCCCAGCAGCTCGTAGTTGATCATCTGCGGCACAAACTGTTCCTGCGTCGCCTTGCTGATGTGCGCCACGCCGGAATGGATTTCCGACAGGTGCCACGCGTCGTTGCTGCCGACGCTGAGCTTTTCCGCCAGTTCCGGCACCACGGTGGCGGCAGTTTCGGCCGACATCAGCCACTGGTAGCGCGGCGCGCCGAAGACGTCGGCCACGCGAATCAGCGTGCCAAGTGGATGATCGAGCTTGGCGAACGGTTTGGCAGGCAGCGTGTCGAACCAGGTTTGCAGCGTGGTTTCGGCCATGCCGCCGCCCAGGCCCAATACGACGTGATTGGCCGGCAGTTCGGACGCGTCGCTAAGCTTGGTCTTGGCGCGCAGCACAAACATCGACAGGCGCTTCTGGATCGCCGGCTGGATGTCGCGGGCCAGTTGCAGGAAGATAGTTGATTCGTTGCGCCACATCAGGAACGAGGCCAGCATGCGGCCTTTCGGCGAACAGTAACCCGCCAGGCGCGCTTCGCCCTGGCCGAGGTGTTCGACGTCGTTGGTCAGTTGCGTGTGCAGGAAGTTGGCGGATTCCTCGCCATCCAGCGCGATCAGGCCGAGGTCGGTGATGGGGGCGACAAAACCGACTGCCAGCTGCGTGGTGGTCAGCGGGACGGCCTGCTGCGTTAAAAGTTCATTCCAGGAAGGCATAATTTTCAATCTTTTGACGGTGAAAGCATTATCATTACGGGCTCATTATAGTGATGTCGCGCCGATCGCGTCGGACGCGGCACAAAACATCGCACTGGCGCACCGGGTCAGGAACTGGCAAGCTGTGCGACTTGATCCAATCAGATGGCTTTAATAATGGCTTTTATCAAAAAAATAATTAGTCTGTGTGTCGTGCTGGCCATCGTTGGCGGCGGGTATTTCATTTACTGGTCGCAGAATCCGATTATCCCGGCCGATGCCGAAGCGATCGACTTCACCATTACGCCCGGCAGCGGCGCGCATGCGGCCGGCCAGCAGATCGCCGAAGCGGGCGTGCCGATCCAGCCCTTGCTGTTCAACCTGCTGGCGCGCGCCACCGGCAAGAGCAGCAAGCTGAAAGCCGGTTCGTACGAACTCAAGCCCGGCTCGACGCCGCTGCGCCTGATCGACCAGCTGGCGCGCGGCGAGTTCGCGCAGGAGCAGCTGACCATTATCGAAGGCTGGAACTTCCGCCAGATGCGGGCCGCCATCGCCGCTCACAAGGGACTCAAGCATGACACCGTGGCGCTGTCCGACACTGAGCTGATGACCGCGATCGACGCCGACTACAAGCAGGCCGAAGGGCTGTTCTTCCCGGATACCTATCTGTTCGCCAAGGGGTCCAGCGACCTGCAGATCTACAAGCAGGCGCACGCCATCATGCTGACCCGCCTGGCCGACGCCTGGGCCAAGCGCGATCCAGCGCTGCCGTACAAGAATCCGTATGAGGCGCTGACCATGGCCTCCATCGTCGAAAAGGAAACCGGCCAGAAGTCGGAGCGCGCCATGATTGCCGGCGTATTCGTCAACCGCCTCAAGCTGGGCATGCTGCTGCAGACCGATCCGACCGTGATCTACGGCATGGGCCTGAAATATGATGGCAAGATCCGCAAAAAGGATCTGGAGACCGACACCCCTTACAATACCTATACGCGCGCCGGCTTGCCGCCGACCCCGATCGCGCTGCCGGGCGTGCAGTCGCTGATGGCGGCGCTGTCGCCGGCCAAGACCGCCGCGCTGTATTTCGTCTCCAAGGGCAACGGCACCAGCCAGTTCTCGGACAACCTGAACGACCACAATCGGGCAGTCAACCAGTATCAACGATAAGAGTAAATGGGTAAATTCATCACCTTCGAAGGCATCGACGGCGCCGGCAAGTCCACGCACATTGCCTTCGTCAGCGATTACATCAAGCAGCGCGGCGTCGAGCTGGTCAGCTCCCGCGAACCGGGCGGCACGCCGCTGGGCGAAAAACTGCGCGAGATCGTGCTGCACGAAAAAATGCATCTGGAAACCGAAGCCTTACTGGTGTTCGCCAGCCGCCGCGAACACCTGGCGCAAGTCATCGAACCGGCGCTGGCGCGCGGCGCCTGGGTCATCTCCGACCGGTTTACCGATTCCAGCTTCGCCTACCAGGGCGGCGGCCGCGGCATGAGCCTGGCCAAGCTGGACGCGCTGGAGCAGTGGGTGCATCCCGAGCGGCAGCCGGACCTGACGCTGTTGTTCGACGTGCCGCTGGACGTGGCGCGCGCGCGCCTGGATGCCACCCGCGAACTGGACAAGTTCGAGCAGGAAAAGAGCGACTTCTTCGCTGCCACCCGCACCGAGTACCTGCGCCGCGCGGCCGAGTTCCCGCAGCGCTTCCGCGTGATCGACTCGACCCGGAGCATCGCCGAGATACAGCAGCAAATTGCCGCGATCCTGGACGCGTTCTTTTGAAATAGAATACTGAATAATGAGTCATTCCATCTACCCGTGGCAGGAATCGTCGTGGCAGCAGCTGCAAACGCTGCGCCCGCGCATGCCGCACGCCATCCTGTTCCACGGCGCCGCCGGGATAGGCAAGGCCGATTTCATCGAGCAATTCGCGCAAGGCCTGCTGTGTGAGAACGTGCAGCCGGACGGCCATGCCTGCGGCACTTGCGCGTCGTGCGGCTGGTTCTCGCAGCACAATCATCCGGATTACCGTCGCGTGCGGCCCGAGTCGATGGAGGATGAACCGGCCGCCGACGAGGAGGGTGAGGGCGAGAGCAAGAAGGCCGCCAAGTCGAAGACGCCGTCCAAGGAAATCAAGATCGAGCAGATCCGCGCACTGGCGGATTTCATGAATATTTCCACTCACCGCCAGGGTTTGCGGGTGGTGGTGCTGTATCCGGCCGAAGCGCTGAATACGCCAGCCTCCAATGCCTTGCTGAAGACGCTGGAAGAGCCGCCGCCGGGCACCGTGTTCCTGCTGGCGTCCAATAGCCTGGACCGGTTGCTGCCGACCATTTTGTCGCGCTGCCGCAAGTTTGCTTTGCCGATGCCGAACCACGCCGAAGCGCTGGCCTGGCTCAAGGAGCAGGGCGTGCCGGATGCCGACAGCTGGCTGCGCGAGCAGGGCGGCGCGCCGCTGGCGGCGATGGCGCAGGCGGAAGCCGGCAGCCGCGAGGAGCTGGAAACGCTGCTGCAACTGCTGGCACATCCAAGTGTGGAAGGCGCGTTGAAAGTCGCCGACAAGTTGCAGAAAGTGCCACTGAGCGGCCCCGCGTCCTGGTTGCAGCGCTGGCTTTACGATGTGTTTTCGTACAAACTGGCAGGTAACATCCGGTATTATCCGCGCTACCAGAAAGAGCTGGCCAGCCTGGCCGACAAGATTCACGTCAGCCGTCTGCTGGCAGCAATCAAGAGCGCGAACGAACGCCGCGCGACGGCCGATCACCCGCTGTCGCCCAAGCTGTTTTTGGAAGAGATGCTGCTGGATTACGCCAGCTGCTGCGCCTGAAAGGTAAGGAATGTCCGCTGCCAGCCCACTCGACCCGAACACCGTGCCCATGACGCCACGGCCGACGGTGCTATCGCTGGCAATCAAGGAAAAGGCCGCGTTGTACGCGGCCTATATGCCGTTCCTGAAAAACGGCGGCATGTTCGTGCCGACCCAGAAACCGTACAAGCTCGGCGACGAGATTTATCTGATCCTGGCGCTGATGGACGACCCCAACAAATACCCGATCGCCGGCAAGGTCGCCTGGATCACGCCGCCCGGCGCGCACAACAACAAGGCGCAGGGCATCGGCGTGCATTTCCCGGATGACGAGAGCGGCCAGCGCGCCAGGCTGAGGATTGAAGAAATCCTCGGCGCCGCGCTGCGCTCGTCACGCGCCACTCACACCTTGTAGTGGATCGGCCGGCTGTCGACGTCAAACACCGACGAGCGGCCGCCGGACAGCACCATGCTGAAGGCCGTGCTGTCGTTCAAGCCGCCACGCGAACTGGCGTACAGGTGGCTGAAGTTGCCGAAGCCATGATCGTGCGGCTGGCTGGCGTAGGCGTCGATTTCCAGCTCGTCCACGCGTAATTGCAGCCGCTCGACTGTTTCTCGTAACGCGGCCAGCTCCTGCTCCTTTTCCTGCATGGCCAGCTGATGCGCGGCGTACAGCGCGCGGTAGCGGCGTTCGGCATCATCGTGCAACTGGCCGGCCAGTTGTTCCACCATCACTTGCAGGCTGCGCGCCGTGTCGTCCCGCTTGATGCCGGGCTGGCCGTCTTCGTCGCTCAGTTCCTTCAGATGGCGGTGAATGGTCGACTTCGAGCCGGTACCCAGCGCGGCCCGCACCGCATCGACGGACGGATAGCGTCCCTCGGCCAGCAACTGGTCGCGGCTGGCCTTGACTTCCGATTTGCTCAATCCTATGCGTGCCATGGTCTCTGTCTCCTAACTTGCCTGGCCAACCAGCCCGCGATTCTGTGCACGGTGCAGCTTGGGGTGGACCAGAGGGATGGTCAGCATGGTGCTGCCGACCGCCATCAACAGGAGCGCGGTGAACGTCTCGCTGGTGATGATCTGCTTGTCCAACAGGATATTGGCGAACACGATTTCGATCAAGCCCTTGGATTGCAGCAGCCAGCCGATGATCGAGGCTTCGCCATCCTTCCATTTGAGGATCTTGCCGGCCATGTGCGCCGCCGCCAGCTTGCCCCCCACTGAGGCCAGCAACAGCAGGCCGGCGACGAAGAACACGGAATAGCCGCCCATGTCCCACTTGGTGCGCAGCCCAGTGCTGAGGAAAAATACCGGCATCAGGATCAGCAGCACGTTCTTGAACATGGCGTCGAGTGCTTCCTGGCCGAACCAGTCGGCGTCCATCACCACGCCGGCCAGGAAGGCGCCGACCATGAAGTGCAAGCCGGCCCAGTCGGCGCCAAAGGAGCAGGCGATGAGCCAGATCAGGGCCACGGCCCAACGGTCGTTCTTGTTCAGGCGCACCATCAGGCGGCGATAGGCGAAGGTCAGGATGGCGAAGGCGGCCAGGAAGCCGGCCTGGCGGCCGACGCGTTCCCAATCCAGCATCAGCAGCGCCAGCACGCCCCAGATGGCGACGTCGTCCAGGCTGGCGTAGCGCAGCAGGCGCTGGCCCATCGGCTGGCGCAGGATCTCCAGTTTTTCCAGCAGCATCACCAGCACCGGCAGCGCGGTCACGGCGCAGGCCATGCCGGTGCCGATCAGGAATTGCCAAGGAGCGGCTTTGGCGCCGATCCAACCCTGGTAATTCAGCAGCAGCAGGGCGGCGCCGCAGCCGAACAACAGCGGCATGCCCAGCGACAGACCGGCGGTGGTCATGCTTTCGCGGCGATATTGCCAGGTTTTCTTCAAGTCCAGTTCGACGCCGGCCAGCATCACGAACAGGATCACCCCCCACATCGAGACGCCGTTGAGGGTTTTGACGACGTCCGGATTGAAGACGAACTTATGGTAATCGGGGAATAGGTTGCCCATGACGCCAGGGCCGAGGATGACGCCCATGATGATCTGGACTACCACCAACGGCGCAAAATAATCGGTTTTCAGCAGCCGCCAGAACAGATAAGGCACGGCGAAGATGAGCAGCATCGCCAGCAGAAAGATTTCGCTAGTGTTCATAAAGTCTCCGTATTTTTTATTTTGTGTAATGTAATTACATACCGCTGAGCGATACTAACTTGCCAATATTAAAAATGAAAGCGTTTTCTTGCGGCGCAGTGGTATCGATTCCACAAAAGGACTGGCCGGCGTGATCAGGTACAATCGCAGCATGTATATCGACTCTCATTGCCACATCAATTTCCCTGAGCTGGCCGCTCGCATGCCTGAGATTCTCGCCAAGATGGCGGAGAACCAGGTCACCCACGCGCTGTGCGTGTCGGTTGACCTGCCGGACTTTCCGCAGGTGCTGGCGCTGGCCCATCAATATCCGCATATCTACGCCTCGGTCGGCGTGCATCCGGACTATGAAGACACGCCGGAACCGTCGGTGGAACAGCTGGTGCAACTGGCGGACGATCCAAAAATCATCGCCATTGGCGAGACCGGCCTCGATTACTTCCGTCTGGAAGGCGACCTGGAATGGCAGCGCGAGCGCTTCCGCACCCATATCAAGGCGTCGCGGATTGCCCGCAAGCCGCTGATCATTCACACCCGCAGCGCTAGCGAGGACACCATCCGCATCATGCGCGAAGAGGGCGCCGGCACCGAGGCGGGCGGCGTGGCCGGTGTAATGCATTGCTTTACCGAGTCGCTGGAAGTGGCGCGCGCGGCCATTGAGATGGGCTTCTATATTTCCTTCTCGGGCATCGTGACGTTCAAGAGCGCCAAGGATTTGCAGGCGGTGGCGCTGGAATTGCCGCTGGAGCGCATTCTGATCGAGACCGATTCGCCGTATCTGGCGCCGGTGCCGTTCCGTGGCCGCATGAATGAGCCGGGTTTTGTGGCGCATGTGGGCGAATACATCGCCAAGTTGAAGGGCGTGTCGGTGGAACAGGTGGCTGAGCAGACGACGGCCAATTTCCGCACACTGTTTAACGTGCCGGCATGATGCGGCGCCGGATTGCTTTGCTGGCTTTGGCTGCGTTTGCGGCCCGTCCGGCGTTTGCTGCCGAGCAGAGCGACGATGAGGTCGAATTCTTCCGTGCGGCGCAGCTGGATGGCGCCGAGCGCGTGAAGAAGATGCTGGCGCGTGGCGTCAATCCGAATGCGCGCGATTCCAACGGCGAGACTGGCCTGATTGTGGCAATGCGCTATGAGGCGCTGAATGTGGCGCGAGTGCTGATGGCCCAGAAAGGCATCGACCTGGAAGCCAAGGCGCCCAATGGCAACACGGCGCTCATGATGGCCGCTTTTCGCAAGAACAAGACGGCGCTGCTGGAATTACTCAAGCGCGGTGCCCAGGTCAACCAGAAGGGCTGGACGGCGCTGCATTACGCAGCAGCATCCGGCAGCGTGGAAATCACCACCATCCTGCTCGATAAGTACGCCTATATTGATGCCGAAACGCCGTCCGGCATGACGCCGTTGATGATCGCCGCCCGCGAGGGGCAGGAAGAGGTCGTCGAACTCTTGCTAAATCAAGGCGCCGACGCGACGCTGAAAGACGGCGGCTTCCACTTGACCGCCGCCGGTTTTGCCGAGAAGGCTGACAAGCCTTGGATCGCCAAGACTATCAACGCCTTCCTGGCGAACAAGAAGCCGCGCTAGCCGTGGTGCTCGTGCTTGTCATGCTGCTCTTGATGGGCGGCCTGCTCGTGCCGTGGCGCTTGCCGTTGCTCGTGGCTCGGCTGCGGAGGACCGGCGGGGCGGGCCTGCATGGCTGGCGCTTCCTGGTGCATCACATGAGCCTGCGCGCGCTCGGGGGATTGGCGTCCTGATGCGGCATTGCCGCGTGTGCGGCGCCCGCGTCCGCGTGCATGGCCGGCGGCTGGCGTGATGCCATCTGCTGGCGCTGCTGCTCGTGCTGCTCGTGCTGTCGCTGCTGCTGCTGCTGAGCGGCCTGACGCTGCGCCATGTTGTGCTCTTGCTGTCGTTGTTGCTGTTGCTGAGCCTGTTGGTGCTGCTGTACCGCTGGGTTATGCTGTTGCGCACTCAGCTGGTTAGCCATATTCGCCGACCCGTGCTGCTGCGCTGGCTGACGTTGCTGCATTGCCTGCGGCATGTGCATCGTCGACGCCCCGTGCGGCTGCATCTGCTGCGCCATTTGCGGCGGTTGTCGGAAATCCGGCTGTCCCGCGCCCTGCGGTCCCGCGCCGTGTTGCGCCGCCATCATCGGCGGACGGGCGCCGGGCACTGCATCGTGATGCGTAAAGTGTGGCATGGTCATCGGTCCGGACGGATGGGGCTGCATCGCCATCGGCCCGGCTCCTCGCGGCTGCATCGGCATTGGCGGCGGGCCTGCGGGACGCATTGGCGGCTGCGCATGCGCGGCCAGTGCACCGCCGCGCGGGCCGTAGTTATTGACCGTGACCGATTTGCTTATGTACGTGTTGTTGTTGTACACCACCGCCGGCCGGTGCCAGCCGCCACCCCCATGTGCGGGCCCGCCCCAGTTCACGCCCCACGAATTCCAACCATAGTCATGGTGATGGCTGAACGCAGCGCCCACCAGCACACCGATGCCAAACGTGATCGCGCCGGTCGTTACCAGATCGCTGCCGACATATGCAGGTTCGCGATAGCGCCAACCCGGATACACCGCCACCGGCTCGCCATACACCACGGTCGGGTTATATTGCGGCACGTAGACCACGTCCGGCTCGGCCGGCTCGATGATGATGGTTTGCGGAGGTGGCGGAATCACTGCCGGCCCGGCATACACCACCTGGTCCGGCGGTGGCTCATCGATGTAGTCTGGCGGCGGCGTCGCCCGAAGCGTGGTCGATACCCGCAGCTTCGGCGTGGTCTTCAGATTGCCCGCCTGTTGCGCGCGTTGCCGCATCACCTGGATGGCGTTCATCACATCGTTCGGATCGTTGGCATAGGCCTGGCCGAGCGAGGTGGTCCACTGGGGATTGGCGGCCATCTGGTCCAGCACGCTGGGGAAGGCGGTCAGCGACTTGACGCTGACATCCCACGGTTGATTGGCTTCGGCCGATTGCAGCGCATCGCCCTTGAGCGATGGATTCTGCGCCAGCCACTGGTCGGCCTTGCTGATCTGCGCCGGATAGGTGGCGCCGGCCAGTACTTGCCCCACCAGCTTGTCAGGGAACAGGGCGATCGGCGCGACCATCTGCGACAGCTGCTCCGCAGTAGGCGGTGTGTACGGTTGCGCAGGTTGCGCTGTTGGGGCGAGCGCGACCTTGGGTTGTTGCGGGTCCACCGGCTTGTTGCAGCCGGCCAGCGTCAACAGGCTTAACAGCAGCGTCGACGACATCAGATGTTTTGCTTGAGCGGCCATGATGGCTTCCTTCCTCGCTAATCGTTGAGGCTAGGTTAGCAGGCGGCCGCCCGCCAAGCTGTTACCTGTTGTAACGTGCGCGAGGTAGCTAACTCAAGCGCCGATATGCAGCAGGTAATCCTCGATGAGGTCGGAACTTGGCGTCGGCGAACTCATATGCGGACAATGGCCGACATTGTTGATCACCGCCAGCTGGCTGTTGGCCAGGTGCCGGTGCAGGTAGTCGCCCACCTCGCGTGGGGCGATCAGGTCGTCGCTACATTGCAGAATCAGCGCCGGCACGGTCGATTTTTCCACCTCGGCGCGGTGGTCGGCGGTAAAGGTCACGCGAGCGAAGTGACGCGTGATCTCCGGATCGTTCTTTGAAAAGCGCGTCAGCAGCTCTTCCTGCAGGATAGGCTGGCGCGGCGCACCCATGATCACTGGCGCCATGCGCCTGATCCAGCTGTCATAATCAATTTCCATCAGCTGCAGCAGACCATCGATGTCTTCCGCATTGAAGCCGCCCACGTAATCGCCGTCGTTGATGTAGCAGGGCGACGGGCTCACCATAATCTGCGCGGTAAATTTTTCCGGCGACATGATGGACGCCAGCATGCCGATCATGGCGCTGACGGAATGGCCGATAAACACCACCGGCGCCTTGGCGTACAGGTCGATCACGTCGAGAATGTCTTCCGCATGGCCGTACAGCGTGCTGTACTTGTCGCGGTCGTAGGCGCTCAGGTCCGAACCGCCGCTGCCGGTCAGGTCCATCAGCACCACCCGGTAGCGGCCGAGAAACGACGGGTAGATGAAACGCCACATCTGCTGGTCGCAGCCATAGCCATGGACGAACATGAGCGTAACCGGGCCGTCGCCGTGACAGTGGACATTATTGCGAAACTGGATGGACATGGTATCTCCGAAGCGAATCGCCGCTAGTATAAGCGCAATAATGTTTAATGGTTAACCGCAGAGCACTAATTGAATTGGCGGGTATTTGCCTCCCAGTTCCCAGCATAGGACATCAACAATCTTAACGATAATGTCCTCAGCGCATCTACCAAGGACCACCATGCTCAACGAACGCGAAATCGAAAGCTGCTATCTGGGGCAGTTCATTCCACTCCACTACCATCACAATATGCTGATGGACCAGAACCGCATGCATCCCTTCAAGTCGGCGATCGCGTATGCGGTCAAGCCTGGCGCCAAGGTGCTGGAGCTGGGTGGCGGCACTGGCGTGTTGTCGTGGTTTGCGGCGTCGCAGGCGTCCAAGGTGTATTGCGTCGAGTTCAATCCGGACATGGTGAGGGAAGCGCGCAAGTTTCTGGCGCTCAATCCGAACGGCGACAAGGTCGAGGTGATCCACGCCGACGCCTTTGAATACCTGCCGCCGGAGCCGGTCGATGTGGTCATCTGCGAGATGCTGCACGTCGGCATGCTGCGCGAAAAGCAGGTCGAGGTGATCGAATCGTTCAAGCGCCGTTATCTGGAGCGTTTCGGCGGTCCGCTGCCGATCTTCCTGCCGGAAGCCGTGATCATGGCGGTGCAGCCGTTACAGCAGGAGTACGACTTCGAAGGCTTCTACGCGCCGATTGTGCAATTCCAGGAAACCACGGTGATTTATCCAGGCACGGTGGAAATGGCGCCGCCGGCCGTCTACAGCATCATCGACTTCAACCAGCCGAACGAACTGGTCTATTCGTGGCAAGGCAAGTTTGTGGTTGAGCGCAACGGCGAAATCAACGCCATGCGCTTTGTTACCAAGAACATCCTGCAAGTGGTGCAGGAGCGTTCCAGCACCATCGACTGGCTGATGGGCTACATGACGCTGCCGCTGGCGACGCCGATCAAGGCGCGCGAAGGCGACGTGCTGCAAGTCAGCTTCCAGTACCGCGCGGGCGGCGCCATTCCGTCGCTGCAAGCGTCACTGCAAGCCGAAGTGCTGTACGAGGCCGCGCTGCAACCGCAGCGCGTTGCCGCCTTCGCCTAATTAGCGGCTGCCGCCAAACGTCGACTGCAAGGCTCTGTCCGGATTGGTCGGATTGACGCTTTGCTGGTCGAGGTAGCTGCGCGCCTTCTTCAGCCCGGCGTTACGCTCGATATCCTGCATCACCGTCGCCGTGGCGATGGTCCATTCTCTGAACGCCGTGCCGGCCGCTGGCTGCACGCGCATCTCGGCCAGCAGCTCGTCCTTGCCGACGCCGGCGGCCAGTTTGCCCAGCCAGATTTTTGCCCATGCCGACAGTTCCGGCTCGCGGATGTTATGCGCCATCAGCTTGAGGGCGTTGCGGGCATGCGCCTTGTCGCCCGCATAGGCATAGGCCAGTGCGGCCGAGCGGGCCAGCGTGGTGACTTCATGGCCGTTGTTGAAGGCGACGATGGCGGCGGCCAGTGTGTCGTCGTCCGGCGGCTGGCCCGATTGTATGCCGGCCTGGTACAGCGCGTAGGCGGCTTCGGCCGATTTCGGGTCCAGATTCAGCGACTGCCCCAGACTGTTGCGGGCGGCATCGAGTTGCGACAAACGCAGTTGGGCCTGGCCCAGCAGGTATAACACTTCGGCGCTGGCGCCCGGCTTTTTGGCCGCCGCGCCCAAGTAAGGCAGCGCGTCCTTCGGATTACCCCAGTCGATCTGCGCGCGGCTCAGCACCAGCTGGGCATAATCGTTGGATGGGTAATTGGCTGCCCCGCGCGCGGTCTGGCGCAGCAGCGCTTCGCCGGCCGGGCGGGTAGGGCAGGACTTGAGCGCCGACTCGGCCAGCACGAATTCTCCCGATGATTGCGGCAGAGTTCTGAAATCCATGACGGCGGCCGGCAGGTCCGGCACATCCACCTGCAGCACCTTGATCGAGGTATTCCGGTAGCGCCACATCTCTTTGCCGAGATCACCGGTCTTGATGCCATACGCTTGCTCGAACGCCTGCGGGATCGGCGTGTCGCGGTACACGGCCGCCAGATAGTTGACCAGCTTGTTGCGGTTGTCGTCGGAAGACAGCATGTAATGCGTCAGCAGCCACGAGCGGGCGGCGAATTCCAGCTTGATGCCGGCTTTTGACATATTGCCGATGGCGCGCGTGTCGTTCTGCTCCAGAATGTCCTTGTAGTCGAGGTAGTAGGTATTGCCGTCGTCGAGGAAGGACAGGTAGCGGTTGACGTTGAGCGGCGCGCGGCCTACCAGCATCTGCGTGTCCGAGAAGCGCGCGCTGGCGAAATACTGCGCCAGGCCCTCGATGAACGAGGTCGGCGCGCGCACATCGGTATAGCGGTAGATGAAGTGGCGGGTGTACGCCTCGAACAGATAGGACAGGCTCTCGCTCTGGTCGACCTTGGGCAGGTGTAACTGCTCCGGCCGCTCCAGCTTGCTCAGTTGAACGCCGAAGCCTTGCACGCCCGCAGTGCAGCTGCTGTACAGGCCGATGGCGTCGGCTGGCTGGTCGTTGGCCAGGCCGTCGAGATCGTTGGCGCTGTCGTGGTAATAGAACGTCAGCTTGGGCTCGTTGCCGGTGGCTTTCAGGAAGGGCTTGGTGTAGACCCGCAGCATCTGGTGCAGCTTTTCCAGCTGGTTGAGCAGCAAGGCGACTTCGTCATTGCTGGTGTCGGAATACACGATGACATGCTGGCTTTCCACCCGGAACCAATCCGACGCATGACGCTGGCCGGCGACCGTGACGCTGGGGGCGGCCGATGCCGGCTGCTGGGCGTGCGCGTCCAACAGGCTGGCGCTGATAAGCAGCGCGGCCAGATACCACGATGTATGCATGAGCTACTCCGTTTGTCCCCTGAAACCGACGATTGATCGGCGTTTTATGCAGCTGGTCGCACCAGGATTGCGTGTGCGGCACTGCTCTATTAGAGTGACATTATAGACAATAAATTAACCGTATCGGGAGCTTCTCATGCTGAGTTTTCTACTGTGGCTGGCGTTGCTGTTCTTTTGCTGGCCGCTGGCGTTGCTGGCGCTGGTGTTATATCCGATTCTGTGGCTGATAACGTTGCCGTTCCGGCTGATCGGCATCGGCGTCGAAGGCGTGTTTGAACTGCTGCGCGCCGTCGTCATGCTGCCAGCGCGCATCCTGGGTGGTAATCCTCGTTAAAACTTGACCAGGAAGCCGGCGCCGACCGACTTCTGCGAATAGTTGTAATCGATCAGGCTCTGGCCGTAGCCGCTGAACACCTGCACGTAACCGTTCAGGTTGGCCACCACAGGGAAGGCCCAGCCGGCTTGCAACGCGCCGTGACCGGTCGAGATATTGCGCCGCGCCAGCAGCGACAGCTCGTGGCCGTCGAAGCGGTAGGTGGCGCGCACGTCGCCATGGCCCATGTAATCGGTGATGTCGATGTTGTCGTTGTCCGAACGGGCGTTGTCGAGGCGCTTCCACAGGCGGAACGAGACGCCGAACTTGCCTTTTTCCGCTCCCACTTCCGCATAAATCCGGTTCCAGCTGCGCGACAGCGTCGAGGTCTGGCCGTTCGACTGGTGGTTCAGCGCCAGCGTCAGATAGCGTACGTCCAGAATACCCAGGTCCAATGCCAGCGGCGTGGTCAGCATCAGCTCAGGCTGATAGTTGGTTTCGCGGAACGGGCTGGAGGCAGCGCGGTTGTACGCTTGCCAGAAGCTGTTCTGGGTGTAGCCAAACCACAAATCCACCGGCGTACTCAGCAGCTGCTCGATCATCTTCATCTTGAAACTGATCTGGTAAGTCAGCTCCACGTGCTTGGATTTGATGCCGCCCGGCGTAAACTCGTCAAAAGGCGTATCGTTGGAGCTGGTGCTGTAATTGGCGAGTAACAAATAGCTGGGACGATGAGGGCGGAAATTGAACACACCGCGTTTGGACGAGCGGTCCAGTTCCCATTCCTGCACCATGCGCGACACGGTATCCTCGGGCGCAATGGTGGTCAGTGCGGCCACCTTGGGCGATACGTTCGGCTCCGGCGGCGGCGCGGCCGGCTGCGTGCGGGCCGGGGCATCGGCCGAAGCGACGGTGCCATTGTTGGCATCGGCGGCCGGCGCGACGATGGCGTTTTCGCCGGCTTTTTGCACCACCGGCGCGTTTTTGGCCAGGCCGTCGTAACAGGCGAGGCGCGCGCTGGCGTCGCCCAGCACCGAGCAGCGTTCGAGACGCAGCTCGACGTCGGAGACCTGGGCCTGGGCTAAAGCCAGAGCCGGGGCCATGCCTAAAGTAAGTAAAAGAGTCGTTTTGGTTGATGCGCGCATGCAGTGGGTCCAGGTGAGAGTTAAGCTATTTCAATAATGTTAGAGATTACATTAATTGCTATTCAACATGTCGCACGGTAACGGGCCCTTGAATTCGGCAACTATCGCCGCACTTGGGACTTCCGAAGCTGTATATCCAAGGAGATCGTAATGACCCGCAAGACCCCCATCGAGCGTTACCGCAACATCGGCATCAGCGCGCACATCGACGCTGGCAAAACGACGACGACGGAGCGCATCCTGTTTTATACCGGAGTCAACCATAAAATCGGTGAGGTACATAACGGTGCCGCCACGATGGACTGGATGGAGCAGGAACAGGAACGCGGGATCACCATTACCTCGGCCGCCACCACCGCCTTTTGGAAAGGCATGGCCGGCAATTTCCCCGAGCACCGCATCAACATCATCGATACCCCGGGTCACGTCGACTTCACGATTGAAGTCGAGCGCTCCATGCGTGTGCTGGACGGCGCCGTGATGGTGTACGACGCCGTCGGCGGCGTGCAGCCGCAGTCGGAGACCGTGTGGCGCCAGGCAAACAAGTACAAAGTGCCGCGGATCGCCTTCGTCAACAAGATGGACCGCGTCGGCGCCGATTTCTTCCGCGTGCGCGAGCAGGTCGCCAATCGCCTCAAGGGCGTGGCGGTGCCGATTCAGGTGCCGCTGGGCGCCGAGGACAACTTCCACGGCGTGATCGACCTGGTCAAGATGCGCGCAATTAACTGGGATGACGAGACGCTGGGCGTCAAGTTCACCTATGAAGACATCCCGGCCGAGTTGCAGGCGGTGGCACAGGAGTGGCGCGACAAGATGGTCGAAGCCGCAGCCGAAGGCACGCCCGAACTGCTGGAGAAATACCTGGACGGCGGCGTGCTGACCGAAGAGGAAATCAAGACCGGCCTGCGCCTGCGCACCATCCGCAATGAAATCGTGCCGATGCTGGCCGGCAGCGCCTTCAAGAACCGGGGCGTGCAGGCGATGCTGGATGCGGTGATCGAATATCTGCCGTCGCCGGTGGATGTGCCGGCGATCGCCGGTACGGATGAAGCGGACCATCCCATCGAGCGTCATCCGACCGACGACGATCCGTTTGCTGCGCTGGCGTTCAAGATCATGACCGACCCGTTTGTCGGCCAGTTGACCTTCTTCCGCGTGTATTCCGGCGTGGTGAATTCCGGCGACACGGTCTATAACCCGACCAAGTCGCAGAAAGAACGCCTGGGCCGCATTTTGCAGATGCACGCCAACGAGCGCAAGGAAATCAAGGAAGTGTACGCGGGCGACATCGCCGCGGCGGTCGGCCTGAAAGGCGTCACCACCGGCGATACGCTGAGTTCACCGGATCATGTGATCGTGCTGGAAAAAATGATCTTCCCCGAGCCGGTCATTTCGCAGGCGGTGGAACCGAAGACCAAGGTCGACCAGGAGAAAATGGGCATCGCCCTGAATCGCCTGGCGCAGGAAGACCCGTCGTTCCGCGTGCATACCGACGAGGAATCGGGCCAGACCATCATGTCCGGCATGGGCGAGCTGCACCTGGAGATTCTGGTTGACCGCATGCGACGCGAATTCGGCGTCGAAGCGACCGTCGGCAAGCCGCAGGTGGCTTACCGCGAGACCATCACCAAGGTCGCCACCGATGTCGAAGGCAAGTTCGTCAAGCAATCGGGCGGCCGTGGCCAGTACGGTCACGTGGTGCTGACGCTGGAGCCGTTGCCGGCGGGCGGCAAGGGCTACGAGTTTGTCGACGCCATCAAGGGCGGCGTGGTGCCGCGCGAGTTCATTCCGGCGGTCGACAAGGGTATCCAGGAGACGCTGCGTGCCGGCGTGCTGGCCGGTTATCCAGTGGTCGATGTGCGGGCCACGCTGACCTTCGGTTCGTACCACGATGTCGACTCGAACGAGAATGCGTTCCGCATGGCCGGTTCGATGGCGTTCAAGGAAGGCATGCGGCGCGCCGGTCCGGTGCTGCTGGAGCCGCTGATGCAGGTCGAGGTCGAGACGCCGGAAGAGTTCATGGGCAACGCCATGGGCGATCTGACGTCGCGGCGCGGCATGGTGCAGGGTATGGATGAGATTCCGGGCGGCGGCGGCAAGATCATCCGCGCGTCGGTGCCGCTGGCCGAGATGTTCGGCTACTCGACCACGCTGCGTTCGCTGACCCAGGGCCGCGCGACTTACACGATGGAGTTCAAGCACTACGCTGAAGTGCCGAAACACATCCTGGACCAGATCGCCGTGTCCAAGGCGCGCGCTTAAAGCACCTCCGGGACCTCGGTCTCGGGTGTGGCCACTGCGCTGCGCGCGCTGGCCATGACGACGTCGAACTCGCTGACGAAGTCACGCAGCAAATCGGCCAGCGCCTGCGGTTCCGCCCGCAGGCGATCCTCCAGTGCTCCGGAGGTGGCAAACAGCTCGTTGGCCGACAGGTTGCCGGCCGCGCCGCGGATCTTGTGTACCAGATCCGCGGCGCGCGCGAGTTCGCCTGCATGGATGGCATCATGAATCTGCTGCACAGTCGATTCAAAATCGTGGGCGAACAGCCCCAGTAGCTGCACCAGCAGCGCGCCATGGCCGCCCAGGCGCTCCATGGCCGCCTGCATATCGATGCCCGCACGCGGCATCACCGGCATCCCGGCGCTGGCCGACACTGCCCCACTGCCGGCACTTCCGCCCCTGCGGCGCGACTCAAATCCGGCTGCACCCAGGTTGCCAGCACCGCATACAAGGTATCCGGGTCGATCGGCTTGGTGACGTAGTCATTCATGCCGCGCTCCAGGCAGCGTTCGCGGTAGCCGGCCACCGCATGGGCGGTCATGGCGATGATCGGCAGCGCCGCATGCCGCTCGTTCTTGCGGATCAGCGCCGTCGACTGGTAGCCGTCCATGTCCGGCATCTGGATGTCCATCAGCACCGCATCGTAACTTTCGGCGTCGATCATGCGCGCCGATTCTTCGCCACTGGCGGCCAGGTCGACCTTGACGCCGGCGCGTTGCAGGATCTCGCTGGCCACCTGCTGGTTGATCGAGTTGTCATCCACCACCAGCACGCGCGCGTTGCGGATGCGCTGGATCGCCAACGACGGCGGCGCGCTGCTGGCCGCCATCTGCTGGCTGGCCTCCAGTCCCAGCGCCGACAGCACGGCGTTGCGCAGTTGCTGCGGATTGGCCGGCTTGTCGAGGAAGGGCATGTTGCGGGTCTGCTCGATGACATCCTTGTCATGCTCGCGCGAGTAGGCCGTTACCATCAGCACCGCCGGCACTGCCGCCAGTTCGGCATCTTCGGCGATGCGGTGCAGCGTGTCGATGCCGTCCAGGTCCGGCATGTCGGCGTCGATCAGCAGCACGTCGTAGGGATCGAGCTGCATGGCCGCCACCGCCGCCGTGCCCGAACCGACCGCGCGCGCTTTCAATCCCAGCATGGCCAGCTGGATCTTCAGCATATGGCGGCTCGATTCGCTGTCGTCCACCACCAGCACCCGCTTCCCCTGCGCGGCCGGCGGCACTGGCTGCACGCGCGGCGACAGGTCGGTCGCCGCCTGCAAATGCACGGTGAAACTGAAGCTGCTGCCGACCCCAGGTTCGCTATCGACGCGGAATTCGCCGCCCATCTTGCGCACCAGTTGCTGCGAAATGGCCAGACCCAGGCCGGTGCCGCCGTACAGCCGCGTGGTGCTGGCGTCGGCCTGCGCAAACGCCTGGAACAGGCGCGCCTGCTGCTCGTCGCTGATGCCCAGGCCCGAATCCTCCACCGTAAAGCGCAGCACCAGCGGCGCGCCGGCCATCACGGTCGGGCTGCTCGCGTCCACCTCCACCCGCAGTTCGATGTGGCCGCGCGCCGTGAACTTGAGCGCATTGCCGACCAGGTTGACCAGGATTTGTCCCAGCCGCAGCGGGTCGCCCAGCAGGTTGGAGGGGACGTCCGGCGCGGCGCCGATCACCAGTTCCAGTCCACGCTCGGCGGCGCGCCATGCAAACAGGTCGGCAATCTGGTTCAGCGTATCGGGCAGGTCGAAGGGCAGGGCTTCCAGTTCCAGCTTGCCGGATTCGATCTTGGAAAAGTCCAGCACGTCGTTGATGATCTGTAGCAGGCTTTGGCCGGCGCGGCTGATCTTGCGGAAGTAGTCGAGCGGCTGCGCCGGCAGGTCGAGGTGGGTGCCGAGTCCCGCAAAACCGAGGATGGCGTTCATCGGCGTGCGGATTTCGTGACTGATATTGGCCAGGAATTCGCTCTTGGCGCGGGTGGCCGCTTCGGCGTTGGCACGGGCTTTCTCGATCATGCGCATGGCGCGCGCTTTCAGGTAGGCTGAGGTGAAGGGCTCTTTCAGCGCCTTCAACAGATCCAGGTCGCTTCCTTCAAACGTGGCCTGGTACTGGTAGTTTTCAAAAATCAGATAGCCCTCGACCTGGCCGTCGATCACCACCCGCACCGACAGCAGCGCGCACACATCGCCCGGCAGCGAGTTGGAATGGTGGACCTCGAAGATATCCGGCGCGATCATGCAGTCGGCCGGCGCGTAGCGCAGTTCCGCCTGACGCAGGTCGATGCGGTAGGCGTCGGCGGCGGCGTCGATGCGGCCCCAGGCCGCGCGCAGGCTGAGGGTGTCGGTGCCTTGTTCGCGCACCAGGGCCAGCGCCGAGTCGATGCCTTTGATGATGGTCGATTCATGCAGGATTGTGTGCAGCAGGGCGTCGAAGTCCATCTGTTCGTTGATGGATTTGACGATGGCATTCAGCTTCTCCAGGTGCTGTGTGCGCGAGTAGACCAGCGCCTGCAAAGCTTCCTGCTTGCGTTGCAGGTGCCGCACGCGCCAGCGCACCAGCGTCCACGCCAGCGCGCAGAAGACCAGCAAGTAGCCCAGCCGCGCCCACCAGGTCTGGTGCCAGGCCGGCAGCACGATCACGCGCAGCGTCAGCTCGTCGGCATTCCACAGGCCTTCGCGGTTACTGCCGCGCATGCGCAGGACATAGGAGCCCGGCGGCAGGTGGTTGTAGGAGGCGATACGCCGGCTGGCGTCAACCTCCTGCCAACGCTGGTCGAACCCTTCCAGTAGATAGGAGTAGCGGTTGCGCTGCGGCGCTGAATAGTCCAGCGCCGCCAGCTCCACTTCAAAGCTCTGGTTATCCGGTTGCAGCACCAGCGTCGGGCCATCCTTGGTCGCCATTTCGGACGGCGGCACCGAGCGCTGGTCCAGCCGCACGGCGCTGATTACCAGCGGCGGACGATACGACCAGTCGTTCAGGCGGCCCGGATAGACCACCGCCAGGCCCGAGGTGGCGCCGAACAGCAAATCGCGTTCCGCCGTGACGGTGCTGGCGCCGATAAAGAAGGTGCGAAACGGCAGGCCATCGGCGCGGCTCAGCGCGCGCGCCTTCAAGGTGCCGGAATCGATCACGGCGATGCTGTCCGAGGTGGCGGCCCACATGCGGCCGGAAGGATCGGATTGAAGGCCCATGATGGTGCCGGTGGTCAGCCCGGTGTTGGTGCCGAGCCGCTCGAACACCGGTTCGCCCAGCGCATCGCGCCCGGTCATGATGCAGATGCCGCCGCCGTAGGTGCCGACCCACAGCCGTCCGCGCCGGTCGATCACCAGGGAGCTGATGACCGCTTCCGACAGCGCATCCGGCTTGGCGGCATTGGCCTTGATCTGTTCCACCTTGCCGCTATCGGGGTCGAGGCGGTTGAGGCCATTGCGGGTCGCCACCCACAACGCGCCGTCGGCGTCGCCCAGCACCGCGTGAATGCGGTTGTCGGTCAGGCCGCCACCTTCCTGGGCACCCTGCACGTAATGCTGCAGCGCGCCGGTGGTGGGATTGTAGCGCAGCAGTCCTTCAAAAGTGCCCAGCCACAGTTCGCCCTTGCGCACGAGGATGGTGCCGGTGCGTGGATAGGGATTGGCCTGCGGCAGCGGCACACGACGTACGGCGGTGCCGTTTTTACTGGTCCGGTAAAGGCCGAGCTGAGTGCCGATCCAGGCTTCGCCGGGCTCCGCCTCGGCCATCGCCAGCACCATGCGGTTGGGTAGCGCGGTTTCCGGCTTGTGCGGATCGGGGCGTAGCGCGGCACGTCGCACGCCGCTGGCCGGCACGATGTCGATGCCCTGGTCGGCCAGGCCGATCCAGACGTCGCCGTGGCTGTCGCTCATCAGCGCCGAGATGCTGGCTTCCTGCGCGCCTTCGGCGCCGAATACCGCGTCGATCGCGTCGCTGTGCGGATCGTGAATGTCGACCCCGCGCTCGGTGGTGACCCAGATCATGCCGCTGCGGTCGCGCAGCAGGGCGGCGGCGCGGTCGTTACTGAGGCTGAAGGACACCGCCGGCTGGTGCAGGATGCGCGTGCCGCGGCCGACGTCGGTGCGGTATTCGATCACGCCGCCGCCGTAGGTGCTGGCCCACCAGGTGCCGGGCACCGTCTCCACCACCGCCAGCACCATATTGGCCTGGGCGTCCTTGATGCCGGGCAGCGCGACGATGCGGCCGGTGCCGGCGCCCGGATCGATGACGCCGATGCCGCTCTTCAGCGTACCGAAGGCGATCTGGCCGCGCTGGTTCTCGCCCAGCGCCAGCACGGCGTCGCTCCAGGCGCCGGGTTTCTCGCCGCTGATGGTGATGGTGGAGATGGCGCCGCCGGGCTTCATGCGTGACAGGCCACTGGCGCTGCCGATCCACAGTGTGCCGGCGCGGTCCGTCAGCAGGGCGCGGATCTGGTTGTCCGGTAGGCCGGGCATGTCTTCGTGGCTGTAGCGGCGGATGGTGCAGTTGACGGTGTCGTAGTATTTCAGGCCATCGGCGGTGCCGATCCACAGATTGCCTTTGCTGTCGCTTGTAATGGCGCTGACCGCGCCGCGACTCAATTCATCAAGCGGGCGGATGAAGCTTTCGGTGTGCTTGTCGTACATGGCCAGGCCGGCGGCGGCCATGCCCACCCATAGGCGGCCGCTGACGTCGGTGTGCAGCACCTGAATAAAGTCGCCCGGCAGGCTGGTTGGTTGTGCGGGGTCGTGATGGAAGCTACGCGTGCGATAGCCGTCCCAGCGTGCCAGGCCGCTCTGGGTGCCGATCCAGATATAGCCATCGCCGTCCTGCGCCATGGTCATGCCCACCGCGTGCGGCAAGCCCTGATCCAGTCCGAGATGCTCGAACAACGGTGTGGAAAGCGCCTTCCAGCGCTGCGGGCTGGCGCCGGCTGCGCCGCACACGGCCAGCCAGGCCGCCAGTACAAGCATGGCCGTGCGCAGCCAGCGGGCGACTGCTGCCGGAGCGGGAGAGATGGGTGCGTGATCGTTCAAAATCAGGGCGCGCTCCTCTGGTTGGTGAAACAAGCATACGGAAATGCTGACCGAAAGTCCATGACTGGCAACGCGAATTCGTCTGCGCTTGTACAATCGCCACATGCTAACCCGAGTAGGTATCGATATGAAACCAGATGTATTAGTCCTGGCAGCCAGTCCGTCGGCCGATGTGATGGCGCAGTTGGCGCAGCATTTTCATTGCCACCATCTGTGGCAGCAGCCGCGCGAACAGCAAGCCGAATGGCTGGCCGGCGTGGCGCCGCAAGTGCGTGGCGTATTGACCACCGGTGCAATCGGCATCAAGGCCGATTTGCTGGCGCAGTTGCCAAAAGTAGAAATCGTCGCCGTCAACGGCATCGGCACCGATGCGGTGGACCTGGCAGCCACGCGTGCGCGCGGTGTCGCCGTCACCAACACCCCGGGCGTGCTGACCGACGATGTGGCCGACCTGGCGCTGACGCTGCTGCTGGCCGCCGCGCGCCGCCTGCCGGCACTGGATACTTTCGTGCGCGACGGTTCGTGGGAAGCCGGCAAACCAATCAAGCCGACGCGCACCTTGCGCGGCAAGGTTTGCGGCATTTATGGTTTTGGCCGCATCGGCCAGGCCATCGGCGAGCGCGCGCAGGCCTTCGGCATGACGCTGCAATACTTCCAGCCGCGCGCCATCGACGGCACGCCGGTGCCACGCGCCGAGTCGCTGCTGGCACTGGCCGAGAGCAGCGATTATCTGGTGGTGGCTGCCCCGGGCGGCGCGGCCACGCATCTCACGATCAATGCGGCGGTGCTAGCGGCGCTTGGCCAGCAAGGCACGCTGGTCAACATCGCGCGCGGTTCGCTGGTGGATGAAGATGCGTTGATCGCCGCGCTGGCCGACGGTACGCTGGGCATGGCTGCGCTGGACGTCTTCGCCGACGAGCCAAACGTGCCGGCCGCGCTGCGTGAACTCGACAACGTGGTGCTGACGCCGCACATCGGCAGCCTGACGGTGGAAACCCGCCACGCCATGGGCCAACTGGTGGTCGACAACCTGCGCGCGCATTTTGACGGCAAGCCTTTGCTCACACCGGTCAAATAATCGTTTCACCATCCCGGTAAAAATACGCGTAAGTCATTGAATATGCTATATTTGATGCATTAGAATCGTTTCATAAAACGTTTCACATGACCGATATACTGCACATTCTCCGACTTGCGCGCGTGCTGTCCGGCGCCGATCTGCTGCTGCGCCTGCAGAAAAGCCGCCCCACGCTCAGCCGCGCCACCATGATGCGCATGGTGCGTGAACTGGGCGACCAGATCGTGGTGCGCGGCGCCGCCCGCCGCACCAGTTACGCCGCGCGCCGTCCGCTGCGCGGCAGTACCGAATCGATTCCCATCTACCGCATCGACCGCAAAGGACGCGGGGAGCAGATCGCCATGCTCGATCCGATCTACCCGGCCGGCTGCGCGCTGCGCTACGAACAAACGCTTGAATGGCCGCTGGCGCCGGAAATGCGCGACGGCTGGTTCCCCGGCCTGCCATATCCGCTAGACGACATGCGGCCGCAGGGTTTTTTAGGCCGCAACTTCGCCCGTAACTACGCCAGCCTGCTGCAAGTCGGTCCCGATCCGCAGAAATGGCCGGAAGACGACATCCTCTACATGCTGGCGCAGTTGGGCCACGACACGGCCGGCAACTACATCATCGGCGAGGCCGCGTACCGGCGTCACCTGGAGAGCATGCAGCAAGGGCATGCGCTGCTGGCCGAACGCGCCTATCCCGAACTGGCCGCAGCGGCGATGCAGGCCGGCGACGCCGGTTCCTCGGCCGGCGGCGAATTTCCGAAATTTACCGCCTTCCGCGAGCATGGCGGCGAAAGCGCCCACGTCATCGTCAAATTTTCCGGCAACGACCAGACGCCGGGCGCGCAGCGCTGGGCCGACCTGCTGGTGTGCGAACACCTGGCGCTGGACACCATCGCAGCAGAACTGCGGCTGCAGGTCGCGCGCAGCCGCATCCACCGCGCCGCCCATCGTACTTTTCTGGAAGTGGAGCGCTTCGACCGCCATGGAGAATTCGGCCGCTCGGCAGTCTGCACCTGGGCCGCGCTGGACGCCGCCTTGTTCGGCATGGCCGGCGAAAACTGGAGTCGCGCCGCTGCCCGCCTGCTGGCCGAACGTTACATCAGCGCCGACACGCATGCGGCTATCAACCGCCTGTATCACTTCGGCCGGCTGATCGCCAACAGCGATATGCACGAGGGGAACCTGGCTTTCGTGCAGGGGGAAAGCGGCCAGCCGCCGCTGGCATTGGCGCCAGCCTACGACATGCTGCCGATGCTGTATGCGCCGGCGCGCGGCGTGGAACTGCCGCAGCGCGAGTATGCGCCGTCGTTGCCACTGCCGGCGGAGCGCGACGACTGGCTGGCGGCGGCCGATGCCGCCATTGTCTTCTGGCGCGCGGCCGGCGCGGATGAACGCATCAGCGCTGGCTTCCGCGTCGTCTGCAAGGCTAATGGCAAGGAGTTGAAGCGTCTTCGGACGTTGGTGGCTGAGTGACCGGCAGCGGCAGTTGCGAGTACAGCTTGACGCAGTTGCGGCCGGCGCGCTTGGCTGCGTACAGCGCCTCGTCGGCGCGGCTGTAGGCCAGCTCGAAGCTGGTGTCCATGCTGTTCCAGCTGACGCCTACGCTGGCCGTCACTTGGCGGTTGATCGGTGCGCCGAAGACCTGGTCGGCGATGGCGTCGCAGATGCGCATTCCCACTTCCTTGGCTTCCTCGGGCGAGGAGGTGGGCCACACCACCGAAAATTCTTCGCCGCCGACGCGGCCGATGGCGATGCCGGGACCGAACAGCGCCTTCAGGCAGTCCACCACGGTCTTGATGACGGTGTCACCGGCCGGGTGGCCGAAGTCGTCGTTGATCCACTTGAAGTGATCGATATCCAGCACGATCAGCGCCATGTCGCCATGCTCCAGGCAATCCGACGCCTGCTCGATGACGGCGGCGCGATTCAGCGCGCCGCTCAGCGGGTCGTGGGTGGCGCGGTATTCCAGCTGCTGCGCCAGTTCGTGCAGCTGGCGGTTCATCTGGTTCATGTCCAGTTCTGCGCGGTCGCTGCGGCGGATCAGGCGGCGGCTCTCGCGCATCAGGCGCTCGTAGTGGACGATCATTTCGGCCAATGCCGCGCGTGGGTCGGCGCTGGAGTCGGCGTGTGCCGCCTTGGCGTTGGCCAGCGCGGCGCTTTCCAGCGCAAACAGGTCGGCGTCGGCCGTGGGTTTCATCAGTTGCTCACTGCGTGATCGTGGAAGTCCAGCGCGCCGAAATCGTCTTGCAGTTCCTGGCCGAATTCGAGGATGGTGTCGTCGTCTTCGTCGTGATACCAGTTCAGGCGCACCTGGTTGCCGGCCATGGCGGCTTCGTTCAGCGCCTCGAAGAAACTGAACAGCATCTTGGTGCTGGAGCTGTTGAAGTAGGCCAGCGATACGTGCACGGTGATCTCGGCGTCGCTGCACTGGTCGAGGTAAGCTTTTACGCGCGCGATCACAGGACCGTAGAAGGCGGCGGCGTTTTCTGGATAGGATTCGCCCTTGATCGACAGCGTGTGCTGGTCGAAGCGGAAATCGACTTCCGGCGAAGTGGGCGAAGCGGCGATGAAGAGTGGTTCCATTTTATAGTTCTCAGTATGTTCAGATAATCGCTTTGATGCAGAAGACCGTGGTGTCCGGATTGTGCTCATCCTGCACGAATTCGAATTCCAGCGGTTCGCTGGCGTCGCGCGCCATGGTCAGGAAGCCCAGGCCTGCGCCTTTGCTGTCGGTCGGCGTTTCGTCGCGCAGCGCCTTTTTGTAAGCGAGCTTGATCTCTTCCATGCTCATGGAATGCAGCGGTTCCAGGCGGCTGCGGATGTTCTCCGCGTTGGCGCTGTCGACCGGATTGGCGCACAGCAGGAAGAAGCTGTCGTCCTTCATGCCGATGCAGAACGAGCCACGCCGCATCTGGTTCTCGGTGGCGTCGCCCGGCGTCAGCGTGTCGGACGAGTAGTGCATGATGTTCTGCGACATTTCGACAAACGACGAGAAGATGCGGCGGCGCGTCGGTCCTGCCGCGCCGGCCGTATCCAGCCGCGCCTTGATGGTCTCCGAAATGGCCGCCACCACGTGCTGCGAGAAGTAGCCCACGTAGAAGAAGATGATGTGGCGCTTGCGGGCCACTTCATAAAAATCGCTGAATTCTTTGTACAACAAGTGATGCTCCTCTTAGAGGCGTAAGTTAAGGACGTAAGCAGAAAAAGGTCAGGTCGTCGCGGCGCGGCTGTTCGCCTTGCCACGCCTGGTAATCGTCCAGCATCGCCTGCGCCACATGGCGCGCGCATTCGGTGCGCTGGGCCAGCAGCACGTCGCGCATGCGGCGCTTGCCGTAGGCGATGTCCTTGGCGCCGCCAATCTGGTCGATCAGGCCATCGGTGGTCAGGAACAGCAGGCTGCCTTCCGGGATGGTGATGATCTTGTTGGTCCAGCTGTAGTCCAGCGGCGAATCGGTGTAGCCAACGCCCATGCGTTCGCCGTCGACGGTCTGCACCGATTGCTGGTCCGGATCGAGCTGGAACAGCGACAGCTTGGCGCCGGCGAAGCGCAACTGGCGGGTGGCGTTGTCGAACCATAGAAAGGCTGCGTCCATGCCGTCGTTGGATTCGGTGTGGCCGTGGCCCTCGACCTGGCCCAGCATTCCTTTCACGCCGCGATTGACTTCGGCAATCAGCTTGGCCGGATCGCGCGGGCCCAGTTGCTGCAAGGCCTGCGTCAAGGTCGACGACGAAATCAGCGTCATGAAGGCGCCAGGCACACCGTGGCCGGTGCAGTCGGCGATGGCGGCGAACCAGCCGTCTTCGTATTTGGCGAAGTGGTAGAAATCGCCGCCGACCACATCGCGCGGCTGCCATTCGAGGTGAGCGTCGTCCAGCGCATCGGACAGCGCCAGGTTGGATGGACGCAGCAGCGAGCGCTGGATTACGCTGGCGTAGTCGATGCTGTGCATGATCTGGCGGTTTTTCTCGGCCTGCATATTGGCCACCACGTTCATCAGCTGCAAGCCGAAGCCGACGCCGGCCAGCGCGCCGTCACGGGTGACGATGAAGCCGTCGGCCAGCGCTTTTTCGCCCGATTCGACGGCACGGAAGGTCAGCGCTTCGATGGTCATATTGGCATCGACGATCAGCGGTTCCTTGTCCATGAAGGCGATGCAGCTCTTCTTGCCGTACAGCTCGTGGTAAAAGGGCTTGGACATCTGCGACATGAAGATGTTGCGGCTGATCAGGCCGATTGGGCGGCCGCTCTCGATGACGGGCAGGCTCATCAGGTCGCGGCGTTCGGTGAACAGCTCCAGGACGGCGAAATTGGTCGTGTCGGACAGGACCGAAATCGTCTCTACGCACAGGTCGGCGGCAACGGAGAGACGGAAGCGGGGCAGGTGCAAACGAGAGGCATTGAACTCCACGGCCGGGAACCCTTTATCAACACTGAGTCTTCCATGCTAACGGGCAATTGTTACATGCTCATTACATATTGACTAAAAGAAAACTCTGTTGCAAATATTGCTGTAAGGTAATATTGGCGTAACATTGGGTGTGTATATTGGTGAGAATCCGCGCAGAAGGCGCATTTTCCCTCAAGAGTAGCTATGAAATTTCCCCAATTGAATACCGGCATGCGTGTGGTGGCATCATTTGCCGTGTTGTTGCTGGTGATGGCGTGCATGTCCGTGTTATCGCTGTGGCGGCTGCAAACGGCCAACGATACTGCCTCCAACCTGGTGCATGAAAAGCTGGCACGGCAGCAGTTGACGTCCGAACTGCTGGGCGTGACCGAGTTGAACGGACTGCGGGCGATGTCGATTGCCCGCAGCGATAGCCTGGAGGTGGCCGACATCTTTCAGGCCCAGCTGACCGCCGGCGACAAGCGTGCGGCCGAGATGGAACGGCAACTGGCGGCCATGCCGGCCGGCGGCGAGGAGGCCAAGCTGCTGGGCGCGGTGGCAAGCAAAAAGGCGGCTTTCATGACACTGCGCGGCGAACTGTTTAAATTCAAGGACAGTGGCCGCACCCAGGAAGTCGGCGATCTGCTGGATAACCAGTGGCCGGCCGTGTTCAAGGCTTACGCCGGCGCGCTGGAGCAATTGCTGGCGTATCAGGCCGGGCAGGCCAAGGCGCTGGCGGAGCAGTCGGCTTCTCAATATCAGAGCAGCCGCGCCTTGCTGACCGGCTTCGGTCTGGCGACGCTGGCGCTGGGCGCGGTGCTGGCCTGGCTGCTGACGCGCAGCATCGTGCGGCCGCTGACGCAGGCGGTGTCGCTGGCCGAGCAAGTGGCTGGTGGGGAATTGCGCGGCGCGCTGACGCATGACCGCAGCGACGAGATCGGCAAGCTGTTCGATGCGCTCAGTCACATGACCGGCCGCTTGGCCGATACCGTCGGCCGCGTGCGCGACGGCGCGGTAGCGATCGATTCGGCCTCGCGCGAAATCGCCAACGGCAATCTGGATCTGTCGCGCCGCACCGAGCATCAGGCCGGCGCGCTGGAGGAGACGGCGTCGGCGATGGAGGAATTGACGTCGGCGGTCAAGCAGAACAGCAGCAATGCGCGCCAGGCCAATCAACTGGCGTTGTCGGCATCAGAGGTGGCGGGCAAGGGCGGGGCGGTGGTGTCGGAAGTGGTGCGCACCATGGCTAGCATCAACGAGTACGCGCACAAGATCAGCGACATCACCAGCGTAATTGACAGCATCGCCTTCCAGACCAACATCCTGGCCCTGAATGCGGCGGTGGAAGCGGCCCGCGCCGGTGAACAGGGACGCGGTTTTGCCGTGGTGGCGAGCGAGGTGCGCAGCCTGGCCCATCGTTCGGCCAAAGCGGCCAAGGAGATCAAGCAACTGATCCAGGATTCCGCCGAACGCGTGGCCACGGGCAGCGCCCTGGCCGAGACGGCCGGCGCCACGATGACCGATATCGTCGCCAGCGTGCACAAGGTGACGGCGATTATCGGCGACATCAGCGCCGCCAGCGCCGAACAGGAGCACGGCATCTTGCAGGTCAACACAGCGATCAGCGATATGGACGACGTGACCCAGCAGAATGCCGCGCTGGTGGAGGAGGCCGCAGCCGCCGCCGAGGCGATGCAGACGCAGGCGCGCGAACTGGCCGAGCTGGTTGGCTCGTTCAAGCTGGACGCGCAGCAGGCCGTCGTCCAGCCTTTGCCGCAGCGTCTGACATTGCCGGCGCCTGACGATAACCATCTGCGCCGTGCCGCATGAGCCACAGTTACAAAATTTGACTATTGCGGATCTGCAAATGTTGTATAGTTGATTGTATGAAAAACACTAGCCTGCTTCTCTGCTCTTTGCTGTTCGGCCTTTCCGCCGCTCACGCGGAGCGTGCCGACAGCTTCCAAAAAACGGTGGTCCGCGCGCGCGATGCGTCTGGTGAGTTGTCGCGCAAGGTTACGACGCTAACTGGCAACATCGAAATCCAGCGTGGCACGCTGCTGATTCGTGCCGAGCACGGCGTGCTAACGGAAGATGCGCAAGGCTACCAGCACATCGTGCTCAGCACCAGGCCGGGCGAAGCGCCAGTGTTCTTCCGCCAGCGACGCGACGGCGGCCAGAACGTATGGATGGAGGGCGAGGCGCTGGAAGTCGTTTATGACGAAAAGGCCGAGCTGGTGGATTTGATGGACCACGCCAAGGTGCGCCGCACTACTGACGGCGCGGTTACCGACGACGTGTTTGGTGAGCACATCATCTACAACTCGCGCGAGGAGCAGTACCAGGTCACGCAACTGGCGCACCGGGCGACCACCGGCGACCGTCGCGGCACTATGGTGTTGCAGCCGACGCGCAAAGACCCGCTGATCTCGCCGGCCTCGGCTACCGCTTCCACCCAGTAAATATGCGACGCTATCTCGCCTTGTTCATTCTCGTGCTGCTCAGTGGCTGCGGGATTAATTATGTGAAGCAGGTATCGCCTGGCGACGTGATTGGCAATGATCGCGCAGTAATCGTCTATGGCGTCAAGGTCGAAGGGCTGTGGGGCTATCCTCAGTTCTCCATTTCGCTGGATGAGTATGACGCCCAGACCGGCAAGATTACCGGCAATTGCCTGATCCACACCAAAACCCTGGCCACGGTTGACAGCGCTAGGCGTGATGTCCAGTATTTTGCGTTTGACGTTCCTCCAGGTCAGTATGTTTACAGCCCTTTTAACGCGAATCTTCTTTCCGGCGGCAATGTCGCGTTCGAGGCGGCGGCGGGCAAGCATGTCTACGTGGGGGAATTCGTCTACGAGAAGAACCGTGCGGTAACATTGCGCCAGAATCTGGATCAGGCAAAGGCGCCAATCGCCAGCCTGTTCCCTGGGGTGAAAGGCAACCTGTCTGCGGCGGACACCCGAACTGTCAAAAGTCCCAACATCTTTATTTGCACGCCTTAGATTGCATGACCCTATCCCTGCCTGACGAAATCCGCACGTCGCGACTGACGCTGCGCGCACCGCGTGCGTCCGATGCTGCGCACCTGTTTGCGGCTTATACGCAAGACCTGGATGTGGCGCGCTTCATGACATGGCGGCCGCAAACGCAGCTGGCTGAGACCGAGGGCTTTATCGCGTACTGCATGAAGGCCTGGGCGGAGAACCGCAGCCGTGCCTATCTGCTGGTCCTGCATGACAATGACGATGTGCCGATCGGCATGCTGGACGCGCGCTTGCAGCAGCGGACGATCGACATCGGCTACGTGCTGCAACGCAAATCCTGGGGCGAGGGACTGATGCCGGAAGCCATCGATGCTTTCACTCAGTTGGCGTTGTCGCTGCCCGAGTATTTCCGCATCCAGGCCACCTGCGACGTGGAAAACACCGCCTCCGCGCGCACGCTGGAAAAGTCCGGCTTCCTGCTGGAAGGGCGGCTGGAGCGGCACACCGTCGTCCCCAACCTGAGCGAGGAGCCGCGCGCCTGCTTCATGTACGCACGCTGCAAATGAACATCGCCATCGCAAGTCCATCCGACCTTGCGGATATCACCGCCCTGTACGCCGAAGCAGGCTATGGCGCGGCCATCGACCCAGCCGACACTATCCTCGTCGCCAAAGACGAGGCGCAACTGGTGGGCGTGGTGCGTCTGTGTCCCGAGCAGGGTGTGACTGTCCTGCGCGGCATGCAAATCCGCAGCGTCTACCAGCGACAAGGCATCGGCGCCCAATTGCTGGCCGCGTGCCGGCCATATCTCGACCAGCACGCCTCATACTGCCTGCCGTACGCACACCTGCTGCCATTTTACGGCGCAGCCGGATTCACCGTGACGGACAACGTCGAGCTGCCGGATTTTCTCGCTCAACGTCTGGAATTCTATCTGGCGAGGGGCCAGGCGGTCATCGCGATGCAGCGACCGCCAGGGATTAGAACGCGCTCTTGATGACGCCGCCGTCGACCCGCAGCGCGGCGCCGGTGGTGGCCGATGCCAGCGGGCTGGCGATGTAAGCCACCATCGACGCTACTTCCTGCGGCGTGCCAAAGCGTTTGATCAGCGAGGTCGGGCGTACATGGACGAAAAACTCTGCCTCAACTTGCTCGAAACTCTTGTCGGCCGCGCGTGCCATGTCTTCGACGAAATCGCCCACGCCGCGTGATTTGGTCGGGCCCGGGAGCACGCTGTTGACCGTGATGCCGGTGCCGGCGACCGATTCCGCCAGCCCGCGCGACACCGCCAGCTGCGCCGTCTTGGTCATGCCGTAGTGGATCATCTCAGTCGGGATCTGCACCGCGCTTTCACTGGAGATGAAGATGATGCGGCCCCAGTTAGCCTGTTTCATCTCCGGCAGCACCAGCCGCGCCAGCCGCACGCCGCTCAGCACGTTGACGTCGAAGAAGCGCAGCCAGTCTTCGTCGGGAATATCTTCAAACGCCTTGGGCTCGAAAATCCCCAGGTTGTTGACCAGAATGCTGATGCCCGGATAGCGCCGGATGACTTCCTGCGCCGCGTCGGCCTTGCTCAAGTCGCCCGCATAACCATGCACGGTGCCATGGGTTTCTGCACGGATACGTTCGACCGCCTCGTCCACGCCTTCCTGCGTCCTGCCGTTGACGATCACGCTGGCGCCTTCCAGGGCCAGCGTGGATGCGATTGCGTAACCAATGCCTGCGGTACTGCCACTCACCAATGCCAGCTTGCCATTGAGTTGTAAGTTCATCTCGACTCTCCTTGGTTGATTGACTCCTGATAATAGCCACCCGGCGAGACAGGTCATACACACGATCGGGCGCACATCCACACTTACCAAAGGCGGAGCGACTGGCGCGCCACCCCCTGCCTATACTGATCTTTTACCATCAAATGAAGGAAGACGTGATGAACACCCGCTTCAAGTTGTTGCTGCCTCTACTCCTTGCAGTAAAGCTCGCCTATGCGGCGCCAGCGCCGGCGATCCAGTCGGCCAGCAAGCTCAGCTTCGGCGATGCCGGTACCTTATTTGTCGCCGACTGGAAAGGCGCGCGTATTTTTGCATTGCCGTTGCAAGCCGCCGCCAGCCCGGCGGGCAAACCGTTCAACCTGCTGGATGTGCAGGCGCCAATCGCCAAAGCGCTGGGCGTAGCGCCGACGGCCTTGCGCTTTGAAGATCTTGCCGTCCAGCCCGGCAGTGAACTGGCCTACGTGGCACTCACCGTGCGCGGCGCCAAGGGCCAGAGCAAGCCCGCCATCGTCAGCATCGACGCATCGGGCAAAGTCAAACGGCTGGACCTGAGCAAGGCGTCGGGCTCGGCAGCGATCAGCGATGCGCCGAAGGGCGATGTCACGTTCTGGCGCGACCTGCCGGAACAGACACTCACCGTGACCGACATGCGCTATTACGATAACAAGCTGTACGTCGCCGGTCTGTCGGACCGCAGCTTCGCGTCCACCTTGCGTGTGTACGACTATCCATTCAACGGCAAGGCCAGCGCCACCACCATCGAAATGTACCATCCGGTGCACAACCAGGTCGAAACCCGCGCGCCGATCCGCAGCATGACCGTGATGACCATCGGCGGCGAGCCGACGCTGGTGGCGGCCTATACCTGCACGCCGCTGGTCACCATTCCGCTCAAGGATTTGAAGGACGGCGCGCACATCGCCGCCCGCACGGTGGGCGAATTGGGGTGGGGCAGTGCGCCTAACGGTCTGGTGAGCTTCAAGGTCGGCGATGCGGAATATGCTCTGCTGGTCAATTCCAGCCGTTCGGCCGACCTGCTGAGCGCCACCGATCTGACCAGCGCCGTTGCAGCGCCGGGCCTGAACACGCCAATCGAATGGCCGGGCAAGCCTTATCTGGGCGTGAAGGCGACCATGACGCCGATGTCGGCAGTGATGCGGATCGATAACCTGAATCCGCAACTGCTGCTGGCACTGCGCCGCTCCGACGCCGGCGGCGAGATGCAACTGGTGTCGATTCCGAAAGGCGGCTACCTGCGCCTGAGCGACTTCGTCAACGAATATGATTTCCCCGACTACCGCTATCCTGACGGCGATAAATTCCGCGACTTCCATAAATATGCGCGCACTCTCGAAGGCTATGGCGAACTGGCGCGCTAACGCGGCTTTGCTGGTGGTCACCTTGGCGGCCGGGACCGCGTCCGGCGCCAGCGTGACGCCGTCCGGCCCGGAGGTGGCGGAAAATCTGCTGCGCATCGAGCTGCATCTTGACCGGCCGATGGCGGGAGCGCTGGATATGTCCCACGTGACGCTGCTGGACAGCGCCGGCACGCCGATCCCTGACGCCTTTCTTGACCTGCCGCTGCTTGACCGCAGCGGCAGGAACGTGACGCTGCTGCTGCATCCCGGCCGCATCAAAACCGGAGTCGGGCCGAATGTTGCGCTGGGGCCGGCGCTGCGCAGCGGCCAGTCGGTGACGCTGCGTATCGATGATCCGCAGCTTGGTCGCCCCTTCGCGCAGCACTGGCAGGTAACGCCACCGCTGCGCGAGCGCATCGATCCCCAACAATGGACGGTGCAAACTGTGCGGCGGAGCGGCCGGCAGACCTTGCGCGTCATCGCTCCGGCCGCACTGGATGGCGATGCTGTCGAGGCGATTGCCGTGCAGGGGCCGGATGGCCGGCGCGTGGCTGGCGTCGCGATGCTGACGGCGGGCGAGCGGGAGTGGCAGTTCACGCCGAAGCAAAACTGGCGTCCGGGTGCGCATCTATTACGCATCCACCCAAGGCTGGAAGACCCGCAAGGAAACCGTCTATGTTCGGCGTTTGAGCAAGCGGAGCAGAGCGCAAAGCGCTGCGAGGATGACGGGAAACTGGCCTTTATTATTGAGTAACAGTGACAATAGGTGAGTATTGCATGTCTATAAAGGTTGTATAGTTTCCTCGTAAAATCAAACTCACTTGCGAGGGCTGAATGATAGTTTGGCGCGGATATGGCATTCTGGTGTTGGTGTTCACTGTGCTGGGTTACGCGCTGTGCAGGGTGGGCGCCGAACAGATCTGGGGTGCGCCGCTGCCGGCGGCCTATCGGCCAAGCTCCGAGCTGGCGGGCATGCTGCTGGCCGCCGCCATCGTCTACGGCCTGCATCGCCTGATCCAGTCCCGGCAATCGCCGCGCGCGTACATCGACAAGGCCACCGGCGAAGAGATTATCGTCCATCCCAAGAACGACCTGTTCTTTATTCCCGTGAAAATCTGGCCGTACATCCTGGCCGTGCTGGGTATCGTGTTCTTCTTCCAGAAATAAGCCGCCACGCAAGGCAATAGATTTTTTAAATTGGAGTGATGAAAGCGCTTCCACATGGTATAAAGTGGCAACACTTTTACTTTCTCATTCCATGCCCTCCGTCAGAACGCCGATCAGTACGCCGCCCATGTTCAACCTTGCGTGGCCGTTGCTGGTCGAGCTGGGCTTGGCGATTGCTTCCAGCATCATCGGCACCGCGCTGGCCTCGCGCATTTCGGACGAGGCCGGCGGCGCGTTTGCCATCGCCAGCCAGGTATCGGCTGCCCTGTTTATTTTGTTCCGTATCATCGGCGCCGGCGTCAGCGTGGTGGTCACGCAGAATCTCGGCGGCGGCCAGCGCGCGGCGGCTGACAAGGTGGCCCGCGCCGTGGTCGGCGCCAGTACCTGGCTGGGCGCGGTCACCGGTCTGATCGCCATGCTCGGGTCGCACGGCCTGCTGCATCTGCTGAACACGCCCGCTGAAGTCTTCCCGATTGCCGCACCATTCCTGATCGCGCTGGGCCCGGCCATGCTGTTCGACGCGTGGAACGCCTCGATGGCCGGCGTGATGCGCGCGCACCTGCGCACGCGCGACACGCTGGTGGTGCTGATTATCATGCACGTCAGTCATCTGCTGCTGGCGTTGCCATTGATGTATGGCTGGGGACCGCTGCCAGCGCTTGGCCTGCCGGGCTACGCGCTGGCCCTGGCCGTCAGCCGCATGGTCGGTCTGGCGCTGCATCTGATGATGTGGCGCACCCACCTCGCCATTACCGTGGCGCGCGACGATTGGTGGCGCTTGCCGCGTCCCGAACTGTCGGCGGTACTGCATATCGGCTTGCCCGGCGCGGCGGAAAACATCGCCTGGCGGCTGGCCTTCATGGTCAGCGTGGCGACTGCGGCGGAACTGGGCACCAAGGCTTTGGCCACGCAGGCCTATGTGTTGCAGCTGATGGGCGGCGTCATGATGTTCAGCATCGCCACCGGACTGGCGGTGGAAATCGTGGTCGGCTACCTGATCGGCGCCGGCCGGCTGCGTGAAGCGCACCGCGTGGTGCGTCGCGCGCTGGCACGCGGGCTGGTGGTGTGCGTGCTGATCGCGGCCTGCGCCGCGCTGCTGGGCCGCTGGCTGCTCGGCTGGTTCACGCAGGACCACGAGATTCTCGCCGCCGGCGCCACGCTGCTGTGGATCACGGTGCTGCTGGAACCGGGCCGCACCTTCAACCTGGTGGTGATCAACGCGCTGCGCGCGGCCGGCGACGCGCGCTTTCCGGTGATGGCCGGTGCGTTCTCGATGCTGTTTGTGCTGGCCGGCGGCAGCTGGCTGCTGGGCGTGGTGCTGGGCTGGGGCTTGCCGGGTGTCTGGATCGCCTACGCCGCGGATGAATGGATACGGGGCCTGATCATGTGGCGCCGCTGGCAAACCCACGCCTGGGTGCCGCACGCGCGCAGCTCGCGCAAGCGGCTGCGTTCCCCGCTGGTGATCGAGGGCTAGGCCAGTCCGGACGCGGTTTTTTGCGTGGCGGGCAGGTTGCGGGCAATCACGCGCAGCATGTCTTCAACGTCAATCGGCTTGGCGATGAAGTCGTTCATGCCGCAGGCGATGCATTCTTCACGCTCGGATTCCATCACGCCGGCCGTCATCGCCAGCACCGGCAGGTGCAGGCCGAGTTCTGTCCGGATCTTGCCGGTCGCTTCAAAGCCGTCCATCTCCGGCATCTGCACGTCCATCAGCACCAGGTCGTAGCGGTGCGCCTCGGTGCGCAGGCGTTCAACGGCGAGACGGCCGTTGTCGGCGGTGTCGATGGTGGCGCCGGCGTGCGTCAGCATGGTGCTGGCCACTAGTTGATTAATTGGATTGTCCTCCACCAGCAGGATGCGTACGCCGTCCAGCCGCTGGCCGATGATGTCGGCGTCGGCCGCCGGCACGGCGTCGCGCGCGCTGGCCTGCGCCTGTTGCAGCGTCTCCGCCAGCCGCGCACCGGTGACGGGCTTGAGCAGCACCGCGTCCGCCATTTGCGCGCCGTCGGTGTGCAGCAGCTTGCCCTGGCCGAAAGCGCTGATCATCAGGATCACCGGCGTCCTGGCGATGGTGTCGTCGGCGCGGATCGCCTGCATGGTGGCCAGGCCGCACATGCCGGGCATGTTCCAGTCCACCAGTACACCGTCGTAGCGCGAGCCGCCACTGTGCAGGAGGGCCAACGCTTGCTCGCCGGTGCTGGCGCTATCGCAGCTCCAGCCGCGCGCGCGTATCGTGCGGCACAGATAGTCGGCGCTGGTGCTGTCGTCGTCGACCACCAGCAGGTGCTGCACGGCGCCGAGACGTTCCGGGGCCGGCTCAACGCCCGCCTGCAGCGGCACGGTCAGAATAAATTCGCTGCCCACGCCCGCGGTGCTGCGGACGTCGATGTCGCCGTTCATCAGCGCGGCCAGGCGGCGCGATATCGCCAGTCCCAGGCCGGTGCCGCCGAAGCGGCGCGTCATCGACGCATCGGCCTGCGAGAAGGGGGCGAACAACTGCGTCAGGCGGTCGGCTGGAATGCCGATGCCGCTGTCGCGCACCGTGAAGCGCAGCGTGGCCGGCGCCTGCGCCAGTTCCACCAGCACCGACACCGATCCCTTTTCGGTGAACTTGATGGCGTTGCCGACCAGGTTGACCAGCACCTGCTGCAGCCGGTGGCCGTCACCCACCAGCGATTGCGGCACGCCCGGCTCCACGCCAATCGCCAGTTCCAGATCCTTCTCGCCGGCGTTGACGGTCATGATGGTGGCCACCGCCTCCAGCATGGCGGACAGGTGGAACGGCGCCGGCGCCAGCTCCATGCGGCCCGCTTCGATCTTGGAAAAATCCAGCACGTCGTTCAGGATGCTGAGCAGCGAGTGACCTGACGACCGTATCATGTCCACGTACTTGCGCTGCTCGCCCGACAGCGAGGTATTGCCCAGCAAATGCGCCATGCCCAGCACTGCATTCAATGGCGTGCGGATTTCATGGCTCATGTTGGCGACGAATTCGCTCTTGGCGCGGCTGGCCGCTTCCGCCAGATCGCGCGCGGCGATCAGCGAACTTTCCGACTGCCGCAATGCGCCAGTCATCTGCCGCGCCAGCGCGGTGGCGTAGGCCTGGCGTGCGGTCAGCGCGCGCACCACGCCGAAGAACAGCAGGCTGATAATCACGCCGGCCAGCAGCACGATGTGCGACTTCTGACGGTCGATGGCGTCTTCAAACGCCGGCTGGGACGCGAAGCGCAGCGTCCATTGGTGATGCAGCAGGTCCAGCGACATGGTGCGCAGATATGGATTCGGATATTGCTGTGGATCGGCCGGTGCGCGCTCGCTGGAGTACAGCAGCGATGCCGGATTGGCGCCGTTGCCGTCAAAGATTTCCACCCGCACCGTGTGATCGGCGGGACCGAGCAGATCGCGCATCAATTCGTCCGCGCGGATCGGGCTATAGGCAAAACCCTGTAGCGCCGCCATGCGCTGCGCCGGCGTGCTGCGCGGACCGAGTAGCGTATCCCGGCGATAAATCGGGAAGTACATCAGAAAGCCGGGCAGGCCAGTGTTGTCGTGATCCTGCACCAGCACCACCTTGGCCGTCAGCGCCGGCGAACCGCTGCGCGCCGCCTGCAGCAAGGCCGCGCGGCGGGTTGGCTCGGACAGCATGTCGTAGCCGAAGGCGCGCAGGTTGCGGCCGGCGAACGGCTCCAGGTACATCACCACCACCGAGCTGCCGGTATCGGGACCCTGGTTATTGCTCCAGATGTGGAAGTCCTCATAGCCCTGGTTGCGGATGTCCTTCTCGGTGGGGCCGCGCTGGTCGGCGCGCAGGTACATGCCGTAGCCCAGGCCCATCACGCCGGGGAAGTTATGCGGCAGGTCCATGCCTTCGGCGAAGTCGCGCCACTGGTCGCGCGTGGGTTCCTGCTGCGCCTTGAATAGCGCCTGGGCGCCACGCAGGCCGGATTCGTACAGCGTCATGCGGCGCGCGATGCGCTTGGCGATATCGGCGCATTCGGATTCGAATTGCTCCTGCGCGCGCCGCTCGGTACTGGCCGACAGCAGGTGCCACACCGCCACCGTCAGGCCGACGCCGATCAGCAACGTGCCCCATTGCGCGGCGTTGTAGCTGACCGCATCGTTGCCGGCGCGCTGCCGTTCACTGGCGTCGGCGCACAGCACCATGGCGATCAGGCTGCACAGCATGATGAAACTGACCAGCGCAATCAGTGCGTCATTCAGCGTGCCAACCGCGAATGGCCCGTAGCCGTGAATGGTGCCTGTCACTGCGCAGCCGGCGGTGACGATGCAGATGGTACTGGCGCCGCGCAGGCCGTGACGATGTGAAGACCAGGCGATGGCCAGCACAAACAGATACGGCAGCCATCCCAAGCCGTCGTCGTAAGAGTAGCGGCGGCCGAACACCGCATACGACAGCGCCGCCAGCACCAGCAGCGACAGGGCGATTTCCAGTGCGCCGCGCCAGTTCCAGCGCGGCAGCCGCCGCACGCACCAGATGATGATGGCCGGGCCGACCAGCAGCACGCCGGCCATGTCGCCGACCCACCAGGTCAGCGCGATGGCGCCATGGGCGGCAGCCGGCGCCAGTCCGCTATAGACCAGCGTGCTGCTGCCGATGCCGGCGCTGACCGCGCTCATGGCCATCGCCACCAATGCAAATTTGTAGACGTTCTGTTGTTGGCCGATCGGCTGTTTAATGTCGAAATAGCGTTTGACCAGCCACACGCCGGACAAAGCTTCCAGCGTATTGCCGCTGGCGATCAGCGCGGAGGCCAGCAGCACGCCGCTGTTGAGCGGCAGGCCGTTGGCGTGGAAGGTGGCGAGGTTGGCGGCCAAGGCTCCCAGGAAGATCGCCGGCCAGGCGCGATAACCGATCAGCAGCAGCGCCGCGAAGGCGATGCCGGACGGCGGCCAGACTGGCGTCGCATTGGTATGCGCGAACGCCAGCAGCAGGCTGGCGCGGGCGATCAAGGCGTAGCACAGCGTGAGCAGCACAAGCACGCGCATGGCGGATTCTGTGGTTGTCAACGATGAGCCACTATAGCGTAAATATTGTCATAATGGTTTGGCAGATGCACCCATCGCGGGTTATATTTTGTCATCTTTGTCGATAGCGGGTGAACCTTGTCCTTGTCTTCCAACGATACCCTGATCGTTGCTGTGTCGGTGCTGTTTGCCGTGCTGGTCGGCCTGTTGTCGCTGGTGATGAACGTGCGCCAGAAGGCGGCGCGCGACGCGGCCCGGCAACGCAGTCAGGAAAGCGAACGGCGCGCGCGCGTGCTGGCCGACACACTGCCATTACTGATCGCTTACCTCGACCGCGACCTGCGCTACCGCTTCGCCAACGCCCATTACCGCGCGCAGTGGGGCCTGGAGCCGCAGGATATGTTGGGCAAAACCGTCAGTGAGGTATTCGGTCCGGCGGCCGGACCATGGCTGGAGGATTTGAAGTCGGCGCTGGCCGGGCGTCGCTTGCATTACGAACGCGACTTCCAGGGCCCTAGTGGCGTTGACCACTTTCTGGTCGATCTGGTGCCGGACGTCGCGCCGGACGGCCGCGTGGCCGGCTTCTACCTGACCGCGATGAATATCACCGACCGCAAGAACAGCGAGCAGCGCGCCGAAGCCGCCAGCCGCGCAAAGAGCGAGTTTGTCGCCAATATGAGTCACGAGATCCGCACGCCGATGAACGCGGTACTGGGCGTGGCCTACCTGCTGGAGAACACGCCGCTGACCCAGGCGCAGAAGGAATACGTGGGCATGATACGGTCGTCCGGCCAGATGCTGCTGGGTGTCCTGAACGACGTGCTGGATTTTTCCAAGATCGAGGCCGGACGCATGGAGCTGGCGCCGCAGCCATTCCTGCTGAGGGAAGTGCTGGACTCATTATCCAACGTGATGTCGCTGCCGGCCAATGCGCGCGGCATCAGCCTTGCCATCGACGCCGACGACGAAGTGCCGGCAGTGCTGGTGGGCGACGCCATGCGCCTGCAGCAAATTCTCCTCAACCTGGTGGGCAATGCAGTCAAGTTCACGGAGCGCGGCGGCGTTTCGGTGCGGGTGATGCTGGAGCCGGCCGCGGCGGAGCAGGGCTTGCGGCTGCGTTTCACGGTGCGCGACTCCGGCATCGGCATGGACCTGGAACAGCAGAGCCGCCTGTTCTCTGCCTTTAATCAGGCCGACGCCTCGACCACGCGGCGCTTCGGCGGCACCGGCCTGGGACTGGCGATCTGCCGCCGTTTGACGGAGCTGATGGGCGGCGATATCTCGGTGCGCAGCACGCCGGGCGCCGGCAGCGAGTTTGTAGTGACGCTGCCGTTTGGCGTGGCCGACGAAGACGTCCCGGTCGAGCATCCGGCCTTGCAGACCGCCGCCGCGCAGGGCTGGTTGATGTCGGAGACGCCGGCCTTGCAGGACGCGCCGCCGGAACCCGAGCCAGCGCTCGCCCCCCGGCTGCAAGGACTGCGGCTGCTGCTGGTAGAAGATCATCCGCTGAATCAGCTGGTGGCGCGCGGCATGCTGGAACACGCCGGCGCCAGTGTGGAGGTGGCGGAAAACGGCCAGCTGGCTGTCGACCGCCTGCGCGACCGCGCCGAAGACTACGACATCGTGCTGATGGACGTGCAGATGGCGGTGATGGACGGCTTCGAGGCCACGCGCCACATCCGCCACACGCTGGGCCTGAAACTGCCGGTTCTGGCGATGACGGCCGGCGTGATGCAATCGGAGCAGGACCAGTGCATCGATGCCGGCATGGACGATTTCATCGCCAAACCGTTGGATGTGGAGCAGATGCTGGACACCATTTCGCGCCATTGGGATGCAATTCGCGCCCGCTGACCGCATTTCGTCACATGGCCGCACGACCGCCCCGGTGCTTGGATAAAGTGGCATCACACCTCAACCACTTGATCCAACCGGGAGCCTGAAATGTCCAAATTGATCCTTGCCTCGCTGCTTGCTGTTTGCTTCTCCGCCCATGCCGCCGACCTGACCATCCATGTTGACGGCGTTGCCAGCGCCGAAGGCAATGTCATGATCGCCGTCTACAACTCGGCCGACACCTTCCTTGCCAAGCCGCTGCGCGCGGTGCAGGCGCCGGCCCACAACGGCACGGTGGAAGTGAAAGTGGCCGACCTGCTGGTTGGCGACTACGCCTTCGCCGTCTACCACGACGCCAACGCCAACGGCAAAATGGACCGCAACATGGTCGGCATGCCGACCGAGGACTACGCCTTCAGCAACAACGCCTTCGGCAAGCGCGGCGCGCCACGCTTCGAGGAAGCCCGCATCGTGCTGCCGGCCGATGGCGCCCTCACCGCTGTCAACCTGCGCTGATCGGAGAGCCGACATGACCAACCGCCGCCAATTCCTCAGCTTCGCCGCACTGGGCCTGGCTTCCTCGTCCGCACTGGCCGACAGCCTGACCTACGAATCCTTCCACCACGCGCTGGACGGCAACGCGCGGCTGATGGCCTACGCCGACCATACCGGCGACGTCGCCGGCGACGCCACGGTGCTGGGCCGCCTGCCGGCAGACCTGAACGGTGTCTTTTACCGTAACGGGCCGGGACGTTTTGAACTGGGCGGCGAACGTTATCACCACTGGTTTGACGGCGACGGTTTCGCCCAGCGCTGGCAGATCGGCGACGGCAAGGTCAGTCACATCGGCCGCTTCGTCGCCACGCAAAAATTCCAGGATGAGAGCAAGGCAGGGCAATTCCTGTATCCGGCCTTCGGCACTTACGTCGGCCGCAAGGCAGTCAAGAACAACGACAGCGTCAACGTCGCCAACACCAATCTGCTGCCGTTCAATGGCCGCGTGTACGCGCTGTGGGAAGGCGGCTCGGCCACCGAAGTCGATCCGCAAACACTGGCCACGCGCGGCATCAAGACCTGGCGCCCGGACCTGAAAGCCATGCCGTTTTCGGCGCATCCGAAGATCGACCCGGACGGCGGCCTGTGGAACTTCGGTAATGCGCCGGGCGCCAATCAGTTGGCGATTTACCGTATGAACGCGGCGGGTGAAATAACCCGCACCGCCATGATCCCGGTGCCGCAGCTGAACATGGTGCACGACTTCGTGGTCAGCGGCCGTCACCTGATTTTCCTGGTGGCGCCATACGACATGCGCTCCGGCCCGGAAGTCAGCTTGGGCGACAGCATGCACTGGGCCGGCGACAAGCTGCCGCTGCGCGCCATCGTCATCTCAAAGGACACGCTGGCGCTGCGCCAGGTGTTCGAGCTGCCGGCACGCTCGGTGTTCCACTTCGGGAACGCCTATGAGGACGGCGCCTGCACGCGGCTGGACGTGGTGCTGCACGAAGGAGACGCCCTGCGCAAGGTCGGCCTGCCGATGCGCGGCCAGATGCGCATGGTCGGCGACAATCCTTCCAGCACGGTGCAGATCACGCTGGACTATGCCAGCGGCCAGGCGCGCGAGGCGCGGATGTTCGGCGTCAGCGAATTCCCGCGCGTGATGCCACAGGTGGTGTCGGGGCGTCACCGCAAGCTGCTGGTGCTGGGCGCCAGCGGCCGCGAACTGATACTCGACAGCGTCAATGTCATCGACACCGACAGCGGCAAAGTGGATGGCTATGCCTTTGGTCCCGGCTGGCAAGTCGAAGAGCACGTATTGGTACCGCGCCGTGGCGCACGTTCGGAGACTGACGGGTATGTGGTCGGCGTGGCGCAGGACACGCGCCGCGCGCAAAGCGTGCTGACGGTGTTTGATGCGCACAACATCAAGGCCGGTCCGGTGGCGCTGGCACGCTTGCCCTATCGCGCGCCGGTTTGCTTTCATGGTAACTTTCTGGCGGCATGAATTAAATGAAAGCAGAGATGACGCAACAAGACCGTAGCCTGGTGCGCGAGCACCCGCTGGAGCTGATCCCGTTTTTCCGCCGCTGGCAGCCGTCGCTAGTGCGCGACTGGCTGTACACGGTGATCTGGAGTACCTTGCTCGGCGTGGTGCTGACCGCGTTTGTGCGTCTGCTGACCAACGACGACGCCACCTTGTACGAGCGGCTGTGGTCCATGCTGCTGATGTCCAATCTGGTCGGCGCGATCTTCCATGGCGTCGCGCTGATGGCCAACCGCCTGCTGGACGGCTGGCCACGTCGTGCGCCACGTGTGCCGCGTGTCCTGTTCAACATGGCCTTGATGGCATTCAGTGTGCTGCTTGGCGTCCTGATTGGGAATATGATCTGGAACGGCAGCAATCCGCTGCACCTGCTTGGCAACCGCGCGGTGGTCTTGCAATGCCTGGTGATCGGCGCATTTGTGGCGCTGCTGATGTACATGGTGCGTAGCGCCGCCGAGCGTCGCAGCGCGCGCGCCATGGAAGCGGTGCGCCAGCAGGAATTTGTGGCGGCCAGCGCGCGCATGCTGGCGGAGGCGCGGTTGCGCGCGTTGCAGGCGCAGATCGAGCCGCATTTTTTGTATAACACGCTGGCCAATGTGGTGAGCCTGATCGGACCGCGTCCGGCGCAGGCGCAGCACATGCTGGAGCGCTTCATCGATTACCTGCGCGCCAGCCTGGCCGCCAGCCGCAGCGACGAGGCGACGCTGGCGTCCGAAGCGGCACTGATCGCCGCCTATCTGGACGTGCTGGTGGTGCGCATGGGCGACCGCCTGCGTTACCGCATCGACGTGCCGGACGAGTTGCGCCAGTTCCGTATTGCGCCGATGCTGCTGCAACCGGTGGTGGAAAACGCCATTGCCCACGGCCTTGAGCCGAAGGTGGAAGGCGGCGAGATCGTGGTCAGCGCGCGAGTCGAAGGTGAGCAGGTCAGCATCCGCATCAGCGACACCGGCGCGGGCTTGAACGAATCGGCGCCGCGCAAGCCGGGCGGTGGCGTCGGCCTGAGTAATCTGCGCGAACGCCTGGGCAGTTTGTATGGCGGCGCCGCTAAGGTAGAATTATTGGAAAATCAACCCTGCGGCATGACGGTGCGCCTCCTGCTGCCTTTGAATGTGAGTCCGACATCGATACCATCCGTGCCCTGATCGCAGATGACGAAGCCCATCTGCGCGAATACCTGGAAAGCCAGCTGAAAACCGTTTGGCCGGAACTGCGGGTCGTGGCGCGCGCCGCCAACGGTATCGAGACGCTGCGCATGATCGACGAGGAGTCGCCGGAGGTGGTGTTCCTCGATATCCGCATGCCGGGGCTGACAGGTCTGGAGGTCGCCGCCAAACTGGTGGACAGTCCCAAGCCGCCGCACATTGTGTTCGTCACGGCTTACGACCAGTATGCGGTAGAAGCGTTTGAGCACTCGGCGGTGGATTATCTGCTGAAGCCAGCCAACATCGAGCGGCTGGAAAAGACGGTCGCCAAATTGAAGGTCCGCCTGAAGCCTGCTTCGGCCGAAGGCGCGGTGCCGGCGGCGGCGTTGCAAGCGTTGCTCGCGCAGCTGGCGGCTGGCGGCGTGCCGGTGGCGTCAGCCGCGCCAGCGCCGGTCGCCGCACCGCTGCAATGGATACGCGCCACGCACGGCGAGGAAACGCGCTTGATCCCGATCGACGACGTGATCTACTTCCAGAGTAACGATAAATACACAAGCGTGTTTGTGGCGGATGGCGAAAGCCTGATACGCACGCCGATCAGCAAGCTGCGCGAACAGCTCGATGATCAGCAGTTCTGGCAGATCCACCGCAGTGTGATTGTCGCCGCGCGCCATGTGGCCGGCACGCGGCAGGACTTCCGCGGTCGCTTGATGGTGCAGCTGAAAGGCCGCCCGGAACAGCTGGTCGTCAGCCGCAACTACGTTGATCTGTTCCGGGGGATGTGACTCACTTGGCCAGCACCGGCTTGACTTTGGAAGCCGCCAGCTTGGCGTTGACGCGCGCAGTGTCGACATCGTCGGCGGTCGCCAGCGCCACGCCCATGCGGCGGCGGGCAAATGACTCCGGCTTACCGAACAGACGGATGTCGGTGTTCGGCACGCGCAGCGCGTCGGCTACGCCTTCAAAGGCGATGCCTGCGGCTTCGTGCTGGCCGTAGATGACAGCCGAAGCACCCGGCGCCTTCAGCGCGACGTTGACTGGCAGGCCGAGAATCGCCTTGGCGTGCAGTTCGAATTCGCTTTGCACTTGCGTTGCCATGGTCACCATGCCGGTATCGTGCGGACGCGGGCTGACTTCCGAGAACCACACCATATCGTCCTTGACGAACAGCTCCACGCCAAACAGGCCCAGGCCACCCAGGTCCGCCGTGACCTTGCCGGCGATGTCGCGTGCGCGCACCAGCGCCACCGGGTCCATGCGGCATGGCTGCCACGATTCCACGTAGTCGCCTTGCACTTGTACGTGGCCGATTGGCTCGCAGTATTGCGTGATGACCTGGCCGTCTTCGCCCAGCGAACGCACGGTCAGCAGGGTGATTTCGTAATCGAAGTCGATGAAGCCTTCAACGATCACGCGGCCCGAGTCCACGCGGCTGCCGGCGGCGGCGTAATCCCACGCGGCTTTGACTTCGGCGGCGCTGTCGATCTTCGACTGGCCTTTGCCCGACGACGACATCACCGGCTTGATCACGCATGGGAATCCGACGGCTTCGGCGCCTGCGGCCAGTTCTTCCAGGCTGCTGGCGAAGCGGTATGGCGAGGTGGCGATGCCCAGCGTTTCGGCGGCCAGGCGGCGGATGCCTTCGCGGTTCATGGTCAGCTGCGCTGCGCGCGCGGTTGGAATGCAGGTGATCTTGCCGGCTTGTTCCAGCTCCGCCAGTTTGTCGGTGGCGATGGCTTCGATTTCCGGCACCACCAGGTCAGGCTTCTCTTCCTCGATAAGCGCCGCCAGCGCATCGCCGTCGGTCATGTTGATGACGTGGGCTCGGTGCGCCACCTGGTGACCAGGTGCGTTTGGATAGCGGTCGACGGCAATCACTTCGACGCCCAGGCGCTGCAGCGCGATGATGACTTCCTTGCCGAGTTCACCGGAGCCAAGCAGCATGACTTTGGTGGCGGTAGGGGACAGGGGCGTGCCGAGGGTGCGTGGAGTGTTCATAGCTTGGAAATAGAAGTTAGAAAGAATAAACCAGTGTCACCGAGGTTTGCGTGTCGGTGTTTTTCTTGTCAGCCGGGACGTTGGTATCGCTGCGGATATTGAACGCGGCCTTCATCTGCATGGTGCTGTTGATTTTGGTGCGCAGCGCGGTTTCCGCCATCGAGTGGATATTGTCGGTGCCGCGTTCGACGATGACGTTCTGGCTGAATTGCGCGCTGTCGCTCAGCTTCCATTTCAGTAGCGCCGCACCGCGCACGGTCGGGCCGTTTTCGGTTTCGGTTGGCGAGCGCACGCCGCGGAAGTAGCCGGGACCGACTTCCACGTCCAGCGTGTGCGTGTCCGATTGGTAGATCTGGGTACCGTAACCGACGCCGATGGTCGAGTAGCGGGTGTAGGCGCCGAATTTGTCGTCGACGTGGGTCGCCAGCGCATACAGCTTGCCATGCTCGTCGTGCAGCAGCTTGTAAGCCGCCTTGGCTGATGCCGCGTAGCGCTGCGCCGAGCGCTCGCGCACTTGCTGGCCTTCGTCGTTCGTGACCTGTTCATCCTTGAAGTAACCGGACAGGATGTATTCATTGCTCCAGTTGTGCAGCTCCTGCTTGGCATCGATCTTGCCGGTGACCGAAGTACCGACCGTGTTACCAGAGGTGGAGATGGCGCCCAGTTCAGCGGAAGTATTCCAGCCGTGGGCATTGACCGGGTCCATCGAGTCTGCGGCGGCATAGCCGTGGGCCAGCGCAAGCGCAGAAAGAATAAGGAGAGATTTCATAGGCAAGAGGACGGCGCCGCGCAGCAGCAACACGCTGTCGTGATACGGAAAGAAGGCAGTATTGTACCCGACATAGAGCGACAATGCCGCATCGGGGACGGGATGTGCGAGGACGTACAGACTGGCGAAGCGGCGGGGCGGATGATGAAGGCTCTTATCAAAGGGGCATCAATCATGAAATTCATCCTGTGCGCGGCGTTGGTCGCAATGACTGGTGTGGCCGGCGCCGCCGTCAACCGCTGTGTTGACGCGGAAGGCCATGTGCTGTTGACCGATGTCGATTGCCCGCAAGGCAGCCGCGCGGAAGACGATAATATCGAGCGCGTGCCGGCAGCGATGACCACTTCGGTGGCATCAGCGCCGGCGCCGCGCAGCCGCTGGGCAGATTTGCCACGCGCGCAAGCGCGCAAGACCGTCGGTACCGATGTCGCTACCCTGCAGGCTGCGCGTCAAAGCCTGACCATGGAAGATGAGCTGCGCAAGCAGCGTCGCCTGGTTAGTGCCCGTTGATGTAGTCTTCCAGCCCGGCCGCCAAGGCAGTGTAGACAGCCGCGCAGGCCGGATTGCTCCGCAGGTTTTCATGCATGGCCAGCCAGGTCTCCATGCTAATGTTGAATTGTTCGGGCACTACCCGGACTAGATTGGGGTCGCGCGCTGCCAGCCGCACTTGGCAGATACCGATGCCGAGTCCCGCGCGGATCGATGCCAGGTGAACCAGGTCACTATCGCTGCGCAGCGCGAAATGGCTGCTTGCCAGGCCACCTAGTAGCGGTTGCAGCTTGCGCGTAAAGGCGTTTTCCGTATCGATACCGATGACCGTGTGTTGCGTCATTTCTTCCATATTTTGCGGTATGCCGTGGCGCTCCAGGTAGCGCCGGTGCGCATGGAATCCCAGATCGATATGCCCGACGCGGCGCGCCACCAGCACGTCCTGCTCCGGGCGCTGCATGCGGACGGCGATGTCGGCGTCGCGTCGCAGCAGGTTTTCGATGCGGTTGGAGACCGCGAGTTCTATCGCGATGCCGGGATGGCTATCGCGCAGCTGCGCCAGTAAAGGCGGCAGCACTTCCACACTGACTACTTCGCTGGCCGTCACCCGCACCGTTCCTTTGATTTGCGCGTCGACGCCACGGCCTATGCCGGAGGCGGCGCGCAGCAGGGCAGACGAAGCAGAGGACAGCGTTTCGGCGTACGGTTGCAGTGCGTGGGCGGCATCGGTGGCGATGAAGCCAGCCTGCGAACGGGTGAACAGGGATAAGCCAAGCGCTTGCTCCAGCGCGTCGATATGGCGGCCGACGGTCGGTTGCGTCAGGCCCAGCGCCCGCGCTGCGCCGGATAGCGAACCTTCCTTCAGCACCGACAGGAAGGACCGGTACAGATCCCAGTTTGGTTCAACGATAGTCATACGAAATTGTATAGCGACTATGCAGCTTTCGGTAATTTTCTTTTAGCCCGCGCGAGGGCACACTACATCCATCAACTCACACAGGAGAACAGCATGGATAAAGTCGCACTGGTATTGGGCGCAACGGGCGGCATTGGAAGCGAAGTGGCACGGGTGCTGCTGGCGCGCGGTTGGCAGGTGAAGGCCTTGCATCGCGCCCCGGAGCGTGTGGCGAAGAGCGGCGACGGCCTGCAATGGCTGTCCGGCGATGCGATGGAACACAACGACGTGCTGGCCGCCGCGCAGGGCGTGCAGCTGATTGTGCATGCGGTGAATCCGCCGGGCTATCGCAACTGGGGCCAACTGGTGCTGCCCATGCTGGAGAATACGATGGCGGCGGCGCGTGCCACCGGTGCGCGGATTCTGCTGCCGGGGACCGTCTACAATTACGGGCCGGATGCGTTCCTGCACATCACGGAAGATGCGCCACAGCGGCCCCTGACCCGCAAGGGCGCGATCCGGGTAGAGATGGAGCGTCGCTTGCGCGCTTCCGGCCTGCCGGTGCTGATTGTGCGGGCGGGCGATTTCTTCGGGCCGGACGCGGGCAATAACTGGTTCGCGCAGGGGCTGGTCAAGCCGGGCAAGCCGGTGACAGCGATCAGCAATCCTGCGTCGCCTGGCGTGGGCCACCAGTGGGCTTATCTGCCGGATGTGGCGGAGACCATGGTGCGGCTGCTGGAACTAGGCGAGGCGCTGCCCCCGGTGGCTGTGTATCAGATGGAGGGACACTGGGATGGTGATGGCATGCAGATGGCGGCTGCGATTGCACGCGCGGCTGGCCAGCCGCAACTGAAGGCCGGCGCCTTCCCTTGGTGGCTGGTCACACTGGCAGCGCCGTTTGTGACGGTGTTCCGAGAACTGCGCGAGATGCGCTATTTGTGGCGGCAGCCGGTGCGCATGTCCAATGTTCGGCTACGCAAGGCGCTTGGCACTGAGCCGCATACGCCGTTGGACGTCGCTGTACGCCGCACCTTGCAGGGGCAGGGCTGCTTGCCTGCTGACGAATCGGCCCATGCAGCGGCTCAGGTCAACGCCAGCCCGGCGATGCCGACCAAGCCTAGTGCACCGGCGACGGCTGCCAATGGCGCGATGCGCGCCGGCCAGTAAGGAAGCAAGCCCGCAGCCAGCAGTGCGCCGACTGTCAGCATGCCGATCCATGCGACGAAGCCGGCGCCCGATCCCCACAGCAGCACGCATGGCACAGTGGCCAATGCCAGCAACAGCGTGCCGCCGGCGCGCATCAGGTAACGCTTGCGTGCCGGCGCATCGGCGCCGTAGACCTGTTTGTGATGGCGGTCGATCGCCAGCGATAACGCGCTCATGCCGGCGAAGCACAGGCCTAGCGCGGTCAGTACGACAAGGGCGTAACTCATGATGCAGCCTTTCTCATGGCGGTTGCGGAAGCCATCTTGCGCGGGTCCGGGCTGCGCACGCGTAGCGCGGCGGCGGCCAGCAGGGCGCCGATTACGATGGCGGTCAGCTCGACGGCGGCACGTTCGATGTCGCGCTGCGCCAGATAAGCCAGCAGATGCTGGCCGGTGGTCAGCACATTCAATAACGGTAGCAGCACGCACAGAACCGCGCCTGCCCACAGCTGTTCGCGCCACGCTTGCGCCGGCGGACGCAGTGCGGCGTGCAACAAGGCCGCCAGCCACACGCCGAAGAAGGCTGCCACTTCCCATTCATGCCGCTCCACCAAGTCATGCGGCAGCAGGCGATTGGACCACAGGAAGCCAATGCACGCCAGCGACAGGCCGGCCACAGTGGCCACATTCAGCACATCGATGATGCGATAGACGCGCGGCGTGCCGGCACCGAATTCGTTCAGCGATTTCTGCCGGCGCTTCACCATGAACAGCACCGCGCCGGTGGCCATCATCATGGTGCCCGCCATGCCGGCGACGAAGTAAATCCAGCGAATCACCGAACCGGCGAAGTGCAGGCGATGCAGTTCGTCCAGAGTGGCCATGGTGGCGCGGGCGCCGTTGGGCGGTGCGCGGTGCGGCATCTCGGTCTCGCGCAGCGCGCCGGTGACGCCATCAAACTGCATCACGCCTCGTTTGCTCAGCAGGTTTCCGGCCTGCGTCTCCGGCGACGTGGTGCTGTAGACGTCCACCGTCACCGCCGCATCACCGGGATGGTTGACCACCACCGCATACGCAGGGCTGTGGAAGGTCGCTTCGGCGATGTGCACCAGCGGATTCAGTGACGTCAGCACGCCGCGCCGGCCGGATGGCTTGCTCTCCGGGCCGTACTCGCGCACATTTGCGGTCTCGCCGGTGCGTAGCTCTTGCGCCCACGGAATGGCCGGCATATACGTGCTCCAGCTGATCGCCAGTCCGCTGTAGACGATCATGAACAGGAAGGGCAGCGTCAACACGCCCGCCAGGTTGTGCGCATCCAGCCACGAACGCTGGCCCTTAGCGGGGCGGAAGGTGAAGAAATCCTTGAAGATGCGCTTATGCGTGATGACACCGGAAATCAGCGCTACCAGCATGGCCACCGACGCCGCACCGACGATCCACAGGCCGGTGGTCCCGGCATGCAGCGCGTGATGGAACTCGACGAAGTGCTGGCCGCCCAAGGTGTCGCGCACCGCACTGACTTCTTCCGGCAATGCCGCGCCGGTGGTGGTGGAAAGGTGCGCATCGGCGTAATAGCCTTTGTCGTTCAGCCAGAACACCTGGAATTCATCCTTGCCGGCGCGTGGCCACAATTCCCACATCTTGCTGTTGGCCGCGTGCTGCTCCAGAAAACGCAGTCCGTGTTGGAGCTGCTGCGTGTGATCCAGCGGCCCAGCGAACGGTGCGGCGGCCGGCTCCTGCACTTGCTCCGGCCGCATCCAGTCGGAGATGGGATCGACGAACACGCTCAGGGTGCCGGTCAGGAAAATGGCGAAGGCCAGCCAGCACACCCACAATCCCACCCAGGTGTGCAGCCACGCCATGCGTTGACGCAGGCCGCCGGTCATGCTGCGGCCCCAGTGGCGTCGGCGACTGCGGTCAGCACCGCAAGGCTGAAGCTAGCGCCCAGCAGCCCGGCCCAGGCGCGCTTTGCGCTGCGTGTGGCAAAAGCCCAGATGATGGCCGGCGCGTACAACGCCAGGCCAAGCAGTGCGCCGCCCAGCATGGCGTCGCTGCCCGGTCCATTGAGCGCGGATAGCAGCGCGCCGCCGCTGGAGGCAAACAGGTAGCCGCCTACAATGGCGGCAGCAATGCGATTCATGTCGTGGCCTCCGTCGGCTTAGCGGAAGCGGTAGTTGAGCGACACCGTGACATTGCGTGGATCGCCGTAGTAGTTGCCGTAGCCCGTCGAATAGTAATGCTTGTCCAGCGCATTATTGACATTGACCGTGGCTGACAGCTCCTTGCTGATGCGATAGCGCGCCATCAACGCCACCAGCGCGTAGCTGTGCTGCGTGAAGCGTTCGCCGTTCGGGCCCATGCCGTCCTGGTAAATGTCGCCTTGCCAGTTAACGCCACCGCCCAGCGTCAGGCCGTTGCCGACGTTGGTCAGGTCGTAGCTGGTCCACAGTTTGAAGTTGTTCAGCGGCTGGCTGGTTTGCAGGCGATTGCCTTGCTGGTCTTCGATGCGCGAATGGGCGTAGCCGGCGGTCAGCTGCCAGCCGCGCTGGATCTGGCCCGACACTTCCAGCTCAAAGCCCTTGGCGGTGGCGCCTTTGACGGTGTGGTAGGCGTTGGAGCCATCCGGCAGCACCAACTGGTCGGCGTCCATCTCGGCCAGGTTATCCTGGCGCATGCGGAACACCGACAGACTGGTGCTCAGCAGGCCGTCCAGAAGATCGCCCTTGATGCCGACTTCCGTGTTTTTGCCTTCCAGCGGATCGATGACGCGGTTGTTGCGGTCGCGGTAGGTCTGCGGCGAGAAGATGCCGGTGTAGCTGGCGTAGGTCGACCACTGTGGATTGATGGTGTAGACCACGCCGGCGTAGGGCGTGATATTGCCGTTGCTCTCAACTTCATCGTTCACGGTCGGCGAACCCCAGCTCACGCTTTCGGTGGTGCGCTTCCAGTTGGCGACGCGCGCGCCGAGGATGACCGACACGTCATCGGTCGGACGCAGCCGCAGCGAGCCGTAGCCTGCCAGCTGCTTTTCCTTCTCCGTGTAGCTGCCGCTGATGGTGCCGACATAATTGGGCGTTGGCGAATTGCCGTTCCAGGTGAAGAAATTCGGCACCGTGGCGTCGTAGCCGGGCAAAATCCACGCTGGGTAGCTTGGGCCGGTGTTTTTCATGTCGGAGGCGCTGAAGCCAACCACCGCTTCGTGCTTGCGGCCAAAGGCCTCGAATGGGCCGCTGGCCACGGCATCGACCGAGAACTGTTCCGGTTTGCTGTTCCACTTGGTCTGCCACAGCGACAGGCCGGCGCCGGTCTGCCGGTCCAGCGAACCGCGCCCGGCGTAGCCTTGCACCGCGTCGTACTGATTGGCGGCGTAGTTGATCGCGACTTTCGCGGTCCACTCGTTGGCGAAGTAGTGTTCGAGCGTGGCGAAGGCCAGGCTTTGCTTGCGGATGTAATAGCTGGAGCTGGAGGCGCTGTTGGTCGAGCGCGGGAAATCGGTTTTGGTGCCATCGCTGTAGTAGACGGCGAAGCCACGGCTGGCGCCATCCAGCCGCTCGTTCTGGTAGCTCAGGCCTGCGCTCAGCAGCGTGGACGGGCCGAGGTCCGCTTCGACGATGGTATAGAACAGATCCTTGTCCTGATGATAGCGGTCGACGTAAGAATCGGCGTTTTGATGGGCCACTACCACACGACCGCGCACGTGCTTATCTTCGCTCAGCGGCGCCGAGATGTCGGCCTGGGCGCGGTACTTGTCCCAGCTGCCGGCTTCCAGTTCCACGTCCGCATGCAGTTCGCGCGTTGGCCGCTTGCGCACCAGGTTGACGGCGGCGGCCGGACTGCCGTTACCGCCCATTAGGCCTGCGGCGCCGCGCACCACCTCAATGCGCTCATAGATGGCGGCGTCAAAGCCGGCCGGTTCCACCAGCTTGGTGGTCGGGATGCCGTCGAACATATAGGTGTCGATGGCGAAGCCGCGCGAGAACAGCTGATCGGTCTCGCGGCTGGCGGACGAATGTTCCAGGGTGATGCCGGTGGTTTGTCCGACCACGTCTTGCAGCGTTTCCAGGTGCTGGTCGGCGATGCGCTGCGCGGTCATGACGCTGACGGCTTGCGGCGTGTCGCGGATCGACAGTTCCAGGCCGGTGGCGCCGGTGCTGCGGGCCTGGCCCGGCGCGCCGTCGGTGACGCCGTGGACTTCGACCTGGGCCAGCGTGGCTGGTGCGGCGGCTGCGGCGCCGGCAGCGGTGTTGGATGAAGAGACGTGTTTTTGCAGTGTCAGCGGGCCGTCGGTGCGGGACACAAGTACCAGGCCGCTGCCGGCCAGCAGATGTTCCAGCGCGGCGCGCGGGGTGTAGCTGCCTTGCAGTGCGGGGCTGTTCAGACCTGCGGTGAGTGCTGGATCGAAGGACAGCGAGATGCCCGCGTTGACCGCCACGCCGGACAGGGTGCGGCCCAGCGGGCCGGCCGGCAGTTGGTACGCCTGCTGGGCGGCAGTCGGCGCTTCGGCGGCCATGGCGCTGGCGCCCGTGGCGGCATGGCCGGCGGCCAGCGTCATGCTCAGCAGGGCGATGCGGATGGCGCGCGGGAGTCGGCGTTCGGACGAGGCAGGGCGGTTGGCTGGCATTGCGGTTACTTCCTTTCGGTGGCAGATAGAGGGTGTCTGCCTGTATGCCAGCCGAGTCGCAAAAAAGTATCAGCAAATGCAAAAATATTTTCAGGTGCGGGGAACCAGCGTAATCCAGTAGCCGCGCAAGCGCTGGACGGCATCGACCGGGTAGGTGGAGACCAGCATATCCAGCGTGCGTTCGCTATCACCGATCGGGAAGGCGCCGGAGACCCGCAGCGCCGCCACCGACGGATCGACGCGCACCAGGCTATTGCGGTAGCGCGACAGCTCGGTCACCAGTTCGTCGAGCCGCATCTGGTCGGCGAGCAGCATGCCACGGGTCCAGGCGCTGAGTGCGGGGTCGACGATGCGCAGTGGGGAGATGCGCTGCTGGTTGAAGCGGGTCTGGTCGCCGGCGTTGATGATGTGCGCTGCGGCGCTGGCGGCGGGCGTGACACGCACTGCGCCTTCCAGCACGGCGAGGCTGGTGCTGCATTCGTAGCGGCGTACATTGAACACGGTGCCGAGCGGTTCCATCACGCCTTCCGGCGTGCGCACGCGCAGCGGGCCGGCGTCCGGCACATGGCCGCTGCGGACCAGGATCTCGCCGCTGCGCAGTACGATCAGGCGCTCGGTGGCCGTGAAGCGGACGTCGATGGCACTGGCGGTGTTGAGCGTAACGCTGGTGCCATCGGCTAGCGTGACCGTGCGGCGTTCGCCGACGGCGGTGCGGATATCGGCGGTCCACTCCTGCGATTGCGCGTAGCGCCAGCCGCCCCATGCCATCGGCACGGTCAGCATCAGCGTAACAATGCGGGCGACTGCTGCGCGGCGGCCGGCACTGTGGCCGTCAGGTGCGCGGCTCAGCACCGGCATCGCCAGTTCCGGCGGCAGCGTGCCTAGTTTATCCAGCAGGCGTTCGGCGCGTTCCCACGCCAGCGCGTGTTGCGGGTCGCTGGCGCGCCACTCTTCGCAGGCGGCATGGTCTTCGGTGGTGGCGCCGTCTTGCAGGCGCACCAGCCATTCGGCCGCCTGTTCCAGCGCTTCGGGCGATACGCGGGCGTTCACGGCATGTCCTCCATCGCCAGCAGGCATTGCAGGAAGGCCTGTTTCATATAGCGCTTGATGGTGATGAGCGACAGGTCGAGATGCGCGGCGATGTCGGCGTAGCCCATGCCGTCCAGCTGCGCCATCAGGAAGGCTTGCTTGACCTTGGGCGGCAGCGCGTCCAGCATGGCGTCGATGACGTGCAGCGTTTCGAGGATTAGCAGGCGCTGTTCCGGCGAAATGGTTGTGGGCTCGGGCAGGGCGGCTAGCGCTTCCAGATAGGCGCGTTCCAGCGCCTGGCGCTGATACCAGTTGACCAGGACACCTTTGGCTACCGTGGTGAGGAAGGCGCGCGGTTCGTGCAGCGCGGCCAGATCGGCGCGGCCGAGAATGCGGGTGAAAGTATCTTGAGCCAGATCGTCCGCATCGCTGGCGTTGCCCAGCGTGACGCATAGCCAGCGCTGTAGCCAGGAATGGTGCTGGTTGTACAGGGCGGTGAAGTGCGGATGCTTGATCGAGGAAGCGGCGACTGTCATGATATGAGAATAGGAATGATTCTCATTCTATATCAGGCGGACAGCCGCTGCAAGCACCTTACATGCGTGGTTCGCCGGTCTTGGCGTTGACAGCGATGGTGTTGCCCGGTGGCGTAGTCATTTGTACGCGGTGCTGCACGCCACGGTAGTCATAGGTCACTTCCCAGTATTCCGGCTTTTGGTTGCCGACGTTTTCGCAACGGCGCACGTCGCGGGTGGAGACGTTGTTCTGGTTGGCGACGTTGTTGCCGATGGCTGCGCCGGCAATCGCACCGCCTGCGGTGGCGACGTCACGGCCGGTGCCGCCGCCGACCTGGTGGCCCAAAATGCCGCCGATCAGCGCGCCAGCGATCACGCCGCCGGCGTTAGGACGCGATGGCTCATTGACCTGTTGACGCTCGACCCAGCAGCGCTGCTCAGGCGAGCCGACCACGGCGCGCACGTCGCGGATAGGCACGTCGATGACGCGCTCACTTGGACGACGGCGCCATTCGTAGCTAGGCTGGGCAACTGGCGGCGGTGCTTCGTTTTCGTAACGGTCGCGCGGTTTGACCGGGCGCACCGACGAGATGCGGTCGTTCAGTCCCATGCCGCGCAGCGACTCGTAGCTGCCACGGCGCAGCACCATGCATTGGCCGCGGAAGTTGGCGTCTTCACAGACTTCCCACTGGCCGCGTTCCACCACCACTGACGAGGCGCGGTCGTTGAAGCCGTTGCGCGACAGGTCGCGTACCTGGCCATTGGCGGCGTAGGCGCGGCCACGCAGGCCTTCGCCTTCATAGAATGTGATTTGTGCGAAAGCTTGCGAAGCCATACCCAGTGCTGCGGCGGCCACGGCGATCTTGATCGTGTTGTTCATTGTCTTCTCCTTATTGGATGAACTTTAAGCATGAACTGTTTCCGGTTGAGCATCTGTACGCAAGCGCACACAGTTACGGCTCGACGGAATGTGCGCGCTTCAGGCAGCGCAGCACGAAGGTCGAACGGCTGTGCTTCAGGCCTGGCAGTTTGTAGAGCTTCTTGCGCAGGAATTCCTCATAGCCGGCAGTGCCGGCGACGGCCACCTTGATCAGGTAGTCGTAGTCGCCGGTCAGCAAATAGGCTTCCATCACCTCGGGCAGCGTGGCCAGCGCCTGGCCGAATTTTTCGAAGATGTCATCGTCATGCCGGTCCAGCGTGACTTCGATGATGACGGTATCCGGGTAACCGAGCGCCGTCTGGCTGAGCAGGGCGGCGTAGCCTTCGATCATGCCGCCTTCCTCAAGCGCGCGTACGCGGTTCCAGCACGGCGTGGTGGACAGGCCGACTTTTTCGGCTAGCTTGGTGTTACTCAGGCGGCCGTCCATGCGCAATTCGCGCAGGATGCGGCGATCGATTTCGTCGATTTCCATGGATTCGCATTCTTAAGGATGATTGTTCCATGTATTTTAATCGATGCAGGATAATCTGCTGCTATATAGCTAAATTGGCATAAATCTCAGAAGCCTATTTTCTGTGTTTATGGCTATGCTATCAGCATGGATACCACACAAAAAACCTACCGCTTCTGCATCGAGCCGGATGCGCCTATCGCCACACTGGAGGCGGCGTTACAGGTCGTGCGGCGATTGGATATTGAGTTGCGCGCGCTGCGCACCACCACCACGCCGTATGGCATGGAGGTGCAAATGCGGCTGGCGGCGCCGGAGGAAGATATTCTGACGCTGTGCCGCATGCGGCTGCATAACCTGATCGGCGTGCTGCCGATCCGGGAAATGCCTACGCTAGTAGTAAATAATGTCCGTCAGGCGGTGACGTAGGTGTATTTGATCAGGAATACCACGGCGATGATCCACACCACCGGCTTAACTTGGCGCGCTTGGCCGGTCAGCAGTTTGAGGCCTGCGTAGGTGATAAAGCCGAAGGCGATGCCGTGGGCGATCGAGTAAGTGAACGGAATCACCAGCGCGGTAATCGCGGCCGGCACGCTCTCGGTGGTGTCGCTCCAGTCCACGTCAACCAGGTCGCGCAGCATTAAGCAAGCGACGAATAGCAGCGCCGGCGCGGTGGCGTAGGCCGGCACCACGCCGGCAATCGGCGCGAAGAACAGCGCGGCCAGGAACAGCACTGCAATCACCAGCGCGGTCAGGCCGGTACGGCCGCCAGCTTGCACGCCCGCTGCGCTTTCCAGATACGCGGTGGTGCTGGAAGTGCCCAGCAGGGAGCCGGCGACGATGGCGGTGCTGTCGGCCAGCAGCGCTTTATTGAGGCGCTCCATGCGTCCGTTGACCAGCAGACCGGCGCGCGAGGCTACGCCCATCAGCGTGCCGGTGGCGTCAAACAGTTCGACCAGGAAGAACACCAGCACCACGTTGAACAGGCCGAGACCCAGCGCGCCTTGCAGGTCCAGATGGAACAAGGTCGGTTCGATCGATGGCGGCAGCGACATGAAGCCGTGGAAGGTATTCCCGCCGAAGAAAAAGCTCAGCACCGTCACCGTCACAATGCCGATCAACAGCGCGCCCGGCACCTTCAGGCGGTCCAGCGTGACGATCAGCAGGAAGCCGAAGATGGCCATGATAGTGTGCGGATTGTGGACATCGCCCACGCGCACCAGCGTTTCCGGATTTGCGACCACCAGGCCGGCGCTCTTCATCGCGATCAGCGCCAGGAACAATCCCAGGCCGACGGTAATTGCCACCCGCAGCGAATGCGGTATGCCGTTGACGATGTGCTCTCGCACCTTGAACAGGCTGACGATGATGAACAGGCAGCCGGAGATGAACACCGCACCGAGCGCGGACTGCCACGGCACGCCCATGCCCAGCACCACGGCGTAGGCGAAATACGCGTTCAGGCCCATGCCCGGCGCCATGCCGATCGGGTAGTTGGCGTACACGCCCATGATGATGGTGCCCAGCGCGGCGGCCAAACAGGTAGCGACGAATACCGCATCCTTCGGTACGCCGGCGTCGCCCAGTATCGCCGGGTTGACGAAGATGATGTAGGCCATCGTAAGGAAGGTGGTAACGCCCGCGACGACTTCGGTGCGGACGTTGGTGCCGTGCTCTGCGAGCTTGAAAAATTGTTGTAGTGACGGCATGCGTGCGCTCCTGCTAGTGACTGTTAAATTCGTCGAGGGCGGAAGAATAGCACGGATGGCTTTGGCAGCCGGCGGTGCCAAATATACAAAAGGATGCGATAATGCAAAATTAGTTGTCTATTACACTCTATCATGGGCGCCGCATGAAGGCACGCATCTGGGGCGCGCGCGGCTCATTGCCGGTGGCCCTGAACCACAAACAAATCCGCGCCAAGCTGGTGACGGCGCTGGAAGGCGCCATCGGCCGCGATCTCGATACGCCTGAAAAAGTGGCGGATTATGTCGACCATGAGCTGAGCTTCGACGTGCGCGGTACCTATGGCGGCAATTCCAGCTGCGTGGAAGTCGAAGCCTGGGATGGGGACGCGGTGCATGAACACATCATCCTCGACCTGGGTTCGGGCGTGCGACCGCTGGCCGGCGCCAAGCTGGCGCGCTATGGCGCCGCGCAGCCGCAGACCTATCATGTGTTCCTGTCGCACCTGCACTGGGATCACATCATGGGCTTCCCATTTTTTACACCAGCTTACATTCCGGGCAACCGCATCATCATCTACGGCTGCCATCAAGAGCTGGAGGCGGCGTTGCGCCGCCAGCAGGACCCCATCAGTTTTCCGGTGCCGTTCGACCAGCTGGCGGCCGACATCTCGTTCGTGCAGATGACGCCCGGCGTGCCGCTGCAGGTGCGCGACGTGACGGTGACGGCCAAGCTGCAACTGCATGGCGGCGACTCCTACGGCTATCGGCTGGAGCAGGGCGGCAAGGCGATGATCTACACCACCGACTCGGAACACAAGCTGGATAACATCGCCGAACACGCGGCCTTCGTGGACTTCTTCCGCGATGCCGACCTGGTGATCTTCGACGCCATGTATTCGTTGGAAGAGTCGATTTCGGTGAAGGCCGACTGGGGCCATTCCAGCAATGTGGTGGGTGTCGAACTATGCCAACTGGCAGGCGTGCGCCAGCTTTGCCTGTTCCATCATGAACCGGTGTACGACGATGCGCGCATTTCGCGCGTGCTGGCCGAAACGCGGCGCTATGCCGAGGTGACCTGCGAGGCGCCGCTGGAGATTGTGTCGGCCTACGACGGCATGGAAATCACGCTCTAACGGACTTACAATAGCGCCTGCATTCATTTTTCACAGGACCACGCATGACCGAGTTTTCCACCGATATCTACACCGAGCCGTCGCCAGTCGATGTCAACACCCTGGCCAACCTCGGCCCACTGACGCCGATGGCGGGCGTCTGGAAAGGGGAGCGCGGCCTGGATACCAAACCGAAGGCCGACGGTGCACGCAAGCAGGCGTATGTCGAGCGCATCGAGCTGTATCCGATCGACCCGGTCACCAACGGTCCGCAGCTGTTTTATGGCCTGCGCTATCTGATCATCATCAACAAGCCGGATAACGTCAAGACCTACCACGAACAGGTAGGCTACTGGCTGTGGGAGCCGAAGACCAAGACCGTGATCCAGACCCTGGGCATCCCGCGCGGCCAGATCGCCATGGCGTCGGCGGTGGTGGAACCGGACGCCAAACAGTTCGAACTGGTGGCGCGGCTGGAGTCCGACACCTACGGCATCCGTTCCAATCCCTTCCTGGAATACGGCTTCAAGACCACCGAGTACCGCATCAAGGTCACCATCAATGATGACGGCACCTGGGGCTACGAGGAAGATACCGTGATGCTGCTGCGCGGTGAGGAAGAATTCCACCACACCGACCGCAACCTGCTGCACCGCGTGGCCGAGCCGCTGCCGAATCCTCTGGCCAGCGGCGTGCCGGCTTAATCGTCCTCGGGCTTTTTCTCGCCCACTGCCGTTCCAATTGCAGCTGCCACCGGATTGACCGTGGTGGTAATCGTTGGAACGGTTTTGGTGATCATGCGGGTGTAGCCGCCGACCTGCACGCCGGCGCGGGAATGCGCCGAAACGTTCTGCTGGAATTGGGCGGTCCGCATGCCTATACCGGATTGCAGCAGCTTCCCAAGCGAGGCGATTGCCATCGCTAGCAGCGGGGTGGACGCCATCATGAGAATGAATTCGTCAGTGGGACGCTGCTTTTTCGCCAGGGCAGATCCCAGTCCCACCGACAGCAGGAAGATAACTGCGGGACTAATGATCGGATGGAAGACCATCGGCAGCAGGGATATCAGGAACACCGCCCAAATCAGCGCGGCCTTTATTGCGTAGGGCAGCAGGGCGCCGATTGAACTCAAGACACTGCCAAATGCAAACAGGATAAGCAGTACGTCAGCGATCCAGCCGACCACCGGTATCATGGCGCACCCCGCCAGGATAGCCATCAGCAGCAACGCGCCGAGAAAACCCGACACTATCTCCTGCCAGTTTCTGGCCACGTAGAGCAGAAGGCACAGCCCCGTGATCACGCCCATTGCGATAATCCCGGCGAGCCATACTTCTCGCGCCTGGAGAAAGTACACTATGCCGGCGTACGGCACAAATAGCAGCAGGAGCGGCGCGAAGGTGAAGCCGGCGTTGTCTGTTTGTTGCGTCATCTGGTGAGTTCCCGTGCGAGGCGAAGGCGAACGTTTTCGAATTCGTTTTTGATGGCCTCCATGCCGTATTTTTCTTCCAGCCGAAGCACGGTGAAGTGGCCGCGTGCCGTGTCCTGATAGAAGTCCATGAACAGGCTATTGACGGTGGCGCCGGTGAAGGCCCCGAGGACGGGGGCGGCTTGTAGTGCAGCCTTTTCGGTGATCACGATGCCGAAGCGGGTCGCAATCGCATCAATTAACTGGGCCACCGATTTGCCCGCGGTTTTGGCTGACAGGTTTTTGGCGGCGCGATCGGCTGCGATTTTGCTGAGCGATTTTGCGGCTTCCGTCATCACTTCAGCCAAGGCTGCACGAGAGGCGTAGTAGCTGGCGTCAGTTTTATCGTCCGCGTCGCTGGTCTCACTACCGTGACTAAAGACGCTGAGGCATTCCAGCTGTACTTTCGGATCCGTGATGTCGTGTCCCTCGCTGCGGGCGATGTCGAGGATGGAGCGCATCATCAGCACAGTCGTGGCGGGGATTTCGACCGCCAGGCCGGCAAAGCCAAAGAAGCCGCCAATCGCACCACTCGCCGCTGCCGCGAACATGTGGGTCTTGGTGCTGGCTTCCTGGACCTTTGCTTCCAGGGTCTTGCCTGCCAGTTCCACGGCCTTGTTCAGGCCTTTCTGGGTAGCCTGCTGAATAACGTCCCGTCCTTTTTGCGGCAGTGCCTTGAGTCCCGCCTCGATCGTGGAGCCGACGACGTTGCTGATTTTGATCATCACCGGCGTATCGGTAAGTAATTTCACTGCAGTTTCAAGGGCTTGCAAGTCCTGCGGGTTCTCTTGGATGCTCATTGTCCAGCCTATTGGTGTCGAAAAATTAAAGTAACCAATAGTCTAATAGATTTTCACTTGGGAAATATTCACACATTGTCACGATGCAATGGCGTAACCGTCGCGACCATTCCGTTTGGCGGTGTACAGCGCACTGTCGGCGCGGGCTACCAGTTCCGCTGTTGTTTCATCGTCGCCTTCATGCACCGCCACGCCGATGCTGGTGGTGACGTGGCGCGGCGCGCCGTTCAGCGTGAAGGGCGCGTGCATGGCTTCGACGATTTTGCCGGCCAGCCGCGCCGCTTCCTCGGTATTCGCCACCAGCTCGAAAACGATGACGAATTCGTCGCCGGCCAACCGCGCCACCGTGTCAGAGGCGCGCACGCTGGCTGTCAGGCGCGCGGCAAACTCCTTCAGCACCTGGTCGCCGGCGCCATGGCCCAGCGTGTCGTTGATCTCCTTGAAGTAGTCGATATCCAGATAGGCCAAAGCCAGCGGCTTGCGGTTGCGTCGCACCCGCAGCACGGCTGCGTGCAGAATCTCCTCGAACATCAAGCGGTTGGCGATGCCGGTCAGGCTGTCGATGCGCGCCAGCTGCTTGAGGCGCTCCTCGATTTCCTTCATGCGGGTAGTGTCGTGCGTCAGAGAGTAGATGCCTAGCACTGCGCCATCGGCCGATAGCTCGGGCAGGAAGGTGGTTTCCAGCGTATGCGTGCGGTCGCCGATGCGCGCTTGCAGCTCATAGGTGGCGGCCTCGCCGCGATAGGCCTGGTCCAGATGCGGTTCAGCGGTGCGGTATTGGTCGCCGCCGATACCTTCGGCCAGATGGCGGCCAATCAGCGTTTGCGGATCGGTGCCGAACCAGTGCTGGAAGGTCGCGTTGAGGAACTGGAAATTGCGCTCGCGGTCCAGGTACGCGATCAGCACCGGCAGGTTATCGGTCAGCAGCTTGAGGCGCTTTTCGCTGGCGGCCTGCTGCAACTCGGCGTTTTTGCGTTCCGTGATATCCAGCGCCATCATGTAAAAGCCGGACACCTTGCCGTCGGCGCCGATGTCGGGCACCAGGTCGCCCATCATCTGGCGCTTGACGCCGCGATATACGCCTTCACGTTCGTAGTGCACGCGCTGGCCGCGCAGCGCCGCTTCGCTCAGTTGCAGCAGGCTGCCGGCGAAATCCTCGCCCAGCACGTCGTTGACCGGCTGGTCCAGCATGGCGCGCGGATCGAGCCCCAGCAGCACGCGGAAATGGTCGTTGGTGAAACGGTAGCGCAGATCGCGGCCGATGTAGGCGATCAGCGCCGGCATGCTGTCGGCAATGGTGCGCAGGCGCTTTTCGCTGGCGGCGATCTGCTGTTCGTATGCCACTTGATCCGTAATATCGTGCAGGAAGGCGGTGGCGTGATAGGCGCCGTCGTGGCGCAGCGCGCCGATCGACAGTTCCACCGGAATCGCGTGGCCGTCCTTGTGGATCGCGTTGACGCGCACGCGGGCGTTGACCATCGGCCCCTTGCCGCCCAGCGCAAAATACATCATGCCGGTGCGGTGGGCGTCGCGCTGATCGGGCGGCACGATGAGCTCCGCGATATCGCGGCCAATGGCTTCGTCACGGGTCCAGCCGAAGGTGCGTTCGGCGGCGGCATTCCATTTGGTGACGATGCCGGTGTTTTCGCAGCTGACAAAGGCGTCCGGCGCGCGTTCCAGGATATTACTGATCAGGGATTCGCTGTCGCGGATGGCCTTTTGCGCGGCTTCGCGCTCGGCGATCAATTCATAGAAGGCGGCGCTTAGTTCGCCGATTTCGTCACAGCGCTGGCGTTGCAGCACGCTGATGTCTGCTGCGCCGCTGCGGATATCGCCGATATTCCGGTGCAAACGGCCAATCGGTTTGAACAGCGTCTGGATCGCCAGCCACGCCATGATGCCGGCGATGACGGCAAATACGGCAGCGGCCAGCATGGCGTGCTGGCGCATCTGGATCATCGGCGCGAATGCTTCATCGACCGGGAAGCGCGCGCCGATGATCCAGTCGGTCGACTCCAGATGCTTGTACGAGTAAATGCCTTCGCTGCCGTCCTTGTTGACCGCCTCGGTCCAGCCTTCGAAGCCGCGCAGCGCCAGTTCGGTGGCGCGGTTGTAGCCGGGGCGGGCGTTGATGTGTTCCAGCAGCCGTTGGTGATTCGGGTGGTGCAGCAGGATGCCTTCGCGCGTCATGATGAACATGAAGCCGGTCTTGCCGGGCTTTTGCGCGGCGATCTGCTCCAGGAAGGCGGAGTTGGTCAGGTCGATGCTGCCGCCCAGCAGCATGACGGTACGGCCTTGCGCGCCGTGCACCGGTTGCAGAATCATGATCGACGGCAGGCCGGTTTCCACGCTCTTGTAAGGCGGCGAGATCACCGGCTTGCCACCGGCCAGCGCGTTTTCCAGGAAGGCGCGGCTGCGCGGATTGAGCGCCCGCGTTGGTTCAGCATGATCGCCTTCCATGTGCAGCAGCGTGCCTTGCGGCGTGAAGAGGTGCAGATTAAGGAATTCCTTGCGCGCCACCGCATGACGTTCGACGTAGGCTTGCATCACGGCGGGAGTGGCGCCGGCGTCGAGCGGCAGGGTGTCGGCCAGGCTGGCCAGCAGCACTTTGCGGGCGGTGATTTGTGCATCCACCTGGGCGGCAGCGGATGACAGCAGCGCGTATTGCTGGTCGCCGATCACGCTTTTCATGTCGCGTTCCGCCAGCAGCAGCGCCACCAGTGTGACGATCAGCGTAGCCGTTAGTACCAGCATGACGACGACCACCGTCATGCGGAACTTGAGGCTACGCGGTAGCGTTGCGAAAACGGCCATGTCACTGGGAGTGGGGCTGTGGTGAAACGAGTATGTCACACCCTGACAGGCAAGACCAGCGGGTACAATGCGCGCTGCGGCAACGCCACAGTCGGCGTGCCGTTCTTTACAAGGAATGCGGATTATGCTGCGGGCGATTTTGTGGGATAACGACGGTGTGCTGGTCGACACCGAACAGCTGTTTTACGAGGCGAACCGGGAGCTGTTCCGCCCCTTCGGGCTGGAACTCAGCACGCAGCACTTCTTCGACTGGTATCTGGCCGATAACTGCGGCGCGTGGCATTTGCTGGCGCCACCGCTGAGCGAGGCGCAGATGGAGGCCGAGCGTAGCGGGCGGAATGTGCGCTACGCGGCGCGGCTGGCGGCCGAACATATTCCGGCGATTGACGGTGTGGCCGAGGTGCTGGCGGCGCTGACGCCGCGCTTGCGCATGGGCGTGGTCACCAGCTCCAATGCCGATCATTTCGAGATCATCCACCAGCGGCTGGACCTGTTGCAGTATTTTGAATTCGTGCTGACGCATGAATCGTACACCCGCAGCAAACCGGCGCCGGAGCCGTATCTGCTTGGGCTGGCGCGCATGGACGTGCGCGCCGACGAGGCACTGGTGATCGAGGATTCGCCGCGCGGCTTGCAGGCGGCGACGGCGGCCGGCATCCGCTGCATCATCTTGCGCAATGCGCTCACGCGGCATCACGATTTTCCCGGCGCCTGGCGCGTGGTCGATACCATGGCGCAGGTGCGGGAAGAGGTGGAAGCGCTGCTGGCCTCCGCTTGATTAAGCGCCGAGCGGGATGCGGGCGGTGCGCCGCGCCGGCAGGGCGCTGCGGTGGCCTGCGCTATCCAGTTTGAAGACGCTGACCGCATCCACCAGGTGCGTGGCCTGTTCCTGCATGGTGACGGCGGCGGCGGACGCCTGTTCGACCAGCGCGGCGTTCTGCTGCGTGGACTGGTCCATCTCGGTGATGGCGCCGTTGATATGCTCAATGCCGGACAACTGCTCCTGCGTGGCGAAGGCGATTTCGCCCATGATATCGGTCACGCGGCGCACGCTGGTGACGATTTCCTCCATCGTGGCGCCGGCCTGGTCGACCAGGCGCGCGCCGGCATCGACCTTGTCGACCGAGTCGCCGATCAATTCCTTGATCTCCTTGGCGGCAGCGGCCGAGCGTTGCGCCAGGTTGCGCACTTCGGTCGCCACCACGGCAAAGCCGCGGCCTTGTTCACCGGCGCGCGCGGCTTCTACTGCCGCATTCAGTGCCAGGATGTTGGTCTGGAAGGCGATGCCGTCGATGACGGCAATGATGTCAACGATCTTGCGCGACGAGGCGTTGATCGAGGCCATAGTGTCGACCACCTGCGCTACTACCGCGCCGCCTTTGCCTGCCACGTCGGAGGCCGACATCGCCAACTGGTTGGCCTGGCTGGCGTTGTTGGCGTTCTGCTTGACGGTCGATGTCAGTTCTTCCATCGACGATGCGGTTTCTTCCAGCGAGCCAGCCTGGCGCTCGGTGCGTTCCGACAGGTCCAGATTGCCGGCGGCGATTTCGGCCGAGGCGGTGCCGATCGAATCGGTCCCTTTGCGCACTTCGGAGACAATGGCAATCAGGCTGCTGTTCATGTCCTTCAGCGCGGCCGACAACTGGCCGACTTCATCGCGGCTGCGGATCTGGATATCGGAACTGAGGTCGCCGCCGGCCACCGTGCGCGCCACCCGCACCGCATAACCGATAGGCCGCACGATGCTGCGCGTGACGTACCAGCCGAAGAACAGGCCCAGGCCGGCGCCGGCCACGCCCAGCGCGATCATCAGTGTGCTGGAGCTGCTGGCAGTTTGCTCGGCATCGGTGCCGGAGTCGCGCATCAGTTGCACCTGGAAGGCGATCAGCTTGTCCAGCGCGGCGATGTAAGCGTTTTGCGCCGGCCGCACTTTTTGCAGCAGCAGTGCTGTCGCGCCGTCCTTGTCGCCGGCCTTGATGGTGCTGACCAGCTGGTCGCGCAGCGGCGAATAGGTGTCGCGGGCGTCGTTCAGCTCCTTGAACAGGGCCAGCGCCTGCGGCTGGTGCAGCAGGCCGCCGAGCTGGTCGAGCAGGGCGCCGATTTCCTTGCTGCGCTGGGTGATGGCGGCATATTCGGGGCCAGCCTCGCCGGCGTCGATCAGCAGCAGGTCGCGCAGGCTGCGCGACTGTTGCGAGACGTGGTCTTTGACCTCGTTGAGCAGGCCGATTTTCATGTAGCGGTCCTGGATGGTCAGGCTGATGGCGGTGCTGGTGGCGCGGAGTCCAAGCGCGCCGACGACCACCACAATCGCCATCAGCAGGGTGGTGAGGGAGAATGCAATCGTCAGCCGGTGACCAATCTTCAGATTAGTAATATTCATGATTTGTTTTATTGTTAGTTGCCAGTGAGAATGTAAAGTGTAGCGTGACAGTCCATGGCAACAAAGTAATATTTCTTAATAGAATGAATATATTTTTGAGCCAAGCAACAGCTTGCGAAATGCGGCTTTTTCGAGGTATAATTATCACCAGTGTTGCTGCATTTGAAATATTAAAACATTGCCTTGGTAGGGCTGGATGTTTGAAAGGGCCGGCGTTCGATTGAACGCCGGCCCTTTTTGTTTTCCGGGGGCTCCGCTAGAATGCGGCCAACTTTTTTACCCTTGGAAATCTATGCTTCTGATACAGCGTTCCGTGGCCGCCGCCACGCTGGTGTGCGGCCTGCTGGCCGCTGGACTGGCCAGTGCCGTCGAGTGCCCCACTTTCTACGTCGACGGTCGCCTGCCGGAAATCCGCAACAGCAAGATGGCCGCCGCTACGACCGAGCTGTGCTACGGCGTATTTGGCGTGATGCACAGTGGCATTACGCGTACGCCGCTGTGGTCGGCTGAGCACTTGACGGCGGAAAACGTCGAGGCGGCCAAGACGCTGTCGCGCGAAAACTCCTTCCATCCTGAATCCCGCTTGCCGGCCTCGGCGCGCGCCGAGTTGTCCGACTACGCCCGCAGCGGTTACGACCGAGGCCACATGGCGCCCAACGGCGATATGCCGGACCGCGCCACCCAGCATGAAAGTTTTACGCTGGCGAACATGGTGCCGCAGGACGGGGACGTCAACCGCCACATTTGGGCTGGCATCGAGGGCGTGGTGCGCAAGATGGCGCAGAAGGAAGGCGACCTGTACGTGATTACCGGCCCGGTGTTCATCGGCGGCAATCTGCAAAAGGTAGGCAATGTGCTGGTGCCGACGCATTTGTATAAACTGGTGTACAGCCCACGCCAGCGCGCCGGCGCCGCGTTCTTTATCGAAAACCACGCCGATGCGCAATATGAGTTGCTGAGCATCGCTCAGCTGGAAGACAAGATCGGCATCAATCTGTTGCCGTCGCTGACGCCAGCGCAAAAAGCCGTGATGCTGCGCGTGGCGAACGTGCGTCAACGCAAGACGGGGAATAAATAATGAAGAAATTCGCGCCGTACCAAAACGAGTCGGACGTACTGAACATCGGCGGCCTGTGCATCGAGAATCGCCTGGACCGCATCTCGATCCACGGCGATATCGACCTGACCGCCGACCAGGTTGGCCTGGCCGACGCTCGGGCGTTGCACCAACTGCTGGCCGATGTGGTCGACCGGCTTGAGGCGCAGCAATTGCCGGACAAAATGCCGCCGCCGGTCACGACCATTGTCGCCAATCCCTTCGAATAAGGTATTATTCTCTCAAGCAACGTTTAACTGCATGAGAAAATGTAATGAGCCTGACAACGGGAAATAATTCGATCGATTCGCTGGTCTACAACAGCTGGAACGCCAAGTCGGGTCAGGCGGTGTCCTTGAACTACAGCTTCCTGACCAGCGTGCCGGATGACGCCACGATCGAAGACGCCAACGGCTTCGCAGCGATGGATGCGGTGCAGCAGCAGGGTGTGCGCAAGGCGCTGGCGACCTGGGCCGCAGTGGCCAACATCACCTTCAACGAGGTGCCGGCCGGCGGCGATATCCTGATCGGCACCAATGACCAGGGGCAGGACAGCAGCGGGTATGCGTATCTCCCGGAGGGACGCAGCTATTCCGTTTCGCTGTACACGAATACCCAGGATCGCTATAACTACAGCTTTGCCGACGGCGATTTCGGCATGTCGGTGCTGATCCATGAGATTGGCCACACGCTGGGCCTCAAGCATCCGGGCAACTACAATTCGACCGGCGGCGATATCGACGGCCCGTTCCTGCCGGCTGCGACCGACAATATCGATTATTCGCAGATGTCCTACAACGTCGGCTCTGGCTTCAAGCTGAACGGCAATTACGGCATCACGCCGATGCTGTATGACATTCAGGCCATGCAGTATCTGTATGGCGCCAATCTGAGCTACCACACCGGCGCCGATACCTACAACTTCAGCAAGGACGCCGCGCTGCAATGCATCTGGGATGCGGGCGGCACCGACACGCTGGACTTTTCCGCCTGCCGCGACGCCACGGTGATTAACCTGAACGCCGGCACCTTCAGTTCCACGGCGACGGGCTATAACAATATTTCCATCGCTTACAACGTGACGATCGAGCGGGCGATTGCCGGCAGTGGCGGCTCGACCATTTACGGCAATGCGGCCGGCAATGTGATCAGTGGCGGCGTCGGGAATGACGTGATTTACCAAGGCGCGGGCAACGACCAGATCAGCGGTAACGGCGGCAGCGATACGGTGGTGTTCAGCAAGACGCTGGCCTCCTACGCATTGAGCGGCAACCTGTCGACGCTGGGCGTGGGCGGCGATGGCGCCGATACGCTGACGGGCATCGCCCGGCTGCAATTCAGCGATATCACGGTGCAGCTGTCGAATTACGGGGCGCTGTTGACCGGCACTTACGGCGACGATGTGCTGACGGCAGGCACCGGCCGCCAGCTGATCGCCACCGGCAGCGGGTTGGATACGGTGCGTTTCAGCGACAGTGTGTCGCATTACGCGCTGGCGGCTACCGGTTCGGCCATGACGGTGACGGATCTGAGCGGCGGCGGCGCCGACCTGCTGACCGGCGTCGAGCGGCTGACGTTCGCGGACGGCGCCCTGGCGCTGGACACCACCGGCGCCGCCGGCCGCATTTACCGTCTGTATGTGGCCGCCCTCAACCGCGCGCCGGACAAGGACGGCATGGGCGACTGGCTGTATCAGCTGGACCATGGCCGCGACTTGGATTCGATTGCCGCCGGCTTTGTCTACAGCGATGAGTTCATGCGCATCTACGGCGCCAATTCCTCCGACACCACTTTTGTCACGCTGCTGTACAACAACGTGCTGCACCGCGCGCCGGATGCTGATGGTTTCAAGCACTGGACCGATATGCTGGCCAATCACGTCTCGCGGGCGTCAGTGCTGACCGGCTTTTCGGAGTCGCCGGAGGGCACGGCGTTGATCGGCCAGCATATCCCGCTGGGGATTGCCTATACTTTGCACACGGGCTAATCCGCACCCGGCAGGCTGATGCGGTTGCGGCCCATGTGCTTGGCGCGGTACAGCGCCGAGTCGGCGGTGGCCACCAGTTGGCTGGGATCGGTTTCCACCGAGGCCAGCGCCGTCGCCGCGCCGATGCTTACCGTTACCACATGCTGCTGGCTGCCCAGGTTGGGCAGCCGTAGCTGTTCGACCCGGCAACGGATGCGTTCGGCCACGATGGCTGCGCCTTTCAGCGACTGGTTGGGCAGGATCACTGCGAACTCCTCGCCGCCGTAGCGCGCCACCAGGTCGTTGGCGCGCATCTCGCTCGAGACCGCGCTGGCGATGCGTTGCAGGCATTCGTCGCCGCCCAGGTGGCCGTAGGCGTCGTTGTACTGCTTGAAGTTGTCGACATCCACCATCAGCAGCGACAGCGGCTGCTGGTTGCGCAGCGCGCGCTGCCACTCGGCGCTCAGGGTATCGTCGAAGCAGCGGCGGTTGGCCAGGCCGGTCAGACCGTCGCGGGTGGCCAACTGTTCTAAAGCCACCTGCGCGCGCTTTTCGTCGGTGACGTCGCGCAGCGTTTCCACCACCGCCACCAGCTTGCCGTCGGCGTCGACGATCGGGCTGGCATCGGCCGCCAGGTAGCGGCGGCGGCCGATGCGCGGCATGTCGCACCAGTTTTCCGCGCACAGATTGTTATCGGTATCATTACAGCGCGCGTGCTGGCGGTAGAGCCGATGCAGCTCGGCGCTACGACCCTGGATCACCAGGTCGGCCAGCGTCGGCCGCTGTTCGCCGTAAAAGCTGCGCCAGTGGTCCGAGGTGCCCAGCACTTCCCATGCCGCCACGCCGGTCAGCCGCTCGCAGGCGCGGTTCCAGATGATGACCTTGCCGTTGATGTCGATCACGAAGGTCGGGATCACCAGCAGTTCCATCAGCTTGAGCGCAAAACCGTGTTGCTGGTCGGCCTGTGAGAACTCCATCACGTGCTGGATTTTTTGTGTTCCGGTCATGGCGCGCCTTGGTTGTTTTTATGGAAGAGGGAAGGACATGGTCAACGCCGTGCCGGCGCCGGGTTCGCTGGCGATGTCGAAGCGGCCGCCGGCTTCGGCCACGCGCTGGGCGATGCCGCGCAGGCCGTGGCTGCGCCGTCCGGCGCCGAGGACAGCCCTGGGCTGCGGCAGGCCGACGCCGTTGTCGCGCACGATCAAGCTCAGGCTGTGCTCCTGGCGGCGCAGGCGGACGCACACTTCGGACGCCTGGGCATGGCGCACGATGTTGCTCAGCGATTCTTGCAGCACGCGGTAGACGATGTTGTCCATGCCGTGACCCGGGCGGCCGGCAAAGGCGTCCGGCGCGGCGTCCAGCCGGCAGCGGATGCCGCTCAGGCGGGCGAACTGGTCGATCTGCTGCTGCACCGCGCCTTCCAGGCCGGATGCCAGCGCTTCGGCCGGCAAGTCGTCGACAATCGCGCGCATGGACCGCGTGGCTTGCTGGACGCGCTGGGCCAGCCGGTCCAGCGGCGCTTGCAATGCTGGATACTGGCGTGCCAGCGCGGCGGTGTCCATGCCGAGCGCCAGCAGTTGCTGGCCGAGATCATCATGCAGGTCGCGGGCGATGCGGCGGCGTTCGGCGTCGCGCAGTGATTGCTGGCTGGCGCCCAGCCGCGCCACCTGACGGCGCGCTTCCTTCAGCGCCCGCAGGGTGTGGACGCGCTGTCGCCACCACAGCCACAAGCAGGCGGCGCAAGTCAGCACGCAGATGCTGGCGCAAATGACGTCGATTTCCAGCAGTGGCGGCGCATGTCTCATGGTGTATCTTCCCAGAGTGGACCCACCTATGACCTTAGCCGCCTCGCCGCCGGGAAGGTTTGTGAAATGTCAATATCTGAGCATGCTTTCCGGAAATCTGTGGCGTGGGATATAATTGAGGGTTGTCCTATCAGGAATTATCGTGACTTACAGCATCAAAGAGATTTTCTACACGTTGCAAGGTGAGGGCGCCCACGCCGGCCGCCCGGCGGTGTTCTGCCGCTTCTCCGGCTGCAACCTGTGGACCGGCCGCGAAAGCGACCGCGCCAGCGCCATTTGCCAGTTCTGCGATACCGACTTTGTCGGCACCGACGGCGAAGGCGGCGGCAAGTTCAAATCGCCTGAGGAACTGGCCGCGACCATCAATGCGCTGTGGCCGGAAACTTATATTGCCAGCAAGTACGTGGTGTTCACCGGCGGCGAACCGCTGCTGCAACTGGATACGCCGCTGATCGACGCCATGCACGCGGTTGGCTTTACCATCGCGATTGAAACCAACGGCACGCTGCCGGTGCCGGACGGCGTCGACTGGATCTGCGTCAGCCCGAAAATGGGCTCGGAACTGGTGGTCAAAAAAGGCAGCGAAATCAAGGTCGTGATCCCGCAGACCAACCAGGATTTGTCGGTCTACGAACAACTGGACTTCGAGAATTTCTTCGTGCAGGCCATGGATGGCCCGCTGGCCGAGTTCAATACCAGGCTGGCGATCGAAACCTGCAAGCGCAACCCGAAGTGGAAACTGAGCTTGCAAACCCATAAACTTTTACAGATACCCTAATCAATGCTGACCATCACCCGCAAGCTGGAATTCGACGCCGGCCACCGTATTCCCGACCATAAAAGCCAGTGCCGCAACCTGCACGGCCACCGCTACACGCTGGAAATCACGCTGACCGGCAATGTCATCGACGTTGAAGGCAGTTCCGACAACGGCATGATCATGGACTTCTCCGACATCAAGTCGCTGGCCAAGGAGCACCTGGTCGATGTCTGGGATCACGCCTTCATCGTCTACGAGAAGGACAACGCGGTGCGCGAGTTCCTGGCCTCGTTGCCGGACCACAAGACTGTGGTGATCGACCGTATTCCGACCGTGGAAAACCTGGCGCGCGTCGCCTTCGACATCCTCAAGGCGGCTTACAAGGACCGTTACGGCACCGGCCTGCACCTGCACAAGCTGGTGTTGCACGAAACCCCGAACTGCTGGGCCGAGATCACCGATGGTGTCTGATACGGCCATCATGCAGCTGGCGCTGGAACAGGCGCGGCAAGCGTGGGACCTCGGCGAGGTGCCGGTCGGCGCTGTCGTCGTCAAGGATGGCGAGGTGATCGCGGTCGGTTGCAACCAGCCGATCGGCCGGCACGATCCGACCGCGCACGCGGAAATCGTCGCCTTGCGCGCCGCCGCCGAAAAGCTGGGCAATTACCGTCTGCCCGGCTGTGAGTTGTATGTGACGCTGGAGCCGTGCGTGATGTGCTCGGGCGCAATGATGCATGCGCGGCTGGCGAAGGTGGTGTTCGGCGCCAGTGATCCGAAAACCGGCGCCTGCGGCTCGGTGCTCAACCTGTTCGAGCAGGAGCTGCTAAATCACCACACCGAGATCGTCGGCGGCGTCATGGCCGAGGAGTGCGGCGCCATGCTGAAAAACTTCTTTGCCGCCCGTCGCGCGGCGGCCACCGCTGCCAGACGCGCCACGGCAGAATAAAAATGGTATGCTGAATCCCAGGTGTTATCTGGGAGATAGTCTTGGCTACCGCACAAGTAAATGGCATCACGATTGCCTACGAAACCAGCGGCAGTCCGCTCAATCCGCCGGTGCTGCTAATCATGGGGCTGGGCATGCAGCTGATTGCCTGGCCGCAGGATCTGGTCGACGGCCTGGTGGAGCAGGGCTATTACGTGATCCGCTTCGACAACCGCGACATCGGCCTGTCCACCAAATTCCCTCAGCATAAAAAGCCCAACCTGGTGTGGGTGTATGTGAAATCCCTGTTCGGCCTGAAGCAGACCGGCGGCTATACGCTGCACGACATGGCGGACGATGCCGCCGGTCTGCTTGATGCGCTGGGCATCGCGCAGGCGCACGTGGTCGGCGTTTCCATGGGCGGTATGATCGCCCAGATCTTCGCGTCGCGTTTTAGCGCGCGCACGCTCAGCCTCACTTCCATCATGTCCAGCAGCGGCAAGCGCGGCTTGCCCGGTCCGACGGCGGCGGCGCGCAACGCCATGATGCGTTCGGCCGATCCTGCGGACCGCAAGGCGGTGGTGGACCGGGTGGTTAACGTCTACCGGGTGATCGGCAGTCCATCTTTTCCCACGCCCGAGCGGGTGATGCGCGCCAATATCGAACGTGCGATCGATCGCGGCGCCAATCCGGACGGCGTGGCGCGGCAGCTGGTGGCGATTGTCGGATCGGGCGACCGCACGCCGCTGCTGCGCAAGATACGCTGTCCTTCGCTGGTCATTCATGGCGCGGCCGACCCGCTGGTGCCGGTGGCGTGCGGCATCGATACCGCGCGGGCCATACCTGGCGCGCGGCTGGAGGTTATCGAAGGCATGGGGCACGATCTGCCGGCGCAACTGATCGAGCGCCTACTGGCCTTGCTCGACCATCATCTGCGGGGTAATATGGCGCCGGAACTTCCTCCGCTGACGCCGCATCGTGCCGGCAGCGGCACCCATCACTGACAGAGACATTTTGAGTACATCCAAAATCGGTATCGCGATTGCCGCACCGAGCGGCCGTCCGCCGGACAATGACGCTTTGCAGCGCGGCGTGCAGTGTCTGGAACAGCAGGGCTTCCTGGTCCATAACTACTACGACGACGACAAGAAATTCCAGCGTTTCGGCGGCACCGAGTCGTGGCGCCTGGCGCAACTGAACGCCGCCGCCGCTGATCCGGCGGTGCAGATCGTGATGGCGGTGCGCGGCTCGTACGGCATGTCGCGCCTGTTGCCGATGATCGACTTTGGCAAGATGGCCGACAGCGGCAAGCTGTTTGTCGGCTACAGCGACTTCACCGCCTTCCAGATGCCGCTATTCAAGCAGACCGGCCGCACCAGCTTAGGCGGCCCGATGATGTGCGACGATTTCACACGCGACGAGCCGGTCGCCTACACCATCAAGCAGTTCTGGGACTGCGTGCGCGGGCCGGTGCATACCGTACGGGGCGCCGTCGCCGATGGCGGCGCGGATAATCCGGTGGTGGATCTCAGCGGCAAGCTATGGGGCGGCAACCTGGCGATGATGGTCAGCCTGCTCGGCACCCCGTATTTCCAGGCGCTGGACGGTGGGATTTGCTTCATCGAGGACATCAGCGAACATCCATACCGGGTGGAACGCATGGTGCTGCAACTGTTCTACGCCGGCGCGCTGGACGGACAACAGGCGCTGGTGCTAGGCGATTTCTCGGGTTACAAGTTAAACGCGATGGACAACGGCTACGACTTCGAGGCCATGCTGGCCTACCTTCGGGCCACGCTGCCGATCCCAGTCCTGACCGGGCTGCCATTCGGCCACATCAAGGAACGCGCCACGCTGCCGTACGGCGGCAAGGCACACCTGACTTCGACCACGCGCAGCCTGGAACTGGCGATCAGCGATTATTTGACCTTGTAGAATCGCGTAAGTGCTTGTTTTATATGGGGTAACACGTGATCCATCTTGGTTGCTGTATAATTTCGTCTTTCCGCTCTACCTAATCTGCAAGGTCCAAATCCACAATGCTCTCTACAGCAAACATCACGATGCAATTCGGCGCCAAGCCGCTGTTTGAAAACATCTCCGTCAAGTTCGGCGATGGCAACCGTTATGGCCTGATCGGCGCCAACGGCTGCGGCAAGTCCACGTTCATGAAAATCCTCGGTGGCGATCTGGAACCGTCGGGCGGCAACGTGATGCTGGATCTGAACGAGCGCCTCGGTAAGCTGCGTCAGGACCAGTTTGCATTCGAAGACATGCGCGTGCTGGACGTGGTGATGATGGGCCACACCGAAATGTGGGCCGCGATTTCCGAACGCGATGCGATCTACGCCAACCCGGACGCCACCGACGACGACTACATGAAAGCCGCCGAACTGGAAGGCAAAGTGTCAGAGTACGACGGCTACACCGCCGAATCGCGCGCCGGCGAACTGCTGCTGGGCGTCGGCATCAGCATCGATCAGCACCAGGGCCTGATGAGCGCCGTGTCGCCAGGCTGGAAGCTGCGCGTGCTGCTGGCACAGGCGCTGTTCTCCAACCCGGACATCCTGCTGCTCGACGAACCAACCAATAACCTGGACATCAACACCATCCGCTGGCTGGAAGATGTGCTCAACGAGCGCAACTCCACCATGATCATCATTTCCCACGATCGCCACTTCCTGAACCAGGTGTGCACCCACGTCGCGGACATGGATTACGGCACGCTGAAGATCTACCCAGGCAACTACGACGACTACATGCTGGCGTCGACCCAAGCGCGCAACCAGCAGCTGGCCAACAACGCCAAGGCGAAAGAGAAAGTCGCCGAGCTGCAGGACTTCGTGCGCCGCTTCTCGGCCAACAAGTCCAAGGCCCGCCAGGCAACCTCGCGCGCCAAGATGATTGACAAGATCAAGGTGGAAGACATCAAGCCGTCGTCGCGCGCCTATCCGTTCGTGCGCTTCGAAGGCGAGAAGAAGCTGCACCGTCTGGCCGTGGAAACCGACAGCATCAGCAAAAAATACGACCGCACGTTGTTCAACAACTTCAGCATCATGGTTGAAGCGGGCGAACGCATCGCGATCATCGGCGCCAACGGCGCCGGTAAAACCACGCTGCTGCGTTGCATCGGCGGTGACGACATCGCCGGCCTGCACGCCGATCACGGCATGGTCAAGTGGGCGGAAAACGCCAACGTCGGCTACATGCCGCAAGATCCGACCGAGGACTTCGCGACCGACATTTCGCTGACCGACTGGATGGGCAAATGGACCAAGGAAGGCGACGACGACCAGGCCGTGCGCTCGATCCTGGGCCGCCTGCTGTTCGGCGGCGACGAGGTGAAGAAGTCGGTGCGGGTGCTGTCCGGTGGTGAAAAAGGCCGCATGATGTACGGTAAGCTGATGCTGGGCCGTCACAACGTGCTGCTGCTGGATGAGCCGACCAACCACATGGACATGGAATCGATCGAGTCGCTGAACATCGCGCTGGACAAATACGCCGGCACGCTGATCTTCGTCTCGCACGACCGTGAGTTCGTGTCGTCGCTGGCGACCCGCATCATCGAAATCAAAGAAAACGAAGTGGTCGACTTCCGTGGCGGCTACGAAGAATATCTGACCAGCCAAGGTATCGACTAACCATCATGCAAGCCATCGAGATCAAACCCGTCGAGTACGAGCATCCACAAGACGGCGCCAGCTGCGTAGCCCATGCGTGGGCGCGCACGCCAGCGACTCCCAGCGCCGAACAGCGCGTGGAGCTCAAAGAACGCATCAAGCGCCTGTTGAAGGAAAAGCAGGCAGTGCTGGTGTCGCACTATTATGTGGACGCCGACTTGCAGGATCTGGCCGAGGAAACCGGCGGCTGCGTCTCCGATTCGCTGGAGATGGCGCGCTTTGGCCGCGATCATCCGGCCAAGACGCTGGTGGTGGCGGGCGTGCGCTTCATGGGCGAAACGGCCAAGATCCTCAGCCCGGAAAAGCGCATCCTGATGCCGGACCTGGACGCGACCTGTTCGCTGGACCTGGGCTGCCCGGCCGACGAATTTGCCGCCTACTGCGATGCCCATCCGGACCGCACGGTGGTGGTGTATGCCAACACCAGCGCCGCCGTCAAGGCGCGCGCCGACTGGATGGTGACGTCGTCGATTGGGCTGGATATCGTCAAGCACCTGCACGAGCAGGGCAAGAAGATCCTGTGGGCGCCGGACAAGCATCTGGGTTCCTACATCCAGAAGCAGACCGGCGCCGACATGCTGCTGTGGCAGGGCTCCTGCCTGGTGCACGATGAATTCAAGGGCGTGGAACTGGAACTGCTGAAGGCTCAGTACCCGCAGGCGAAGATCCTGGTGCACCCGGAGTCGCCGGCCAATGTGGTGGCGCTGGCCGATGTCGTCGGCTCGACCACGCAGATCATCAACGCTGCGGTGGAATCGGACGCCGATACCTTTATCGTCGCCACCGACAACGGCATCCTGCACAAAATGCGCGCCGCTGCACCGGGCAAGCGTTTCATTGAAGCGCCGACCGCCGGCAACAGCGCCACCTGCAAGAGCTGCGCGCACTGCCCGTGGATGGCGATGAACGGCCTGCAAAACCTGGCCGACGTGCTGGAAAAGATGGACGATCCGGTAGCCAGCGCCGCCCACGAAATCTTCGTCGATGCGGAAATCGGCAAGCAGGCGGTGACCTCGATCACGCGCATGCTGGACTTCGCTGCGGCCAAGAAGGCCAAGGTGCAGCCAGGTCCGGATCTGGCGCAAGAAGCAAAACTGTTTTCGGGAATCGGCCCTGCATGATGAGCACTCTGGTAAACAAGTTCGCGCCGTTTGACGACGCGTTGAAATCGGCCTTTGAATCCAATCTGCTGGCGGCGTTGCTGGAAGATGTCGGCACTGGCGACCTGACTGGTTTGCTGGTGCCGGAAGGCGGCCGTGCCAAGGCACGCGTGATCGTGCGCGAGGATGCGGTGCTGTGCGGCGCGCCGTGGTTTGAAGGCGTGATGAACTGCATGCAGGCCGGGATCGAAATCGACTGGCAGTACGCCGAAGGCGATTTGATGAAGGCCGACAGCGTGGTCTGCACCATCGAAGGTCCGGCGCGCGCGCTGCTGACGGCGGAACGCGGGGCACTCAACTTCATGCAGCTGCTGTCTGGCGTGGCCACCGCCACCCGCAAGTATGTGGACGTAATCGCAGGCACCCGCGCCGCGATTCTCGACACCCGCAAAACTTTACCGGGCCTGCGCCTGGCGCAGAAGTATGCGGTGCGCGTGGGCGGCGGCCAGAATCAGCGTCTGGCGCTGTACGACGGTATCCTGATCAAGGAAAACCACATTGCTGCGGCGGGCGGCATCACCAACGCGGTGCTGGCAGCCAAGGCGCTGGACAAGGGCGTATCGATCCAGGTGGAAGTGGAATCGCTGGATGAGTTGAAGGAAGCACTGGATGCGGGCGCCGTCTCCATCCTGCTGGATAACTTCGACACCGGCATGATGCGCGAAGCGGTGGTGATCAACGCCGGCCGCGCGCTGCTGGAAGCCTCGGGCGGCATCAACTTCGACACCGTGCGCGCGATTGCCGAAACGGGCGTCGACCGCATCTCGATCGGCAGCCTTACCAAGGATATCCGGGCAACCGATTATTCTTTGCGCATCGTCGGCTAACCCGCGTAGAATCAACCGCAGGATGCCGGATTCTCCGGCAGGGGAGACCCGCTTGCGGAAAGCACGTCGGCTTTATTTGACTGGCTTGTGCGGCATGGCGCTTGACGCCGTGCCGCTATCATCTTTTGCCCGCCAGGTTGCAGCGCGCGAGCTGCTGGTGGTGGGAACCCGCTTTGAAGGTATTTACGAACGCCGCGACAACGGCGATTTCGCCGGCATGGGCGTGGAGTTGTTGCGCCTGTACGCCGGGCGCCATGGCTATCATCTGCGTTTCGAGCTTTACCCGTGGCGGCGCGCGCAGGAATTGATTAACAGCGGCGCCGCCGATGTGCTGATCGGCCCGTACAAATCAGTCGAGCGTCAACGCACCATGCGCTTCAGCGCGCAGCCGTTTTTCCGCGACCAGGTGGCGTTTTACGTGCGCGCCGACCGCATGCCGATCTGGGAGGGGGATTACGACATGCTCAAGGGCCGGCGCATTGTCACGCTCAACGGCTGGACCTACGGCCCGGCCTTCACCCGCGCACAGGCGCAGCTCAATATCAGCGTGGCCAATTCGGTCGAAAGTGGCTTGAAGATGCTGGCCATCGGCCATGTGGAGATGTTTGCCACCAACCGCCGCGACACCGACCCGGTGGTGACAGCCCTTGGCCTGCAGGACACGGTGATGGCGCTGGCGCCTCTGATCGACGTGCAGGATGCCTACTTCGCCTATCCGCTCGCGCCGCGCCAGCGCGACCTGCCGGCGCAGATGGACCAGCTGCTGGCCGACATGCGCAAGAGCGGTGAACTGCAACGACTGGCGCGCCGCTTCGGCGTTACCGTGCCCTGATCGCTGGCGCCGTGGGGTTGGCGTAGAAGCAGCAGACATCCCTCCCTTGTTGCTTGGCCTGGCGCAGCGCGATGCTGGCGCACTGGATCAGCGAGGCGTCATCGACGCCGTGCGCTGGGCAGCTGGCGATGCCGATGCAGGCGCTGAGCAGCAGTTCGCCGCCCGGCAGGTCGAACGGTGTATCCAGCGCGCTGCGGATCTGCGTCGCCATGCGCGCCGCCGCATGCAGGTCCGGATGGCCCGGCAGCAGTAGTGCGAATTCATCGCTGCCAAGTCGCCCCAGCATGGCGCGTTGCGGTGCGAGGTTGCGCAGCCGCTGGGTGAACTGGCGCAGGATTTCATCACCGGCCGCCTGGCCAAGGCTGCTGTTGACGGCGGTGAATCCATCGAGGTCGATCAGCATCAGCGTGCTGGCGCGCGGCCAGAACGCCACCAGTTGCTGGGCCAGCGTACGCGCGAAAGGCGTGCGCGTTGGCAAGGTGGTCACATTGTCGTAGCTGGGGTCGGCCAGATGGGGGTTAGCTGCGGGGTGTGGGCAGGTAGCGAGGTTCATGACAGACTCCAGGAAGGACAGACGGCGCCGATGGCGGCCAGCAATTGCAGATCGTTCACCGGTTTGTGCAGGTAGGCCAATGGCCGGTAGTGCTGCGCACGGGCATATTCTTCCGGCGTGTGATGCCCGGTCATGATGATGACGCCGGTCTGCGGCGCCTGATCGGCCAGCAGCGCCTGCAACTCCAGGCCGGAGCGCCGCGGCATGTGAATGTCCAGCAGCGCGCAGCATGGAGCGCCGGCCGGCAGCGCGGCGAGAAAACTGTCGGCGCCGTCGAAGGCGAGGGCAGGGATGCCGGCCGAGCGCAGCAAGCGCAGCAGCGCGCGACGGATGCTTTCTTCGTCGTCGACTACAGCAACCCAGGGTAGTGTGGTGTCCATGCTGTGACGATAGCGCGCTTGCCGGCGGCGCGATATTGGACCTTGGGCCAACGCCCGCGCGGCGTCTACGGCGGCGGGCCGGCGCGCAGGCGGTCGACCAGCCGCACCAGGGCCGTCACCGAGCGCACTTGCATTTTCGTCATGACGCGGGCGCGGTGCACCTTGACGGTCTTTTCCACGGTGCCGAGTTGCGCCGCGATCTGCTTGTTGAGCAGCCCTTCAATGACCAGGTTCATCACCTCGACCTCGCGCGGTGTCAGGCTGTGCAGGCGCTCGTTGAGTTCGGCGCGTTCGGCGTCGTCGGCGCGCAGCTGGCGGTTGCGCTGCAAGGCCTGTTCGATGGCGGCGATCAGCCGGCTGTCGTCGACCGGCTTGGTCAGGAAGTCGGCGGCGCCCAGCTTCATCGCGCGGATGCCGCTGTCCAGATCGCCGTGCCCGGTCAGGAATATGATCAGCAGCAGGCTGGCGCGCTGCGCCAGTGCCTGTTGGAGGGCCAGGCCGTTCATCTCCGGCATCGACATGTCAAGCACCAGGCAGCCCTCGGCGCCAGCATTGCCGCTGTCAAGGAAGGCTTGCGCCGTTTGGTAGGGCTGCACCGTGTAGCCAGCCGCCGTCAGCAGCCGCGTCAGGCTTTTCAGCACGGCCGGCTGGTCGTCGACCAGAAACACGTTTGCGTCCGTGCTCATGCGGGGTGTGCTTTCGCCTGCGGCAGGCGCAGGTGGACGCTGGCGCCAACGTCGGGGTTGTTCTCGGCCCACAGCTGGCCGTCGTGGGCGGCGACGATGTTGCGACAGATCGATAAACCCAGCCCCATGCCGCGCTCCTTGGTAGTGTAGAACGGATCGAAGATGTGGCTCAGGTCGGCGGCCGGAATGCCGGCGCCGCGGTCGACCACACTCAGCTGCACGGCCTCGCCCTCGGCGCCGATTGTGGCGCAGCGCACCACAATCACGGCGTTGTCGGGTGCTGCGCCGGCCATGGCGTCGCAGGCGTTCATCAGCAGGTTGATCAGCACCTGCTGCAGTTGCACGGCGTCGGCGCTGGCGATCACCGGGGTGGCCGACAGCTCGGTGTGCACGGCGATGCCGTGGTTGATCAGGTCATTGCGCAGCAGGCGGATGACGTCGCGCGTCAGCTGATTCAGGTCGACCAGCGTGCGCGGCGTGCCGCCCTTGTCGAACAGGCGTCGCAGACGCTGGATCACCTCGCCGGCGCGGCGGTCTTCGTCGACGATGTCGCGCAGGATCTCGTCGATTTCGGCCAGGTCCGGTGGTTGCCGTTCGAGGAAGCGGCGCGCCGCCTGGGCGTTGCTGAGGATGGCCGTCAAGGGCTGGTTCAGCTCGTGCGCAAGCGCGCCAGACAGTTCGCCGAGCACCGCCAGGCGCCCCAGGTGGGTCACTTCTTTCTGCTTTTGCTGTGCATCGAGCTCGGCAAGCTTGCGGGCGGTGATGTCGAGCGAGACGCCGCGCACCAGCGCCGGCCGGCCGTCGGCACCGGTTTCCACACTGCCGTGCGAGCCGATCCAGCGCAAGGCGCCGTCGGGCCGCGTGATGCGGTATTCCATCTCGTAGCGCGGTACGCCGAGCTCGGCATTATCGAGCGTGCGCTGGACAGCGGCGCGGTCGTCCGCATGCACACGCGCCAGCAGATCGGCCAGTGCCACCGGCTGGCCGGCGCTGAAACCGAACAGGGATCGCCACTGTTCGGAGAGCCATATCTGCTGCCGTGTCAGATCCCGGATCCAGATGCCGAGATGGGCGGCGTCGGCTGCCAGCAATAGCCGCTGTTCGCTTTCCTGCGAAGCGGCACGGGCTTCGCGCACGCTGGCGCCGGCATTACGCAGCGCTTGCCCCAGTTCATTGGCTTCCTTGAAGTGTAGCGGCGGGATGGCCGGAGCGTCGCCGTTGCCGATGGCCTGCGCCGGCGGAATCAGCGCCTGTACCGAGCGTGTGATGCGGCGGCCGACCAGCGCAGCCAGCGTCAGGCCGGCCGCCAGCGCCGCCAACGTGGCAACCGCCAGCCAGGCCGTGTTGGCGCGCAGGCCGGCGGTCAGCTCGTCGCGCGGGATGCCGAGAAAGACGGTCCAGCCGCTCAGCGGCGAACGGCTGAACACGACGAAGACGTCGATGCCGTCCAGCGTGGTGCTATCGAAGCCGCCTTCGGTGGCGACGGCAGCGAGCCGTAGCTGCGCGTCGCTGAGCCGCTGGCCGACATATTTTTCGATCTCGTGGGAGCGCGTGACCACGCGGCCGCTGGCGTCCAGCACGCTGGCGCGCCAGGTTGGGGGCAACTGCTGTTCGACCAGCACGTGGGCCAGTTGCGCCGAGGTGGCGGTGGCGTTCAGCGTCATGACGATGCGGCCGTCGCGCCACACCGGCACGCCGACCGTGTAGATCAGTTGCCGGTTGAGCGGCCCCATAAACAAGTCCGACACGCCCGGCTTGCCGCTGGCGAGGATGCGGCGCAGCAGCGGCGTGCTGCTGAGCGTCGGCAGCGGCTGGCCGTACGGCAGGCGGGTGGTCATCAACATCTTGCCGCTGGCGTCGAGCACCAGGATACTGTCGGCATGCATGCTGGCGAGCACTGTGGTGGCGCGCGAATGAAAGCCTTGCAGGTCGCCGCTCAGCAGCATGCGCGAAGTGCCGAGCGCGCCTAGCGCGGTGGTGGCGGTGCCAAAGTCATGGTCCACCGCAGTGATGGCGGCGCGCGCGCGACCGATGGTGTTGCTGATCAGCTGAGCGCGTTCCTTGTGGTAGAAGCTGAGGATGAGCGCGGCCGCCACGGCCGAGACTGGCAGGATGCAAGCGATGACCAGGGCCGTGAGACTGGTGTTGACGCTTGGCGCCTGCTTCCAGTTTCGCAAAAATGAGAGACCCATGTGAGCGCGACGGCCGGTGAAGGCAGCCATGGCGAGTGATGATCGATTGTAACCACAACGCTCGCCGGCAAGGGGAAGAAGGATGCTTTATTTGCTACTAGTAGCCTGCGGACAACAATCGCGCCGGCATGGCGCTCAGATCGTCTTGCGCATCTTCGCCAGCGGCACCTGCACGCCGCCGGGTAGCGTGATGTCGATCGGCGCGACGATCTCGAAGCCGCAGGCCTGATACAACGGTACGCCGGGCATGGTGGCGGCCAGTTCCAGCGTGGTGAAGCCACCGGCCGCTGCAGCATCGGTGCAGTGCTGCAACAGCATGCGGCCCAGGCCTTGCCGCGCCGCCGATGGCTCGACAAAGAAGGCGCGGATGCGGGCTGCTTCGGTGGCCGGGTCCAGCAGTGGATCGGCGCCTTGCTTGGTGCGGTCGGCGCCGAACAGGGTGCTGCGCTTGCTCCAGCCGCCGCAAGCGGCTAGCTGGTCATCTTTTTCGATGATGAAGTAGGTCTGGTCCGCCACCAGTTGCGTGTCCACACCGAATACGTAGCGCGTAACGGCTTGCGCCTGCTCTGGCGTGTAGAAGCCGGCGCTCAGCGCAATGCCGGAGCGCGCAATCAGCGCTTCCATGGCCGGAATGTCGGCCGGCGTGGCGTGGCGGACCCGGATCGTCATTTACGGCGCGGCGGCGTCAGGATCGACGGCAGGGCCTTGGCCAGGGTCTCCGGGTAGTCGCGGCTGAAGTGCAGGCCACGGCTTTCCCGCCGCAACAAGGCGCTGTTGACGATCAGGCTCGCCACCTCGACCAGGTTGCGCAGCTCCAGCAGGTCATGCGTGACGCGGAAGTTGCGGTAGTACTCGTCGATTTCTTCCTTCAGCAGCGCCAGGCGGTGCTGCGCGCGTTCCAGGCGTTTGCTGGTGCGGACGATGCCGACGTAGTTCCACATGAAGCGGCGCAGTTCATCCCAGTTGTGCGAGATGACCACTTCCTCGTCGGCGTCGCCGACCCGGCTTTCGTCCCAATCCGGCAGGTAGGGTACTTCGCCTTTTTCCTTGGACGTGATGTCCATCGCGCAGGCGCGGCCGATCACCACGCATTCCAGCAGCGAATTGCTGGCCAGGCGGTTGGCGCCGTGCAGGCCGGTGCAGGCGGTTTCGCCGACCGCGTACAGGCCGGGCAGGTCGGTACGGCCGTGCATGTCGGTGACCACGCCGCCGCAGGTATAGTGCGCGGCCGGCACCACGGGAATCGGCTGCTTGGTGATGTCGATGCCCAGTTCCATGCAACGCGCGTAAATGGTCGGGAAGTGCTCGATCAGGAACTCGGCCGGCTTGTGGCTGATGTCCAGATGAACGTAATCCAGGCCGCGCTTCTTGATCTCGAAGTCGATGGCGCGCGCCACCACGTCGCGCGGCGCCAGTTCGGCGCGTTCGTCGTGGGCCAGCATGAAACGCTGGCCGGCGGCGGCGCCGGCTTCCGGCGGCAGCTTCAGCAAGCCGCCTTCGCCGCGTATCGCTTCGGTAATCAGGAAGGACTTGGCGTACGGGTGATACAGGCAGGTCGGATGGAACTGGATGAATTCCATGTTCGACACCCGGCAACCGGCGCGCCATGCCATGGCGATGCCGTCGCCGCTGGCGGTGTCTGGATTGGTGGTGTACAGGTACACTTTGCCGGCTCCACCGGTACACATCACCGTGTGTTCTGCTGCAAAGGTGTGCACTTGACCGGTACGCTCGTCCTGCACGTACAGGCCGTAGCACTTCGGTTGCGAACCTTTTTTGTTGGCGTCGACCTTGTCGGAGGTGATCAGGTCAATCGCGCAGTGGTGCTCGAACAGCGTGATATTCGGATGCGCGCGGACTTTTTCTTCCAGCGTGGTTTGCACCGCATTGCCGGTGGCGTCGGCGGCGTGGATGATGCGGCGCTGACTATGGCCGCCTTCGCGGGTCAGGTGGAAGCCCATTTCCGCCGACTCGTCGCGGGTAAACGGCACGCCCTGGTCGATCAGCCATTCGATCGCTTCACGGCCGTGTTCGACGATGTAGCGCGTGGCGCCTTCGTCGCACAGGCCGCCGCCGGCGATCAGGGTGTCATCAATGTGCTGGGTGTGGCTGTCGCCAGAGTCCAGTACGGCGGCAATGCCGCCCTGGGCCCAGTTGCTGGCGCCGTCCCGCAGGGCACGTTTGGAAATAATCGCTACAGTGCGCGTTTCGGCCAGGTGCAGGGCGACCGACAGGCCTGCCAATCCGCTACCGACAATTGCAACATCAAATTTCATGGTTACATTATTACGTGAAGGTAAATGAACCATGACTATAGTCTATTTGTCATAGGAGCGTCACAAAAGCCCTTTTTGATGAGTGGATTGCGTGCTGGTTGTGGGTGGTCAAAACGGCGTTTTGCAGTGTTCCTCATCATGAAAGCTCCGTCGGGGAGTCTATCGTGATCAGGATCTTTCATCATTATGTATCCAGGGTAGCGTTCATGCTGCTGTTGCTGGAACTATCCATATTGCTGGCGGCGGGCATCGCCAGTTCGCCGCTGTGGCTGTCTGACCCGGGGCAACGGTATATGCCTGCGCTGGCGTTTGCGTTGATCATGGTATTCAGCATGGGCACGCTAGGCATGTATCAGCATGACCAGTCACGCGAGGACATCAAAAGCATCGTCTTGCGCATCATGCCGTCGCTGGCTTTGGGATTTGGCTTGATGCAACTGCTGGCGGCGCTGTTGCCGGAAATGCAGCTGGGGCGGCTGGGCAGCATGGTGTTCCTGCTGGGTGGCGGCGCGGTGCTGCTGGCCCGGCTGGTGGTGTTCACCTCGGCACAGTCGAGCATGCTGGAGCGGCGGCTGATCATCGTCGGCGACGGCGCGATTGCGCGCGAGTGTCTGGCGCTGGCGGCCAGCAGCGCCGGATTTCATCCGTTCCGGGTGGTGGGCTTTGTGCCGGTGCAAGGCGAGATGCGCGCGGTGCCGTCGGCCATGCTGCTACCGGCCGACTTGCCGTTGCTGACGCTGGCGCGGCGTTATGCCGCCGATGAAATCGTCGTCACGGTGGGCGACCGGCGCAACGGCGCATTCCCGGTGCGCCAGTTGCTTGAATGCGCACTGGGCGGCGTGCCTGTAACCGATGCCGCGACGTTCTTCGAACGCGAAGCGTGCCAGATCCGCGTCGATTCGCTGCAACCGAGTTAGAGGAATTCGCGCTTCACCTTGAGGATTTCAATCATTTCCAGCACGCCGCGGCTGGCCGCGTACACGGTGCCGGACCACGACCACGCGCGCGGATCGCCTTCGTCGCCATACTCGGCCACGCGCGACAGGTCGACCGAGCCGACCAGATCGGCCACATCGGCGGTATTCGGGTCATGCGGCGCGTAGGTGCCGATCGCGCTGCGGCCGGCCTCGGAGATGAAGATGCGCTCGACCGGCATGCGCAGGAAATCGCCGCCCAACTCATGTTCCAGCCGCATGCGGCAATACGGACATAGTTCGCCGACCACGTCGACGCCGTAACTGTCGCGGAAGCCGGCGCGTAGCGTGTGCGGCACCAGATGCAGCGGCGATTCATGCACCGGACAGCCGGCGATGCCGTACATGGCGCCGACGTCGGTGTAACTGTATTCCTCCAAGCCGCGCTTGAGGCGGATCACCAGCGTTGATTTGCCGCCAGAGGGCGGCCCCAGCAACAACAGCAAGCGCCGTCCTACCTCGGACCCGGCCGCCGCCGCCTTGAAATAATCGGCAACGCGGGCGAGGGCGTCGTCGATGCCAAACAACTCGTCGGCGAACAGCGAACAGCGCAGCTTGCCGTCATCGCCTTGCTTGCCGCTCCAGCGCAGCATGTCCCAGATATATTGATGTGACGAGCGGGCCATCTGGACCGGCGCCAGCGGCAGCACCTGCTCCATGAACTCGGCAAAACTGCCGCGCCAATGGCCGGCGCGGTGCTGCTGCGTGAAGGCACGCAACTGGCCGCGAAATGCCTCGTGGGTTTGTGTGTGTTCCATCGTCGCCTGTCCTCCGCAATTTGGGAGTATCGGCGCTCGGGCCGTGGCTCAGATGATCTGCCTCAAACGAAAAAAGGGAACTTTTACGCGACGCGGTCCCACGGCGGCGTGCCGGCCAGCTCCTGCACCAGAAAGTCGATCATCACGCGCACCTTGGCGCTCAGATGGCGGCGGCTGGGGTAGATCGCCAGCACGTCCATGTCCGGCATATGGTAATCGGGCAGCACGCGTTGCAGACGACCGGCGCGCAGGTCGGCGCCGACCAGGAAAGTCGGCTGCCAGATGACGCCGAGTCCGCCCAGCGCGGCGGCGCGGGCCGTATCACCGTTATTGGTGTGCATCACGCAAGGCATCTTGACCGTGTGGGTCTGGCCGTTGGCGTCCAGCATCGGCCATTCGTCGGCGCTGGCGGCGTAGCTGTAGCCGATGCCGTCATGCTGTAATAGCTCGGCCGGGGTCTGTGGCATGCCGCGCTGCTGAATGTAGTCGGGCGACGCGCACAGCACATTCTGCGAGGTTGCCAGCTTTCGGGCGACGTTGGCAGTGGAGCCGGCGCGCGAAATGCGCACCGCCATGTCGTAGCCTTCCTCGACAATATCGACCACGCGGTCGATCAGCAACACGTCCAGCCGCACCTCGGGATACAACCGCATGAACTTGGCCCACAGCGGTGCCAGGTGCAGCACGCCAAAACTCAGCGGTGCGTTGATGCGCAGCACGCCATGCGGCTGCAAGGTGGCGGAGGAGACGATGGCTTCGGCTTCGGCCACATCGTCCAGGATCGACTTGGCGCGCTCCAACAGCGCCTCGCCGCTGGCGGTCAGCGACATCTTGCGCGAGCTGCGGTTCAGCAGCCGGGTTTGCAGATGGGCTTCCAGATCGCTGATGTAACGGGTGACATTGGCCGGTGAGGTATCCAGCGCCTCGGCCGCGCGGGCAAAGCCGTCGCGCTTGACGACCTCCACAAATACTTCCAGTGCGCGCAGTCGATCCATGCCTCACTCCAAAAGAAAAAAGCCGCGGCACCGGAAGGTGGGCGGCTCGGTCATTGATGGCACGACGGCTTAGTGCGCGACGTAATTGGCGGTGGCGGCTTCCTTGATCACGCGGCCGGCGCTCAGCGCCGGGCCGGTGCTACCAACGCGCGGCGTATTGCTGGCTTCGTGCGACATGCCTACCAGGCCGACGGCGGCCTGGGCATCGCCAGCGCTGGCGGCGCGCTCAAACAGCTGCATTGCTTCGCGGCGCTTGTCCGGATTGGCCAGATAGCGCAGGGCCAGTTCACGCTGGGCAACTGGCGAACCTTGATCGGCCCATTCTTGCAGGCGACGCTCGGCAGCTGGCTGGCCGCCAGGGCTCAGTTGCATGGCAGCCGCTTCAATCACCGTCGACGATGGAATTGCATCCTCCTGAGCCTGGCAGGCGATCAAAGCGCCAACGGTGACCAGCACCGCAGAAACCAACACACCAGACTTGTTGAATAATTCCATACTTTAGATCCTTGTTGTGAAGCCGTCGCATCCATTGCAAGCAGAAACTCGACGCATTGCACCATTATACTTGCGTTTGGGCAAATTGTCGATTACATAATAACTTGCAAAATAAAATAACCGCACCCGAATTCTACAAAGTTGTTGTAAGTCACGGCGCACGCTCTGCAAGTGATGGCGATATTAGCATGAAGATTTTCTGCAACCCGCCTGCACATGGCAAACGGGGGTAACAATTGTAACCATTCGTTAATGGCATAAAAGTTACGTGCAGGTAGCATCCTGCTGTGCAGTGCAGCATTAACGTGTCTTCACAAATAGTGAATGCGGAGCGAGGTCAGATGCCCGGCGGAGCGTGGCGTTTCAGCCAGTCATCGGCTTCGCGCAGCACCAGCTGATACTCGGATTCCAGCGTCGCGAACAAGGGGGGATCTGGTCGGTCTGACGTTCGACGATGGCCTGTTCCAGCTTGAGCGAGGCCGCCACCAGCCGTTTGGCGCCCAGTGCGCCGATCGAACCGCGCAGGCCGTGGAAGATCTTGCCGGCCTCGACCAGGCGAGCCTCGCGCAGGGCGGCGCCGGCCTGCGCCATCGGCGTCATGCGTGGCGCACAGGCGTCCCGAACGATCTTGGCGACGATGGCCAGCGCTTTATCGTCATTTCCCATGTACTTCAACAAGGTATCGACCGTGAAAATGTTCAGTTCAGGTTGCGATGGCGTGGCGTCACTCATGCACTGCTCCAGAATAGGTTGTTTTTATCCCATCATACGCCGCGTTTGCCGCCGGTCCCATTACTGTTGTCCGTCGTGAAATTGCTGTGACAAGGTTTGCAACGGCGGGCTGGCCACTTTTGGGGGAGGCACGCTGGCAGGCGGCGTCACCCGCACGGGTTTGCCACCGGTGCTGGTCGAATGTAACACCGTGCCCGGCGTCTCCGGCGCGGCGTTCCACACCGGCGCTTCCAGGCCTTCAAACACACTCTTCAGCTGGTCGCCCCATGTGCGGCGGATCATCTGGAAATACTCGTTGCGGTCATCAATTGTTACAAAATGGGTGACGGCCAGCTGGTTGTCTTCATACACCAGCAAATCAAGGGGCAGGCCGACCGAGACGTTGGACCGTAACGTGGAGTCCATGGAAATCAGCGCGCACTTGGCGGCATCGTCCAGCGAGGTGGCCGGCGTCACCACGCGATCGATGATGGGCTTGCCGTATTTGGCTTCGCCGATCTGGAAATAGGTGTTCTCGTCGTGCGCTTCGATGAAGTTTCCGGCCGAGTAAATCTGGAACAGCCTGCAGCGTTCGCCCTTGACCTGCCCGCCGAAAATGATGCTGACATTGAACTCAATGCCGAAGTCCGCCAGCGTCCTGGCATCGCGCTCATGCACCTGGCGCACCGCCTGGCCGAGAATGCGCGCGGCATCATACACGCTCGGCGCGGTCCAGATGGTGTGGCCGGCATCGTCCATCAGCTCCGACACCAGCTGGCGGATCGATTGCGATATCGACAAATTACCGGCGGTCATCATCACCATCATGCGGTCGCCGGGAATCTCAAACACGGTCTGCTTACGGAACGTGCCGACCTGGTCCACGCCCGCATTGGTACGTGAATCTGATAAAAACACCAGCCCGGCATTCAGGCGCATGCCCACACAATAAGTCATCGTTGCAAAGTATTGATTTGAAGTATCGTTATTTTACACCGCTCATTGCGGCACAATCTGTACGTCCACGCTCAAAGACTCGGTACCGCCGCCGCGTCGCACGCCGCGCACCGGGGCGGCGCTGTCGTAATCGCGGCCGGTGGCCAGACGGCAATACGCGTCCGTCATCAGCCGCGCATGGGTGACGTCGATGCTGACCCAGCCGCTGTGATCCTTGTCGTCGGCCCAGGCGTCGACCCAGGCATGGCTGGCGGCGTGGCCGGTATTGCCGGGGTCGATGTAGCCGGATACATAGCGCGCCGGAATGCCGTGCGCATGGCAGCAGGCCAGGAACAGGTGGGCATGGTCCTGGCACACGCCCTGACCGAGGGCGAGGGCGTCGCTGGCGGTGGTAGAGACCGCGGTCGCACCGCTTTGATACCGGACCGCACCAAAGATGTGCTCCGCAAGGCACATCAGGTCGCGCGTCATGGCCCTGCCGTCAGGCAAGCACGACGCCGCTAGCTCCAGGATGCCGGGCGTGGCGGCCGTCAGCCGGGTCGGCACGGTGAAAATCAGCGGCGACAGCGCGTCGGCGACGATGCGGCCGCGATCCGGCACCGTGGTTTCCACCACGCCGCTGGCGACGATCGACAGCGCCTGGTGCGGGGTATCCATCGTCATCATGTGCGACAGGTTGCCGTAGGCGTCGGTGTAGCGGTGCATATGGCCCGGCGCCGCCAGGTTCCAGGCCAGCACGTGCTGCTGCGGCTCCACCCGCGGGGTCAGGTGCAGCTGCTGGATGGTGTAAGCCAGCGGCAAGGTATAGGTGTAACGCGTTTCGTGCCGGATGGACAGTCGCATTGAGTGGCCTTTCGCTTATGCCGCAAGCGGCACCAGGAAATCGCGGCTGACGCGATTGCCCAGTTCGTAGATGTTGGCCAGGAAGCGGGTCAGCGTGTCATGCAAGCCGTCCGCCAGGATATCGTCGATTTTGCCGAATTGCAGCTCAGCGCGCAGGCGGCCGGCGAAGCGTTCGGTATCGGCCGAGACGTCGTTGCGCACCTCGTGCAGGTTTTGTACCACTTCATCCATGCAGGCCAGCAGCGAGCGCGGCATGTCGCCGCGCAAGATCAGTAACTCGGCGATGCGCGCCGGGGTGATGACGTCGCGATACACCTTGCGGTAGATCTCGAAGCCGGAGACCGAACGCAGCATCGCGCCCCAGTAATAGAAATCGCGCTGGCTCATGCTTTCCGCGCTGTCGGTGGCGCCGCCGTGGTATTTCACGTCCAGAATGCGGGCGGTGTTGTCGGCGCGTTCCAGAAACGTGCCCAGACGGATGAAATGGACCGCCTCGTCGCGCAACATGGTGCCCAGTGTGACGCCGCGCGACAGGTGGGAGCGGTACTTGACCCATTCAAAGAACTTGCTGGGATCGGTTTCCAGCAGGTCGCTTTGCAGGCGGCGCTGCATGTCCAGCCAGGTTTGGTTCTGGATTTCCCACACTTCCGTGGTCAGCGTGCCGCGCACGGCGCGGGCATTTTCGCGCGCTTGCGTGAGGCAGGCCACAATCGACGAGCTGTTGTCGGGATCGCGCACCATGAAGTCGATGACTTCGCGGCCCTCCAGCGACTGGTATTTCTGATTGAATGCCTTTTGCAGCTCGGAGATGCCGAGCAGGGCGCGCCAGCCCTGGGCATTTTCCTCGTCGGACTGCGGCAGCATCGAGGTTTGTACGTTGACGTCCAGCATGCGCGCGGTGTTTTCGGCGCGCTCGGTGTAGCGGGCCATCCAGAACAAGTGGTCAGCGGTTCGGCTCAGCATGCTTATTTCTCCAAAATCCAGGTGTCCTTGGTGCCGCCGCCTTGCGACGAATTCACCACCAGTGAGCCTTCCTGCAAGGCCACACGCGTCAGGCCGCCGGGCACCATCGAGATGGTTTTGCCGGATAGCACAAATGGCCGCAAATCGATGTGGCGCGGGGCGATGCCACTTTCCACATAGGTCGGGCAGGCGGACAGGGCCAGCGTCGGCTGGGCGATGTAGCCGTCCGGCCTGGCGATCAGGCGTTGGCGGAAGTCTTCGATCTGCGCCTTGGTCGAGGCCGGCCCGACCAGCATGCCGTAGCCGCCGGCGCCGTGCACTTCCTTGACCACTAGCTCGGGCAGGTTGGCCAGCGTGTAGGCGAGATCTTCCTTCTTGCGGCATTGGTAGGTCGGCACGTTGTTTAGCACCGGTTCTTCCGACAGGTAGAACTTGATCATGTCCGGCACATACGGATAGATCGACTTGTCGTCGGCCACGCCGGTGCCGATGGCGTTGGCCAGCGTTACGCGGCCGGCGCGGTAGACCGACAGCAATCCCGGCACGCCCAGCGAGGAATCCGGCCGGAACGCCAGCGGATCGAGGAAATCGTCGTCCAGCCGGCGGTAGATCACGTCCACCCGCTTCGGCCCGCGCGTGGTGCGCATGAACACGGTGTTGTCGCTGACAAACAAATCCGTGCCCTCAACCAGCTCCACGCCCATTTGTTGCGCTAGAAAAGCGTGCTCGAAGTAAGCCGAGTTGTACATGCCCGGCGTCATCACCACCACGGTGGGGTCATTGATGCCCATCGGCGCCACCGAGCGCAGATTGTCCAGCAGCATGTCGGGATAATGGTCAACCGGGGCGATCTTGTTGCGGGCGAACAGTTCCGGGAACAACCGCATCATCATCTTGCGGTCTTCCAGCATATAAGAGACGCCGGACGGCACCCGCAGATTATCCTCCAGCACGTAAAACTCGCCCTGGCCGGCGCGCACGATATCGACGCCGGCGATGTGGGCGTAGATGTCGGATACCACGTTAATGCCTTGCATCTCCGGGCGGTACTGGGCGTTCTGGTATATTTGCTCGGCGGGAATAATTCCGGCCTTGATGATGTTCTGATCGTGATAAATATCGTGGATGAACATATTTAGCGCCTTGACGCGCTGCACCAGGCCGGTCTGCAACTGCTTCCACTCGGCGGCGGGGATAATGCGGGGGATGGTATCGAACGGAATCAAGCGCTCGGTGCCGGCATCGTCGCCATACACGGCGAAGGTGATGCCGACGCGGCGGAAGGTGAGGTCGGCCTCAGCGCGCTTGCGTTCGATGGTATCGGCGGATTGGCGCTGCAGCCAGCCGCAGAATTCGCGGTAGTGTTCACGCACCTCAGCGCTGGCATTGTGCGCCAGGCCGTCAGCTGTCATTTCATTGAAGAATTTTGGCATATCGGACATTCCCTGTTTGGCACGTTTATTCTTCTATCAAGAAACGTGCCAAGGGGAATGCCCGCTTTTGGTGCAAGCGCCCGGGGTGGGCGCCGTCAATCAACGATCAGATATTGCCGCTGCCGGAGCCGATGCTGCCGCCGCGATTGCTGTAAGTCGGATCGATGTAGCCCGGATCACTTTGCAGGCTGGCGCTGCCGCTGCCCATCACGCTGCCGGTCGAGGTCACGCCGCCGGGAACATTTTGCTGGGTACCGTAGAAGCTGTGCAGCTGGGTGTTGAACTCGGTGCTGGCCATGTCGGGCCAATTGTCCTGGTCAAAGCCCGGGGCGTTTTTCAGATGGTCTTTCGACACGTCCAGCAGGAAGCGCTTGTTTTCGGTGTCCAGTTGCAGCGCCTGCCATGGCACGGCGAACAGCTTGTCGCCCATGCCCAGCCAGCCGCCGAACGACAGCACAGCGTAAGCCACCTGGCCGCTGCGAATGTCCAGCATGATTTCCTTGATGTCGCCCAGGTCTTCGTCCTGGCGGTTGTACACATCTTCACCTATGAGCGTGTCGGCGCCCATCAGGCGAGGGCCTGGGCCGGTTGCGTCGTCGCTGCGATAAATGCCGTAGGTGTCGCGGTCTAGATAGCTCATGATGGTCTCCAAAGGTTGGTAAGGTCCCGCGTCTAACGATGCGGTGACAGGCATCATCATGCTGCTTGCCCGACAGTTGAGGTATCGGTGCGCGTGCAGTGTCGCTGTAGGACAGGGATTAGTTCTTGAAGAACCAAAGTGCTACACTACCGCCCTCGCAAATTGGAAGACTCCGCATGACTGCTCCCGAACTCCGCGCCCGCGCGCTGCAATGCCTGACCGAGTCCGATCCGAGGGCCAAGGTGGCGGCGGTATACGCCTTGTCGACGGCATCGGAGCAGGGCGCTTGCCTGCCGGACCCGTTGGCGGAGCTGAGCTCGTCGGCGGAGATTCCCGGCCGGCCCGGGCGGCCGGACCTGGTGCCGCCACTGCAAGTGGGGCGTCGCGCGATGAATACGCCGGAAGGCCGCGCCATGCTGATCCACGCGCTGGCGCATATCGAATTCAATGCCATCAATCTGGCCCTGGACGCGATCTGGCGCTTTGCCGGCATGCCGGCCGCTTACTACACTGATTGGTTGCAGGTGGCCAAGGAAGAGGCCTACCATTTTTCGCTGCTGGAAGAACATCTGCAGCGGCTGGGCTATGGCTACGGCCAGTTCCTGGCCCACGACAGCCTGTGGGAAATGGTCGCCAGGACCAGCGACGACGTGCTGGCGCGCATGGCGCTGGTGCCCCGCACGCTGGAGGCGCGCGGTCTCGACGCCAATCCGCCGCTGCGCGCCAAGCTGGCCCAGGCCGGCGACAAGGAAGCCGCCGCCATTCTCGACATCATCCTGCGCGACGAAATCGGTCACGTGGAAATCGGTAATAGCTGGTATGGCTACCTGTGCCGCCTGCGCGGGCTGGAATTGATCCCGACCTACGCAGCGCTGGCAGCGCAATACAAAGCGCCAACGCCGCGCGGCCCGTTCAATCTGGAAGCGCGGCGCCAGGCGGGCTTTACCGAGGCCGAGTTACAATTACTGATACAGCCGCCCAGCTAATCCTAGGCTTCCACCGGGCTAGGTTGGACGGCCATGCGACGGCGCTGCTCAGTGTCGGCCGCCGCGTTAAGGTCGGGCGGGAAGTCGTCCACATGCACCGACAGGTCGGTATAGCGGGCAAAGTCCGACATGGCGCGGCGTTCTTCCGGCGTCATCAGGCCTTGGGAGGCGGCGTTGGTGATCCAGTGTTCCATCTCCGGCAGGCTTTGCGGTATCGGCGGCAGCGTGCCGGCTTTGATGGCTGGCTTCAGACGGTGCTCGATGCCGTCCACCATGCTCAGCAGGCCGAACGCTAGTTCGCCGCAGGCGACCGGATCGCGCAGGTCGTCGGCCAGGAAGGTGTCGGCCAGCAGCCGTTCGCGGGAATCGCCGTGGGTCTGCATGGCGGTCGCGACTTCCGCGCCGATGCGGTCGGACGGTGCCGCATATGGCAGGCCGAACGGGAACACCAGCAGCCGCGCCAGCCACGCCGCCGGGCGGCTCGGGAAGTTGTCCAGCACGCCAACCAGCGCGATTTGCGCCTTGTCGAGCGCATCCTGAATCGACCAGTGGGCGTACGGGGCATCGGCTTCCTGATGGCCTTCATCCTCGTAGCGTTTCAGCGTGGCGCTGATCAGGTACAGCATGGACAGCACATCGCCCAGCCGCGACGAGATGCGTTCGCGCCGTTTCAGGTCGCCGCCCAGCGTGAACATCGACAAATCGGTCATCAGCGCAAATGCGGTGGACAGGCGGCCAACGGCGCGGTAATAGCGGCCCATCTCGCTTGAGGCGCGGCGCGGCACGGGTGCGGTCACGGCGCCGGTCAGGCTGTACCACAGCGAACGGAAGGCATTGCCGATGGTGAAGCGCATGTGGCCGAAGAAGGCGGCGTCGAAATCGATCAGCCCCTGGCGCTGGTCAGCGTCGGCGGTGGAGCGCATTTCCTTCAGCACGTAAGGATGGGAGCGAATCGCGCCCTGGCCGAAGATGATCAGGCAACGCGTGAGAATATTGGCGCCTTCCACGGTGATGGCAATCGGAATCTGCTGATACGCCCGCGCCAGGAAATTGGACGGTCCCATGCAAATACCTTTGCCGCCCAGGATATCCATGCCATCGTTGACCACCGCGCGGCCGCGCTCGGTCACATGGTATTTGGCGATGGCCGAGATGACCGCCGGCTTTTCACCCAGATCGACGGCCAGCGCAGACAGCTTGCGTGCCGCATCCATCATATAAAGATTGGCGCCCATGCGCGCCAGCGCTTCCTGCACACCTTCAAATTTACCAATGGCAGTATTGAATTGGCGGCGGATTGCGCAATACGCGCTGGTGCCGCGTACCGCCAGCTTGGCCGTGCCGACACTGGCCGAGGGCAGCGAAATGGCGCGGCCTGCGGCCAGGCATTCCATCAACATGCGCCAGCCTTTGCCGATTTGCTGCGGCCCGCCGATGACCCACTCCATCGGAATAAACACGTCCTTGCCGCTGGTCGGGCCGTTCTGGAACACCGCGTTCAGCGGCCAGTGCCGGCGGCCGATTACCACACCGGGATGCGTAGTCGGAATCAGCGCGCAGGTAATGCCGGGTTTGGCGTCCGGCGGTAGCAACTTGTCCGGATCGGTGACACGGAAGGCCAGGCCGAGCAGCGTGGCGATCGGTCCCAGCGTGATGTAGCGCTTGTTCCAGGTGATGCGCAGGCCCAGCACCTCGCGGCCCTCATGGTGGCCCATGCAGACCACGCCAGTGTCCGGAATGGCGGCGGCGTCCGAACCAGCATACGGGCTGGTCAACGCGAAGCAGGGGATCTCCTCCCCCTTGGCCAGACGTGGCAAGTAGTAATCCTTTTGCTGGTCGGTGCCGTAATGCAGCAGCAGTTCGGCCGGGCCCAGCGAATTGGGCACCATCACCTGCACCGCCAGCGCCGATGCGCGGGTTGACAGCATCATCACCACCTGCGAATGCATATAGGCCGAAAACGCCTTGCCGCCGTAGTGCTTGGGAATGATCATGCCGAGGAAGCCCTTGTCGCGGGCGAACTGCCAGGCCGGCGCCGGCAGGCCTTGCCAGACCTGGGTGGCTTCCCAGTCATCCACCATCTCGCACAACTGGCGCACTTCATTATTCAGGAAAGCCTGTTCTTCGGCGGTGAGGGTGGGGCGCTTGAGCTCCATGAACTTGTTCCAGTCTGGACGGCCGGAGAACAGGTCGGCGTCCCACCAGGTGGTGCCGGCTTCCAGCGCGTCGCGCTCGGTGTCGGACATCGGCGGCAGGATGCGCTTGAACAGCGCGTAAATGCGCGGCGTAATCAGGCTGCGCCGCAGCGGCGTATAAGCAAGCAGTACAACAATGGCGGCGATGATGACCGCAGCTATCCATAGCATCATGGTGATCTCCTCTAGTTAGGCGGAAGATAACCCAGCGAATCGCGCATTACTGTACGGTTGCGCTCATACAGGCTGTCATAAAAGTGTAATCCGGGGGCCATGCTGGCGATGTTCAGCTGTCCTCGATTGCGCCGACCGGTTTCGATACCAGCGGCGTGCAGGTGTATGTCGACCGCGACCCAACCTACCGTTGATTTCAGCCATTCCTAATCTTCAGCGAAGACAATCTTAAAAATGCGTATCCTGATTGTTGAAGATGAAACGAAAACCGGCGACTACCTGCGTAAAGGGCTGCTGGAAGCCGGCTTCCAGGCCGATCTGGCCCGTACTGGGCCGGGCGGCCTTGACCTGGCGCTGCACGAAGACTACGCCCTGATCGTGCTGGATGTGATGTTGCCCGGTCTCGACGGCTGGAGCGTGCTGCGCCGACTGCGTGAACGCAAGCAGACGCCGGTGCTGATGCTAACCGCGCGCGATGAGGTGGCCGACCGCGTGCGCGGCCTTGAGCTGGGCGCCGACGATTACCTGATCAAGCCGTTCGCCTTCGCCGAACTGCTGGCGCGGCTGCGGACCTTGCTGCGGCGCGCGCCGCCACGCCCCCGCGACACGTTGAATGTGGCTGACCTGTGCATTGAAGTGCAGCGCCGCCGCGTTTCGCGTGGTGACGTGCGGATCGACCTGACGGTGCAGGATTTCGCCTTGTTGCACCTGCTGGCCGAGCGTGAAGGCGATGTGCTGTCGCGCTCCTTGATCGCTTCCCACGTGTGGGACATGAACTTTGAATCCGATACCAACGTGGTCGATGTCGCCATCCGGCGGCTGCGCGCCAAGATCGACGATCCCTATCCGGTCAAGCTGGTGCACACAGTGCGCGGCATGGGTTACGTGCTGGAGGCGCGGGCGTGAATCCGGTGGCCAGCATCCGCTCTGGTTCCATTGCATTCCGCCTGACCTTGCTGTTTTCACTGGTGGCCATGCTGACCTTTACCGCCGTTGGCACCTATCTGTACCAATTGCTGGTACAAAAAATCGAGCTGCGCGACGACGACCGTCTGGTCGATAAAGTGGTGCTGGCGCGCACCTTGCTATCGGACTTTCCCTCGCTGGACGCCCTGTCCAAATCGCCGGCGCCGTTCAAACACGCCGTGCACGGCAGCGACGGCCTGACGTTACGCCTGATCGGGCCGGACGGCCGCCTGTTGCTGCAAGCGCCGGCGCGCGCCAACGCGCCACCCCTGGCTCCGCTGCACAATGTGGTGCCGATCACGCGTACGCCGGTAGCCGACGACGTCCACAAACAATCGTGGGCGCCTGACGAATTGCGGGTACTGAACGCCGAAGGCATGCTGGGCGACACCGCCGGCACGCCGGTGCAGATCGCCATTTCACGGCCGCGCTCGCGGCATTCCGAATTCCTGCGGCACTACCTGCTGAACCTGTCCTGTGCGGTGGCCTTCGGCGCCACGCTGGTGGCGGTGTTCGGCTTCCTGATCGTCCGGCGTGGCATGCAGCCGCTGCATCTGGTGATCAGCCAGGCCAACAACATCAGCACGCACCGGTTGAACACCCGCCTGTCGGTCGAGCGCGGACCGGCCGAGCTGCGCGAGCTGGCCGCCGCCTTCAACGCCATGCTGGACCGGCTGGAAGACGGCGTGCAGCGCCTGTCGGGCTTCGCCGCCGACCTCGCGCACGACATGCGTACACCAGTCAACACGCTGATGGTGGAAACCCAGGTGGCGTTGTCGCAGCCGCGCAGCAACGAGGAATATCAGGCCATGGCGGCCTCCAACCTGGAGGAATACGAGCATCTGGCGCACATGATCGAGAACACGCTGTTCCTGGCGCGGGTCGACAACGCCCAGCTGGCGATCGCCCGCGCGATGCTGGATGCGCGGGCCGAATTGCGCCGCGTCTGCAATTATTTTTCCGGTCTGGCGGAGGAGGCCGGCGTTACACTGGAGATCCGTGAGATTGCCAGCGCGGCCCATCTATACGCGGACGCCACCTTGCTGCGGCGCGCGCTCGGCAACCTCCTGTCCAACGCGATTACGCACACGCCACCCGGCGGGCGCATCACGCTGGCGATGCAGGCCAGTCTGCAAGGCCTGCAAATCGATGTCACCAACACTGGCGAGGGCATCGCCGCCGAGCACATGCCGCATATCTTCGAGCGCTATTATCGCGCCGACTATGCTCGCGCCAGCAGCGCCTCGACCGGACTGGGCCTCGCGATTGTGCGCGCCATCATGCAGTTGCATGGCGGCGATGTCAGCGTGGCCAGCGTGCCGGGCGCGCGGACCACGTTCAGTTTGCAGTTTCTAGCGTTGAATTGACGGGCGTTCGATGCCGGTGGTAGCGAAACGTTCGCGGTAGACTTTCGGCGCAATCCCCAGCTTCTTCATGAAGACGCGGCGCATATGGGCCTCATCGCTAAAGCAGGCGCGCGAGGCCACGGTTTTCAATGCCAGATCAAGGTCGGCCAGCAATTGCGTGGCGCGTTCGAAGCGGCACATCTCGATGAATTCCTGCGTGCTCAAGCCCACTTCCTGCTGGAATACGCGGGCGAAGTGGCGCTCGCTCATCATGGCTTTTTGCGCCAGCTGCGACACCGACAGGCGTTCGTGCAGGTTGTCCAGTATCCAGTTTTGCAGTTCGCGGATGTTGGGGCGGGTGGTGCGTTCGCTCAACAGATGCGAGCTGAATTGCGACTGGCCGCCCGGCCGTTTCAGGTAGACCACCATTTCGGTCGCCACTTCCAGCGCCAGGTCGCGGCCGTAGTCTTCTTCCACCAGCGCCAGCGCGAGGTCGATGCCGGCCGTAACGCCAGCCGAGGTCCATACATTATCTGAGCGGATGAAAATGGCGTCGGCGTCGACTTCAATTGCCGGATAGGCCGCCTTCAAACGATCGGCCACGCTCCAGTGGGTGGTGGCGCGCTTGCCGTCCAGCACGCCGGCCGCCGCCAGGAAGAAGGCGCCCGAGCACAGCGCGGCCAGGCGCGGAATGCGCGCCGCGACCGCTGCAACCCATTCGGTGATGGCGGCGCTGTCCACCAGCGCTTGCTGGATATGACGCGCGCCGACAATGATGGCGTTGTCCGGCAGCGCCAGCGGACTGAGCGCCTTGGTCGCTTCCAGCGCCATCAACGTATCGGAACGCACCATGCCGGTCTTGTGGGAAGCGATGCGGACATCGTAGCCGGGCGCTTTGCCGCGCCGTTGCAAATGCAGGTTGGCGTATTCAAAGACCGACATCGGGCCGATCGCCTCCATCGCTTTAAAGCCCGGGTAGACCACGATATCGACCGTGATCGACGGCTGGGACGAAGATAAGTTCATAGGGCAGTGAGAAAAATCCGGTCATTATTGTACCAATTCCTGCCATTCTCATGCGGAGTCGGCCACGCGCGCGGCGACCGCCTGCACAATACTGCCATCTTTTAACGGGAGCACGCATGAAAACCAAAGCAGCAGTTGCATGGCGCGCCGGCGCGCCGCTGACCATCGAAGAAGTTGACCTGGCCGGCCCGCGCGCGGGCGAGGTGCTGGTCGAGCTGAAAGCCACCGGCATTTGCCATACCGATTACTACACCCTGTCCGGCGCCGATCCGGAAGGGATTTTCCCCGCCATCCTGGGCCATGAAGGCGCCGGCGTGGTGGTGGACGTCGGCCCCGGCGTGACCACGCTGAAAAAAGACGACCACGTCATTCCGCTGTACACGCCGGAATGCCGCCAGTGCAAATTCTGCCTGTCGCGCAAGACCAACCTGTGCCAGGCAATCCGCTCGACCCAGGGCCGCGGCCTGATGCCGGACGCCACCAGCCGCTTCTCACTGGACGGCAAACCGCTGTTCCATTATATGGGCACGTCCACTTTCTCCAACTACATCGTGGTGCCGGAGATTGCACTGGCCAAGATCCGCGCGGATGCGCCGTTCGATAAAGTGTGCTACATCGGTTGCGGCGTGACCACCGGCGTTGGTGCGGTACTGTTCTCGGCTAAGGTCGAGGCGGGCGCCAATGTGGTGGTGTTCGGCCTGGGCGGCATTGGTTTGAATGTGATTCAGGCCGCCAAAATGGTTGGCGCGGACAAGATTATCGGCGTCGATATTAATCCGGCCCGCCAGGAAATGGCGCGCAAGTTCGGCATGACCCATTTCATCAACCCGAACGAGGCCGAGAACGTGGTCGACCAGATCGTTCAGCTGACCGATGGCGGCGCCGACTATAGCTTCGAGTGCGTCGGCAACACCACGCTGATGCGTCAGGCATTGGAGTGCACGCACAAGGGCTGGGGCCAGTCGTTCATCATCGGCGTGGCGGCGGCGGGGCAGGAGATTTCGACCCGTCCATTCCAGCTGGTGACCGGCCGCGAATGGAAAGGGTCAGCCTTCGGCGGCGCCCGCGGCCGTACCGACGTGCCGAAGATTGTCGACTGGTACATGGAAGGCAAACTCAACATCGACGACCTGATCACCCACCGCCTGCCGCTGGAACGCATCAACGAAGGCTTTGATCTGATGAAGAGCGGCGAGTCGATTCGTTCGGTGGTGCTGTACTAATTTACGTCACGCGTTACGTTTTTTTTGGTCCGGGCCTGGGCCAGCCTGAGTTGTTCGCGCAAGTCATGGTTTTCCTGCGTGAGCCGTTCGACGGTTCGCTGGGCCCGGTCGAGTTCCGCCAGCAGGCGGCGCGGCGAGCCGTCGTCCGGCGATTCCTGTAACGCGTTACGGGAATTGGCGATGGCGGCCTTCTCTTCGCGCTTGCGGTCACGGTAGGCTTTTTGGCGTTCGGCGCTGCTCATGGCATGTCCGGTGACCGGACGGCCACGTTTTTTGTTTTCTATCATCTGAGTTGATCAGTTAAATAAAGTAACGCGTAACGGTAATTCTACCTGATATAAACGCGCTGCTTGAACGCATCGTTTTTAACTTTGGGGTAAGGTATGGATACCATCCAAATTGGGAGCGTTCCATGACTACCGCCTTGCCGTTCGTTCATTCCTACCTGTTTGTTCCCGCCAACCGCCCAGAGCGATTTTCCAAGGCCGTGGCGTCCGGCGCCAATGCCGTCATCATCGATCTGGAAGATGCCGTCGGCGCCGACGACAAGACGGCCGGCCGCAACAGCCTGACCAACTGGCTCGACAGCGAGGAAGCGCGCGCGAACCGGGTGCCCATCCTGGTCAAAGTCAACTGCGTTAATTCGGGCTGTTTTGGCGAGGATTTGCGGGTGTGCCGCCGTCCCGACATCGCCGGCATCGTGCTGCCGAAGGCCGAGCGTGCCGACGATATCGCCAGCGCCTCGGCCGGCGCGCCGGTTTATCCGCTGGTTGAGACGGCACTTGGATTTTCGCGCATCGCCGAACTGGCCAAGGCGCCGCGGGTCCAGCGGTTGCTATTCGGCGCCATCGACTTCAAGCACGACATGGGCATTGACGGTGACGAGGACGAGCTGCTGTTCTTTCGTTCGCAAGTCGTGCTCGCTTCCAGGATCGCTGGACTCTTGAGCCCGGTGGATGGCGTCACTACCGACATCGACGACCTGGAAAAGATTGCGCGCGACGCGGCCTACACCAAGCGCCTCGGCTTCGGCGGCAAACTCTGCATTCACCCCAACCAGGTGCCGATTATCAATCGCACTTTCGTGCCCTCCGAAAACGAACTGCGCTGGGCCAACCGGGTGCTGGAAGCCGCCGAGCGCGCGCGGGGCGGCGCGGTAGCCTTGGATGGCCGCCTGATCGACCGGCCCATGGTACTCACGGCACAGCGCATCATAGAAGACGCCCGCCGGCGCAATGCGCCTTGAACGGCGCAGGCCGCAGCTCAGCAGCTTAATTGTACGCTCGCAGGACGTCAGCCCAGATACAATAGCTGACTAACAATACTGAAGAGCATCATGGACTATAACGAGGCCGGGCTGGGATTTCTCAGTGGGGGCGGCAACGCGGCGCGACAAATCGCTGAAACAGACTGGACGGGGCATGGGATGGGACCTGTCAGCGCGTGGCCATCGGCGTTCCGGACCGCGCTCAGCATGGTGTTGAATTCCGGCTTTCCTTCCTATGTAATCTGGGGACCGGAGTTTTTCGTATTTTATAACGATGCTTATGTGCCGATCCTGGGCAATAAGCAAGCGATCGGGCAGGGGTGGCGCCTGGCCGATCTCTGGGCCGAGGTCGGCGATGAGGCGGTCGACATCGCCAGGACTGCATACCGCGGGTCGACCACCTTCGCCAAGGATCGCGCCTTTACGCTGGAGCGCTACGGCCAGCCGCAATTGGCTTACTTCACGTTTTCACTGAGTCCGATCCGGGATGACGGCGGCGCCGTGATCGGCGCGCTGTGCATTATCGCGGAGACCACCGAGAGCGTGGTCAGTACCGCCAAACTGCGCCAGAGCGAAGACCGGTTGCAGCTGTCGCTGGATGCATCGGGCAACATCGGCACCTGGTCGTGGTACCCGGAAACGAATGCCACATACGTCGATGAACGCTTCGCCCGCCTGTTCCAGGTGGACGCTGCGTTGGCGCAAAGCGGCACCGCCCTGGAACGCTTCACCAATATGATCCACCCGGATGACCGCGCGCGCGTGCTCGACGCCATTAGCAATTCCATCACCACGGGCGAGCTGTACGAGGCGGACTATCGGATACCGCAGCTTTCGGGGAAAGACATCTGGGTCACTGCCAAAGGGCGGTTATTCGACGATGAACAGGGCGGCGCCAAACGCTTTGCCGGGGTGGCCGTCGACATCACCGAGCGTCGAAAAAAAGAGGACGAGCGCGCCCGGCTGGCCAAAGACCTGCAGGCCGCGCACCGCCGTCAAAGCGAATTCCTGGCGACGCTGGCGCATGAACTCAGAAATCCGCTGGCGCCGATTCGCAGCGCGCTGGATTTGATGCGCATCGGCCAGCCCGACAGTCAGGCCACCGACCGCTTGCGCGGCATGATGGAGCGACAGGTCAGTCAACTGGCGCACCTGATCGATGACCTGATGGACCTGGCCCGCATCAACAACGGCAAAGTCGAACTTCGCCTTGAGCCCCAGGACGTGGGCGATGCGATCCGGGCAGCCATTGAGACCAGCATGCCCCATATCGATCGGGCGGGGCAGCAGCTAAGCACCGCCATTCCTGTCGAGGCGCTAGTGGTGCAAGGCGACCGGCTGCGCCTGGCCCAGGTATTTGGCAATATCCTGGCCAATGCGGCGAAATATACCCCTGCCGGCGGCCAAATCGGCATCGCGGCCTGGCGCGACGGCGATCAGGCGGTGATCGAGATTAAGGACAACGGCATGGGCATTCCGGCGGAATCGCTGTCGGACGTCTTTGAAATGTTTAGTCAGGTCCGCACCGACATCGCCCAGGGTGGCCTGGGCATCGGCCTGTCACTGGTGAAGAGGATCGTCGAGCTGCACCACGGCACAGTTGCCGCAGCCAGCGGCGGAATAGGACAGGGCGCTTCATTCTACGTCCGGCTGCCATTGACAGCTGTGGCAGCAGACACGATTGACACAGCGGAAGAAGTCTCGTCCATAACGCCAGGCGCGGCGTCGTACCGCATCCTGGTTGCCGACGACAATGTCGACGCCGCCGAAACGCTGGGGTCGGTGCTAACGTTTCATGGACATCAAGTCGGCATTGCCGCCGATGGCGAACAGGCGATCGCGGTTGCCCAGCAGCTCGTGCCGGATTTCGCGTTTCTCGACATCGGCATGCCGGGCAAAGATGGCCATGCCGTAGCAAAGGAGATACGCGCATCGGCGACACTCAAGCACACCGTGTTGGTCGCGGTCACCGGCTGGGGAACGGCGGCCGACCGTGCGCTGTCCAAGGAGGCCGGCTTCGATTATCACTTGACCAAGCCGGTTTCGATCACCGACATCGCCAAGATTCTTCAAAAGGAACTGATCGGCTAGGTCGCCGACTGCCAGCGTCCGCTGAAGTATTTATTAGTTTTACTAATAAAGACATGTCGATTAGAGCGGGTTATCAATTCAAATGAACGGACGTACCCTGTAGCTATCGCAAAGACAGGGAGAACGGCATGCAGCAACGGCAACTGGGTAACAGCGGACTCAACGTCTCCGCCATCGGCTATGGATGCATGGGACTGTCATTTGGTTACGGTCCGGCAGCGGACCGCCAGGACGCCATCAACGTGATCCGCGCCGCAGTGGAGAAAGGTGTCACCCTTTTCGACACGGCCGAAGCCTATGGCGCCAACGAAGAACTGGTCGGCGAGGCGTTGGCGCCGTTCCGCGATCAGGTCGTCATCGCCACCAAATTCGGCTTTCGTAACGGCAAGCCAAGCGACGGCCTCGACAGCCGGCCGGAGCGTATTCGCGCCGTCGTCGAGCAATCGCTGCAGCGCCTGCGTGTTGACGCCATTGACCTGCTTTACCAGCATCGTCCCGACCCGAACGTGCCGATCGAAGAGGTAGCCGGCGCTGTGCGTGACTTAATTCGCGAGGGGAAAGTCAAACATTTCGGGCTGTCCGAAGCGGGCGTGCAAACTATCCGTCGTGCCCACGCCGTGCAACCGGTCGCCGCGCTGCAAAGTGAATATTCGCTGTGGTGGCGCGAGCCGGAGGAGGCCATCCTGCCCGTGCTGGAAGAACTCGGCATCGGATTCGTGCCGTTTAGTCCGCTCGGAAAGGGCTTCCTGACCGGCGGCATTTCCGCCTCCACGACGTTCGACGCCAGCGATTTTCGCAACACGGTCCCCCGCTTCACAGCCGAGGCGCGCACAGCCAATGAAGCGTTGGTGGAACGAATCAAGGCCATTGCACACACTCGCCAACTGAAGCCGGCGCAGGTCGCATTGGCTTGGCTACTGGCGCAAAGGCCATGGATCGTGCCCATACCGGGCACCACCAAGATCAACCGCCTGACGGAAAACCTGGGGGCGGCGCCGGTGGTGCTCACAGCTGCGGAACTGAACACGATCCAGACTGCGCTCGCGCAAATCGCCATCCACGGCGAGCGCTATGCGCCAGCTTCACAAAAAATGATTGATCGTTAAGCACACAAACCAAAGGAAATCATATGGAATACGTCACACTCAACAATGGGCTGGTCATGCCGATCCTCGGCTTTGGTGTTTTTCAGATTCCCGATCCGGCTGAATGCGAGCGCACCGTCATCGACGCCATCAGCGCGGGTTATCGACTGATCGACACGGCTGCTTCGTACCAGAATGAAGGCGCCGTCGGCAAAGGCATCCGGAACAGCGGCGTCACACGGAGCGACCTATTCGTCACTAGCAAATTGTGGGTCCAGGACACGGGCTACGAGAACACCAAGCAAGCCATCGATAAATCGCTGACGCGCCTGCAGATGGACTACCTCGACCTGTTCCTGATTCACCAGCCGTACGGCGACGTCTACGGTTCCTGGCGGGCGATGCAGGACGCGCACAAGGCAGGAAAGCTTCGCGCCATTGGCGTATCGAACTTCGCGCCAGATCGTTTGGCGGACCTGATGGCTTTCAACGAGATCCCTCCAGCCGTCAACCAAATCGAAATCAACCCCTTCCACCAGCAGCTTGAGGCAACGAAGTTCATGTCGGCGGACAAGGTCCAGGCCGAAGCGTGGGCGCCCTTCGCAGAAGGCAAGAATGACCTGTTCCACAATCCGGTGCTGGCTAAGATTGCCGCTAAGTACAACAAGTCGATCGGCCAGGTGGTCCTGCGCTGGCTGGTGCAGCGTGGAATCGTGGCGTTGGCCAAGACGGTCAAGCGCGAACGCATGGAAGAAAACTTGAACGTGTTCGATTTTGCGCTGAGCGACGACGACACCAAGCAGATTGCCATGCTGGAATCAGGCAACAGCAGTTTCTTCTCGCACCAGGATCCCGACATGGTGAAATGGATGGCAAGCCGCAAGCTCGACATTTAAGGAGAAATGCAATGACCGACACACCAACCTCCCGGCGCAGCTTCATTGCGGCTGCAGCGAGCGCGGCCGCCGTACCATTGGTGGGCAAAGCTCAACCGGCTAACAGGTCCGCTCCGAAGATGCACCAGATCCTGCGCACCGCGTTCGACAGTGGCGTCACGTTCTTCGATGCGGCCGAAGCCTACGGTCCGCATGAAGTCGAGCGCATCCTAGGCGAGGGCGTCGCACCGTTCCGTAACCAGGTGGCCATCACGTCGAAGTTCGGCTGGAACATCGACCTCCAGACGGGCAAGCGCCTGCCCGGCCTGAACAGCCGCCCGGAACATATCAAGCTGGCGGTAGAGGGCATGCTCAAGCGGCTCAACACCGACCGCATCGACCTGCTGTACCAGCACCGGGTTGATCCCGCAGTGCCGATCGAGGACGTGGCCGGCGCTGTGGGAGACCTGGTCAAACAAGGCAAAGTTCTGCATTGGGGCTTGTGCGAAATGGGCCTCAACACGCTGCGCCGCGCGCATGCTGCATTGCCCGTCACAGCGGTGCAAAACGAATATTCGATGCTGTGGCGCGGGCCAGAAGACAAAGTGCTCGATACTTGCCAGGAACTCGGTATTGGCTTCGTGCCGTGGAGTCCGCTCGGCGTGGGTTTCCTCACTGGCGCGATTGACGCTAACACTCGTTTTGCAGATGGTGACATCCGCAAAGTCGAGTCGCGTTTTGAGGGCGCCAACCTTACGGCGAACCTGGCGCTGGTAGAGCTGTTGAAAAAATGGTCGGTCCGCAAGCATGCGACACCAGGCCAGATCGCACTGGCCTGGCTGCTGGCGCAAAAGCCGTGGATCGTGCCAATACCAGGCACGACGCAGATGGCTCACATGCTTGAGAATGTTGGGGCGGCAAGCATTCAATTCAGCGCTGCGGAACTGGCGGAGCTTGGTGGCGCGGTGCGCGCAATCAAAGTGCAGGGCGCGCGGCTGCCCGATGCAGTATTGGCATATTCCGGCGTTGAGTCGCCACCAAGGCATTAATATCTGAGGGGGGAGAATGACCATCGACAATCCATCGCGCCGCATGCTGATGACCGCCATGGCGGCGTTGCCGATCGGCGAGACCGTAGCCGCCATCGATGCCGAGGGGGACGGCGCGACCGCCACGGGCCGCCCGCGCGCATTGGTGGCGTTCCTATCGCGCTCGGGCAACACACGGGTGCTGGCGGGGGTGATCCACCGTGCAGAGCCTTCAGACCTGTACGAGATTCGCACCGTGCGCGCCTATCCGGACGACTATTTTCAGACTGTCGAGCAGGCCCGGCAGGAGCGCGACGAGGGCCACCTGCCGGCCTTGCGCGACGGGCCACCCAACATAGCGCATTACGACAAGGTGTACCTCGGCTTTCCCATCTGGGGCGAAACCCTGCCGCCGCCGGTGCGCAGCTTTCTGTCGCAGATTGACCTGCGTGGCAAGACGGTGGTGCCGTTCATCACCCACGGCGGCTACGGTGCCGGGAAGAGCGCTGCCGACCTGGCCAAACGTGCGAAAGGTGCCATGCTAAAACCGCCATTGGTAATGGAGGCCGACCAGGAGCGCCGCACCACCACCGAGGTATTGCAGTGGTTGGGAAAACCAGTGCCGCGCTAATCTGGCTGACAGCGTTTTCGCCCCACAAAACGGAAAACGGGGTTGAGCTTGCTGCCTCAGGACTTTTGATACCGTACGGCGTCAAGAAATAGGGCGAACGCCGCCGAGGGATGTCGTCGGCTCGGATAGTAGAGCCGGTAGCCGGGATAGGCTGGACACCACGCATCGAGCACCCGTACCAGCCGCCCGGACGACAGGTGCGCCGTGACCTGGTCTTCCGGCACATACGCCAAGCCCAGGCCATCAAGGGCTGATAGAACCCGCATGGTCAGATTGTTGACCACCATTTGTCCGTCCACCTTGACCTTCACTTCCCGGCCATCTTTTTCAAATTCCCAGGTAAAGATCGAACCGTGCGTGGGCAGGCGCATATTAATGCAATTGTGATGGGTCAGGTCGGCTGGGGTCTGGGGCGCCGGATGCTGCTCAAAATACGCCGGTGACCCCACCACGGCCCAGCGCAAATCCGGACCTATCCGCACCGCGATCATGTCTTTGTCGACTTGATCGCCCAGACGCACGCCGGCGTCGAAACGCTCGGCGACGATGTCCGCCATGCGGTTCTCCGCATGGATTTCCACCCGAATGTCTGGATATAGCGGAAGCAACTTGTTCAATGCCGGCTGCAACACGCTCAGCGCAGCGTGCTCGCCCGCACTCACCCGGATCGTGCCCGCTGGCAATAACCGACGTTCGCTAAGAGCCGCCAACTCGGTCTCGATTTCCTCACAGCGCGGGGCAATGCTTGTCATGATTTGCCGCCCCGCTTCGGTAGGAGAGACGCTGCGCGTTGTACGGACCAACAGCGGTATCCCAAGGCGCTGCTCAAGGCCGCGCACGGTCTGGCTCAGTGCGGATTGCGATACCCCGAGCTTGGCTGCCGCTTTCGTGAAGCTGCCTTCGCGCGCGACAGCGATGAACGCAAGGATGTCATTGAAATTGGTAAGTGCCATTGAGATTGAGCTGACGTGCGGCGGAATGAATGGTAGCGGTTACTCTAACACGAGGGGGGGCGGTAATCGTTTGCCGCTCGCCGCAGGCTGCCGCCCATGCGCCTGTCAACTAACGGCAGGACAAGCGCGCCGGCGGCGGCCGCTTGGCATGATGGCGCTCATGACTGTTGATTGATAAGGTGTGCTTATAAAGCCATGCGCATTTTCGCCCTAGCCGCACAATAGCACACCGACTACATTGGAACTCTTGCAGCTGACCGAACGTGTTGACCTTGAGGCCGCGAGGCGCGCACACACCGCGCTCGATCAACAACCACCCGCCCACCAATAAAGGAAGCGACGTATGGATCATCTCAGCGAACTCAAGCTCACCCGGCGAGATGTACTGAAAGCCGGCGCCACTTCCGCCACCGCCGCCGTGGTACCGTCGCTGGTCGCTGCCAAGCCGCCCACAGTTGCGACGGCCGCTCCACGGGTGCTGACCCGGGTGGCACTCACGATTAATGGGCAGCGCCACCATCTGGAGGTGGACACCCGCACGTCCTTGCTCGACGTGTTGCGCGAAAACCTGCACTTGACAGGCACCAAGAAGGGCTGTGACCATGGTCAGTGCGGCGCGTGTACGATCATGCTCGACGGCGCCCGCATCAATTCCTGCCTGACGTTGGCTGTCATGCACGAAGGCGCTACGATCACCACGATCGAGGGTCTCGGCACGCCCGACAAGTTGCACCCGATGCAGGCCGCATTCATCAAGCACGATGGCTACCCGTGCGGCTACTGCACCCCGGGCCAGATCTGCTCCGCCGTGGCGGTGCTCGAAGAAATTAAGCAGGGGATTCCGAGCCATGTCAGCGGCAGCCTGACCACGCGCCCACTCCTATCGGCCGAGGAAATCCGCGAGCGCATGAGCGGCAATATCTGTCGCTGCGGCGCGTACTCAAACATCCTCGACGCCATCATCGAAGTCGCCGGAGGTCCGGCATGAAAGCCTTTACATACGAACGCGCCACCACGACGGAAGCGGCGGCCGACGCCTTCGCGCGCACTCCTGGCGCGCAGTTCATCGCCGGTGGTACCAACCTGCTCGACCTGATGAAGCTGGAGATCGAAACGCCGGGCCACTTGATCGATGTCAACGGCATAGGCTTCGACAAGATCGAATCCACGCAAGAGGGCGGATTGCGCATCGGCGCGCTGGTGCGTAATACCCACCTGGCGGCCGATGAACGCGTCCGAAGAGATTACGGCGTACTGTCGCGCGCGCTATTGTCTGGAGCATCCGGCCAGTTGCGCAATAAGGCGACCACGGCCGGCAACCTGTTGCAGCGCACCCGCTGCGCGTACTTTTATGACACCAACCAGCCGTGCAACAAGCGCGTCCCGGGTAGCGGTTGTTCGGCGATCGGAGGGGTCAATCGCCAGCATGCGGTGATCGGCTCCAGCGGGGCCTGTATCGCCACGCATCCGAGCGACATGGCCGTGGCCATGCGTCTGCTGGATGCCAGCGTGGAAACCGTGCGCTCAAGCGGGGCCCAACGCGTTATACCGATTGCCGACTTCCATCGGCTGCCGGGCGATACGCCGCACCGCGACACGGTGCTGGAACCCGGCGAGCTAATCACCGCAGTGGTATTGCCCGCGCCCTTACGCGGCCTGCACATCTACCGCAAAGTGCGCGACCGCGCTTCCTATGCGTTCGCGCTAGTGTCGGTGGCCGCGGTTATCCAGCCGGACGGCACCGGCCGAGTGGCCGTTGGTGGCGTGGCGCACAAGCCCTGGCGCGTCGAGGCGGCGGATGCACGACTGCCGCAGGGAGCTGCGGCAGTGGCCGCCACCCTGCTGGCCGGCGCCAAACCGACCGAGCAAAACGCTTTCAAAGTCACATTGGTCGAGCGTACCTTAAGCGCAGTATTGGCAGAAGCGAAGAAGGGCGGCGCATGACATTTATTGCAGGCGCCAACACCCATCCCGTCGGCCAACTGGATGCAGCGGCCAACGCTATCCGCAACGCCCGGGTCGGATTCTTGCAGGACAATCCGCTCACGCTCGATAAACTGCCGTCCCAACTGTCAAGCCAAGGCTAACCATGAAATTCGACACCCCTGCCATACGCAACCCGATCGACCGCTTGAAAGTGGTCGGCAAGGCCACCACGCGCATCGATGGCCCGCGCAAAACGACCGGCACGGCGCCTTACGCCTATGAGCAACACGACGCGGCAAAGGGCGCTGCCTACGGTTACGTGTTAGGCGCCAGCATCGCCAAGGGTCGCATCGCGGGCATTGATCTGACCGTAGCCCGCGCTGCGCCCGGCGTGCTGGCAATAATCACAGCCGAGGATGCGGGCCGGCTGGACGTTGGCGGTTTCTACGTGGCACGCGCGTTAGCGGGCCCAGAAGTGGCGCACTATCACCAGGCAGTAGCGCTCGTGGTGGCAGAAACGTTCGAACAGGCGCGTGCGGCTGCCGCTCTGCTTCGGCCGCGCTACACTGCCACGGAGGGCGCCTTCGACCTGCACGTGGAAAAGGATAAACTGCCCACGGTGAAGCCGGACCCTAAATTATCGTCGTCCGTGGGAGATTTCGACGGCGCCTTTGCGCAGGCGGAAATAACTGTCGACGCGACGTACACCACACCGGACCAGTCACACGCAATGTTGGAACCACACGCGACAATCGCGATGTGGAACGGCGATAAACTTACCCTGCACACGGCGATTCAGCTGGTGAGCTGGGGTGTGCGCGACATTGCAAAGATCCTCGGCATTCCCAAGAAAAACGTACGTATCGTGGCCCCATACATCGGCGGCGGCTTTGGTGGCAAAGGTTCCATCCTTAGTGACGCAGTGCTTGCCGCGCTGGCGGCCAGGCGTATCGGACGGCCGGTGAAGGTGACCTTGCAGCGCCCACTCATGTTCAATAACACTACTCACCGGGCTGCCACCATCCAGCGCATCCGTCTGGGCGCCACTCGCGCAGGCAAGTTGACGGCCATTGGCCATGAAAGCTGGTCGGGTAACCTAGGTGACCGGCCCGAGACGTCCACTGCGCCCACTCGTCTGCTCTATGCGGGCGCCAACCGCATGACGCGGTTGCAGGTCGCACATCTGGACCTCCCCGAAGCTAGTGCGATGCGTGCTCCAGGGGAAATGCCGGGCATGATGGCGCTGGAAATCGCCATGGACGAACTGGCTGAAAAACTGGGCATGGACCCCGTCGCCTTGCGAGTGCTGAACGACACGCAGGTCGATCCAGAGTCTCCCGATAAGCCGTACTCGCAGCGCCAACTGGTGGCGTGCCTGGAGCGCGGGGCTGAACATTTCGGCTGGAACCTGCGCAGCGTGAAGCCGGCCAGCCGGCGTGAAGGGCGCTGGCTTATCGGCTTGGGCACAGCCTCGGCCATTCGCGGCGCCCCGGTGGTCAAATCGGCTGCGCGGGTGCGCTTAAGCAAGAGCGGCAATCTCACAGTAGAAACCGACATGACCGACATCGGTACCGGCACTTACACCATCTTGGCCCAAACGGCAGCTGAGATGCTGGGCGTGGAATTGAGCAAAGTGACTGTGCTACTGGGTGATTCACGCTTCCCGCAGGGCGCTGGTTCGGGCGGCCAGTTCGGTGCGGCCTCATCGACAGCAGGGGTGTACGCGGCGTGTGTCAAATTGCGCGAACAAGTGGCGGCCAGATTAGGCCTGTCAGGTGTCGATATCGAATTCGCCAATGGCCGCGTGCGCGCTGGCGGCAATAGTCGGCCGCTGACGGACGCGGTAGCGGCCGGCGAACTGGTGGGCGAAGATGCGATGGAGTATGGAGACCTGTCCAAAAAGTACGCTCAACAAACCTTTGGCGCGCACTTCGTGGAAGTGGCGGTGGACGCCGACACGGGCGAGATCCGCATCCGTCGCATGCTGGCAGTATGCGCTGCAGGGCGTATCCTCAACCCGATGGCGGCCCGTAGCCAAATTATCGGTTCGATGACCATGGGCGCCGGTGCGGCGTTGATGGAAGACCTCGTGGTGGACAAGCGCGCGGGCTTTTTTGTCAATCACGACCTGGCCGGATACGAGGTGCCGGTTCATGCCGACATCCCGCATCAGGAGGTCATATTCCTCGACGAGGTAGACGCTACGGCCGGACCGCTCAAGGCGAAAGGAGTAGGGGAGTTGGGTATAACTGGTGTACCGGCGGCCATTTCCAATGCATTATATAACGCCACGGGCGTGCGCGTGCGCGATTACCCCATCACGCTGGATAAGTTATTGATGCAACTGCCAGCCTGATAACTCCCCGACCTAAAGATTAGTACGTCCCTCACGCCTTGGGTCGTCTGGTTTTCATAGGGAAACGGTCTTAAGCTCAGTTACACCGTACGAACTTTTCTGTCGATCATTGAAAATGAGGTTGGTCGCGAGCGGTAACGAAATTCATACCGGAAGCGGGTCAAAAAATCTCGACTCAATGATTTAGACAGACGTCGGATGTGACCAGTGGGGCGCCCAAGATATCGTCAACACAGTGGAAATAGGCCACCTCGTAGGTATCTGCTAACCATTGATCGAAGCTCGATAGCTAAATTTCGCCCAGGATGGGAGCGCTGACACAGGATAACGAAAGCATAGGTGAGAATTCGTGAATTTTCAAATAAGCAAGAATGCTATCCTTATTCGCGTGGCCACGTGATGGCTAAGCTCAACTCAAATTTTCGGATAAGGAAATGGTAAAACCTCAGTTCGACTCAAAGCAGTTGCACGCATTCATGAGCAACTACTGTTGATTTGCACGGAAACTTGACCCACTTTACCCAGTAATTTGCAACTGAATCTGACCCACGGTTAAGACACAATCCTGCTCAACAAGTTGAGTGGGGAATTGGAGTGATCGACGTGGCACTACTAAGCATTATTCGACGCTGGCATATCCGTGACCAGTTCCCCCTTCGAGAGATAGCCCGACGCCTGCGCATCTCTAGAAACACTGTCCCGCGCTATCTGCGCGCGGAAATAACCGAGCCGGCCTACGCCGTGCGGCGCTCACGCAGCGCGATCGACAAATATGCGTTCCAACTTTCAGCCATGCTCAAGACCGAGGCAGCTCGTTCTAGGAAGCAGCGACGCACCTTAAAGCAGATCCACGAGGACCTAAGGGAATTGGGTTTTGAATGGTCTTACGACAGGGTGAATTGCCACGAGTGTGCTAGACACCCGCTAGCCGTTCAAAATGCCTTCGCTCATACTCTGCTGGCGAAAGCCTGTCATTAAATCCGTGACGTCGCTTCGGATTGTAGAACATCTCGATATAGTCGAAGATATCCTGCCTTGCATCGTCCCTGGTTGCATAGGTCTTGCGCTTGATACGCTCGCGCTTCAGAAGCTGAAAGAAGCTTTCAGCGACCGCATTGTCGTGACAGTTTCCGCGCCGGCTCATGCTGGGCTCCAGCCGATGCGCCGTCAAAAAATCGCGCCAGTCCTTGCTGGTGAACTGCGAGCCCTGATCCGAATGAACCATTACAGGATCGGCCGGTTTGCGTCGCCAAACCGCCATCAGCAGCGCATTCATCGCCAGCTCCGTGTCAATCCGTGAACTCATCGACCACCCCGATAACCTGGCGCGAAAACAAGTCGAGTACAACAGCCAGGTATAGCCAGCCTTCATGGGTTCGGATGTAAGTTATGTCGGTCACCCAGACCCGGTTTGGCTCAAGCACGTCAAATTGCCGCTGCAGATGATTCGGCGCTACCACCGATGGCACGCCGCCGCCTTTCCACTTGCGCTTGCCATATCCGGTCTGCGAGCGCAGGCCCGCTGAGCGCATGATGCGGTGAACGCGATTGATGCCGCATCGCTCTCCGAGGTCGCGCAGGTCGTCGGATACCTTGTGATAGCCGTAGACCGCACCGCTTTCTAGCCACGACTGCTTTATGTGACCAAGCAGGCGCTTGTCTTCCTTGGCCCGCTTGCTCTCAGGCTGGACGCACCACGCATAAAAACCGCTGGGATGAACTCCCATCATCTGGCACAAGCGCCGCACCGGAAATTCGTCCTGTACTTCTTGAATGAAGGCGTACCTTACCCGGACGTCTTGGCAAAGTACACCGCGGCCTTTTTCAATATGTCGCGCTCCTCGGTAACGCGCTTCAATTCGGCCTTCAGTCGCCGCATCTCGTCCGACTGGGCGTCCTGAGCTTTGCGCTCGACTTCGGGCACGCCATACCGCTTTGTCCACGCATAGATGCTGTGGATACTGACGCCAAGTCGCTCAGCGACCTCGGCCGCTGGGTGTCCGCGCTCAAGAACCTGCTTGACCGCAGCGACCTTAAATTCTTCCGTGTAACGCTTCCCACTCATGATTTCTCCTTTGCCTAAATTATGGCTCAGGAGTGTCTACAATAGTCGTGGCGATTCAGTGCCTGAACCACCTAATATCCCATTATGCCATCGATAGCGACACTGTCGAACGCGGCGGCGGCGGCGCGGATGTGAGTCGAACCAAGGTCTACTACTGTACTGAGCGCTCGCCGTGGCGAAATCTGCTAGATGTAGCCAATACTTTCGCGAATGATAGCCGCCACCGACCTTTCGCGTGTTTCACGGAGGCTATCGGCTCCTCCATCAATGCCATGCCGCAGGCAGCGAGCCTTCTCACGATGATCGCGGCAGCAGTCGTTGCGCTGTCTGCACCACAAATGCTGCGAGTAATGCTAATTCTCCACAAACTGTGCAAGGAAATCGAAGAAACCATTGATTCTGGTGAGCCGTTTGATGAGCGCCAGGAGCAGCTGCTTGCTACTCAGCGTTATCAGATCGCGCTTGATTCCGGTCGAGCAGGGGCTGACGAATTCACGTTCCGCGTCCCGATTCCGCCTGGCTAGCGCCATTTCGTCTGCGCGAAACGCGGGACGGTGTCGAGTTGACTGTCTACCAAATTTGGGCACCGCGCGGCTGCTTTGAGTATTCAGGGAACGATCACTAAGGGATGCTTCGCCGCATACCGCTCCACGGCGTGTTGAAATCAACCAGAATGAGACGAGTCGTGCCATGGGACCGTTCTGGTCTCCGTTTTCTAGGTACTACTCGAAAAATTCGTAATCGTTGTCATCCCTCTTGTTCGGCGACGAACTTGCCTTTCGTGAGCTCGTGTGCAATGTCGTTCCAGCCCGTCTCATACGCGTACTTGACCATCCGTTCCACGGTACGCGCTGACGCCGCTCGGCGCAGCGACTCGGGAACGTCCGCAGGGTGCATCTTCCAAGGCAGCAGAGTATGGCCAACCTCGGCTACACACTGGCTTAGGAGGGAAGCGATCCGGAACCCGCCTTCATCGACATCGCCCCAGTGGTGCACTGGCGTAGAGGCAGGGAGCCCGGAAAGCAGCCGAAGATACATTGCCCGCCAGGCGGGGGAAGGCATCCCTGCGGTGTAGATGCACAGCACATTGGAGTCATAGTGCTGACGAGCCCAGACATGAAAGGTGGTCTGGTTTTCGATAGTCAGTATTTGGCTGGGCATCGACTCGATACCCAGCACTGTCGACGGGGGCAATGCGCAGTAGGGCCGATCCAGGGGGAAGGCGCCTCGCTCTCGACGAACCACTATGTTGCCAGACAAGCGCACGGGCTGTTGTTCGCGATAGAGGCCGAGTTCGTGCAGTACCTCGGCTTCCGAGCGTGCATCGTCCTCGACGTTGCCTGTCAGTAGAACATCGAGGCAAGGCACCAAGGATTCGATGCGTTTGCTGTCTTTGAACAGGCGCGCACTGGCGTCTCGGACCGGTGTCTCCATGGCGCCGAGCGCCACCTGGGCCTGGCAATAGGCGATGACGTCACATGCCATGACCCATTTGGTGACGCCGTCAGGCCCAGTGCCACGAACTTTCTTGAGCCTTTCCCAACTGGATAAGACGTCGTTCAAGACCAAATGCCCAGCGAGATACGTGGCAAGTGTTTGTCTGGCCGACTGGACCCGTACGGCATGGGGCACCTTACCCAGGATCGAAGCCAGCTTAATGGCGTCAATCAGTTCAATGCGCTCGATGAGGCCTTGAATGTCACGCCGGGGGCGCACGACCGTGATCGCTCCTTCCGCTTGTGCGAAGGCCATCACCGTCTCGAAGTCTTCTTTTGCCTTCAGGCTGCGCAACTCGCGGTACTCGGACAGCGAGGAGTCCGTTAGGGTGGGGCGCCGCGTGGCGGCGCCGGCCACATGCTTGTCGGAGGACTTCAGCAGGCGCTCCAGCGCCTTCCTGGCTAACGGATCCATCTCGGCTTGGTCTTCGCGATTCATACTGCGGCGCCCCCTGCTGGGCCGGCCCGCGACTGGTATTGTCTCCTGATCTCAGCCTCAATAAGCTCCGGATTGAACTCAGGCAGGTCGGCGCGGAACATCTCGCGCGTCTCGGGATCTACGTCGTGCCCTTCGAGTTCCACCACGTTACTCTCGGCATCGCGCATGATGTCGTAATACCGATCGAGGAAGGCGGTCAGGCTACCCAAGGCGTCGCCCGTGCTGGCCATGAAGACCTGCAGGCCTAGCTCCTCGAAGTAGCGCATGGTAGCCACGATGTTCCTCGGGTCCATCTTGATGAAGGCCTCGTCGATGACCAGCAGTCGGATGCCGCTGTCATCCCCACGCTCCAGTCGATAGGCCGACGACAGCGCGGCGCCCGCGATCACGTACAGTGGCGCGCGATGCTCGCCACCAGAGCCGGACCCGACGCGTTTGCTAAGCCAGCCGATATGCTTGGTGGTGCTTGTGGAAGCTTCCTCGCGGAGCACCTCGATATCGAAGTCGAAGAACTCTCGGTAGTCGTCCAGTGGTGATTTCACTGCGGCGGCGCCGGCGACCGTCTTTTCGCGCATGAGCTCCTCGAACTCCTTAGGTAGCTCTCCAGCCCCGCCGAGCAAGTCCTCGGTCGGACCGTACTGGGCGACGTCTTTGATGAACTTTAGCAGCACGGAGAAGGCCGGCCGCACATGCGAGCGGAACTGGTAGCGCTCGTTGTTGGTGAACATGGGCGCTAGTCTCAAGGCCTCGTTCATCCGGTTGACGGTGTCGCTCAACCATTCGAGGTGCTCGTGCAGCGCCACCGCGACGTCGTTGCGGAAGGTGCTCTTGGCTGCGCTGAGGGCATCTTCCATTCTGGCCTTGTTCTCTCGCAGGCCGGTCTCGGTGAGAATGGCGACGCGTGCCTCCAGCCAGGCACGCGCGCTGCGCCAGTCGTCTTGGGGGCTTGACGGCATTAGCTCGTTGTGCCTGACAAGGAAAGCCGACAGCTTCTGCATGGCGTTCGACGCTTTCTGTCGGGAGTCGTCCTTGGCTCCAACGCTTCGGCGAGTACAGTCAATGACAATCTCTCGGAACGACAAGCCCTGGCGCGTCAACAGTCTCTCCCACTGGTCCGACGCATAGTCGACGTCGAAGCCATCGGCCGCACGCGCCATCTCGGAGACCTCCTTCTGGGTGGCGGCCAACGCCTGCTTCCTCTTAGTATCCTCGTTCTTTTGCCGGCACTCGGTCTCTGCTGCGCCGACGGCCCGAACCGCATCAAGCTGCTGTTTTCGCAGCGCGATCACTGCCACCTCAGCCTCTTCGGCTGCCCGCACCAACTGGCGATATTCCTCGGTATCCAAAGCTTGCAGGCGCCGCGTCAGATCCCCCTCGTCGCTGGCCTCCTTGGAAATCCGGTCAAAGGCCTCGAGGACATCCTGAACCTTGTCCTGCTCCCCGCCCACGAACGGACCTAGGTTGTTCAAGAGGACCTTGAGCTTGGCGTACCTGTCCTTAAGTGCCTCAACCTGGTCTTGAAGCTGGCGGGCGCGTTCGGCGATAGAGTTGCGCGTCGCTGTTGAGGTTGGGCCGATCTTGAAGAGAACGGGATCCGTTGGTCTTTTTCGCACCATCTCACCGTCGGCCAGCAACATGCCGTCCTTGGTCATCGCGAACCGATGGGCAAAGCACTCGTCCTCCGTATCGGCCCGCTGCGTGTCGCCGAACTTGGACCGAAGGTAGTTGACCGCAACTGCGCTATTGCCGCTGATTAGCTCAGCGACGGCACCGCGCCTTGGGCTGCCGCGATTGGAGAATTTGCTTGGCATTACGACCTTCGCCTCGTAGACCCCAGCCCGGCGTGACACACCGAATGCTTTGCGCTCGTCGAGCTCATCGACCAGCAGGGCCTGCATGTTCGACATACCCAGATAGGACTCGATGGCCGATTGCCAGTCCGGGTCGTCGATACGCACCAGGTCGCATACTGGGGTAGCATCCACACCGGCGTTGGCCAGCACGCGCTTGAGCGCCGCAGCCGGCCCCTCGAGCGGCGGCTTACCCTTGGCGATGCGCTCCTGGTTCTCTCGCACGTCAGTGAGCTCGGCTTCGGCTGCCGTCTGCGCGCGGCCAACAGACTGCATCTCCTCGAATATCTCGTTGCTGAGCAACTTGGCCGCGCGCAACGCCTTGCGGACCGTCGACTCCACTGCGTCGCGGCTGCCGACCTTGTCGCCCTCCAGCAGGGACTGGATGTCCTTGAACGCCTGAGTAGTCGCTCCCGCGCTGTCGGCTACGGGCTTCCCAGGGATTTGTACGTCGATGGCCTTTCCGATGGCTTTGACGATGCGATGCAACCCCGTTCTTTGTTCGGCGAGCCGGTTCTGTACCCCGGCAAGGCTTTCGCGCAGCAGCGCAGCATCTGCATGGGAAGCATGCTTGTCACGGTCGGATGCACTGTCGCGTGCGTGCTGCTCGGCCACACCGACTCGGCGGTTCACGTCGTCACGCTGGGCGCTTGCGACGTCGAATGCCGCCGCCGCACGGCCTTCGGCCTCCTCGGCGGCGGTTACCGCCTCATTGGCGACCTCGAGTTCGGCTGCTTGAGCCAAGGCTGCGAGCGAGACCGAATGGATGTTGCGACGGTGGGCATCGGCGAAATCGGCCTCAATCAATTCGGCCTCCTCGAGCTTGGCCTGGACGCTGCGCACCAGGGCGGCCATCTCTTGGAAGGTGTGCAACACTTCCTTGAAGCGCTTGATATTGGTTGGCCGGGTTTCCAGCACCTGCTGGCGGACGATATCGTCGACGCTCTTGTCAAATTTCATCCGCAGCCCGAAGCGGAACGCTTGGCGATAGGCGTCCAAGCGCGGCGCGCCGCGCGCACCTCGTAGCCGGAATAGCATCGCGTTGACGAAACGCTCGGAGTCATGGAAGAGCACCTCCTCGCCATGAGCGCGCTGCGAGAGCATCTGTCTGAAGCTGGACCACGGGCGCGGCCGATACTCACCATCGACCAGCTCCAAGTGGTCGCTGAGCGCGATGTCTGCGGGGAGAATGTAGCGGCCCTGCACATCTGACTTCTCGCGGTCGGCGCTCACGTAGATACTTACACCCGTGGAAACGACCTCTTGGGTCGCTGTGTCCTCCCATACCAGGGTGATGTAGGTGTTGGCGTTGTCGCGCACGCGAGCGTCGGGCGAGTCGCCGTACTGACCCAGGCAGTAGCTGCGAATATTGCGGCTGTTGTGATTGGACTCGTCGGCCTGCGCGTTGAAGGCGACGCCTGCGCTGCCGCGACTCTCGTTGGCTCCCAGCATGACGATTTGTACGGCGTCCAGGAGCGAGGACTTGCCGCTACCGTTGGCGCCGAAGACGCCGCAAGTCATACCGACGTCGACGTCGCGCATCTCGTACAAGAAGAACTGGACCACCCGGATTCTAATCAGCTTCTTCATGCAGCACCGCCTTCTTCCAGGGTGGGCGCGACCGTATGGCCTACGCCATCAACCTCGGCGTCCGGGTTGGTGAACAGAGCGATGCGGGCTAACGCCGCTTCTCCTAAGACGTCGGCGATACCGGGCCGGATGATAACCACGTAGGGCTGGTCCGCATCGTGTCCGAACTGACTGGTCTCCTCGTCCGACACACGGGCGATGCCCCAGCGCCGCATCCACTGCATCAGTGCGACGAGCTTGCCGCCGGTGGCCAGTTCGCGGCCACCCGTCGTCTGCTTGTATTTGACCTCGAGCGTGACCAGATCGCAGGCTACCTCGCCGTTTTCGTCGTGGTGCCCGGAGCGCGTCTCCTCGTCGAAGATCCTGCGCAGCACCAGCGCGAGCAGCGTCTGGTCCACGGTGACTGGTGACGTCCTGGCATGTTTGGGGATAGCGCAGGCATAGCGCAGCTGGCTATTGACCCGCACGACGTAGCCCAGCGGATCCAGGGCGCGTTTGAATTCGCGCTCGAAGTCACGGATTAGCCCGTAAGCGAGTTTGCTGCCGCGATCTGCGGCGTACAGGACCTGCTCGGTGACTAGCCGATTTGCCGCGGCCTCGAACTCATCTTCGGTGACCACGTTTTTGGTGGACTCGGCCGCATTCTCCCAGAAACTCATTGGCTTCCTCCCTTCGCTGGCTTGGTTGTCCTTGCGATCGTGAAGGGCAGGTGAGAGATACCTTGGCTCTGGACTTCTTCGCCTTCCATGCGAACAGTGGTGAAGCCGCTGCTCATCGCCCGTGCGTTGGCGCGCAGTAGTTTGCTGGGTGTTGCATTCGCCGTTGCGATGGTGCACAAGACCTGCAGCGCTCGGACTGATTCGATGCTGTCGACCTGGAGAGAGGCGCTGGGCACCGTATCTTCCTCGCCGAGCTGCTGGCGCACGAATGCCGCGAGCTTTGGCAGCGACATGATGCGTCGGTCTCGCGCCAATAGAGCCAGGCGTGCCCGAGCCTCCTGTTCGGGGGACATGAGCTGCTTGCGTAGTCCGCCGGGTGGCGGGCGCTTAGTCTCGGCGCGGGGCACGGCCAAGCGTTCGCCGGCGATACAGTCACCTGGCGCGAACGGAGCCAGCGCGGCCGCTTTGTTGCCATGCTTGACGACGGCGTCGATGGCGTGGCCGATCAACTCGTCGAGGGGGCGGGTAGCACGCAGCCGGTAGTCCAGGTAGGCCAGCGCCAGTTTGTTGGCGCGTCGGATTTCGTCGTCCAGTCGGTCCAGGTACTCGTCGATTCGGCGCAGGTCCTCCACCTTTTGGATGTCGCGTTCGAACATGGCTTCGGCGCGGGTAGGATCTCGCCCGGCCTGCTTCTCCAGGTACCACTGGATCAGCCGGGCACGCAGGTCCTGGGTCTGCTGGACATGGGCCACTAGACGCAGGATCTCCTGGCGTCGTGCCAGGGGATGCTCGCGTGTGCGCAGTTCTTTGTAGTCGCCGATGAACATGCGCTCAACGTAGTCGTCGAAGAATCGCCGCACGAATTCGCCGGTGGCGTCGACGCGGCCGATCTCCAGCATCAGGTCGCGCACGTTGGTGCCTGCGATCCGGACGTGTTCGAGAAGGGCACGTGACTGCAGTGCGGCCTCGTGCAGCGAGGCCCCGTCCGTGCTCTCGTCCAAAAGTAGCTTCAGGTTGGCCTCGATGCTACGGATCTTGCCGGAGACGAATTCCGGGCCGGTGTGAGCGAACTCGACGAGACGGTTCATGAAATGGGCGACGGCTGGCGCCATCGTCACCATCTCACGCACGCCCACCCGATCCACGCGGATCCATCCCGCGTCGCGCAGGCGGTTGAAGACCACGATGGCCCGGGTTGCCAGCGGCGTGGCGGGAGTCACGTCGTCGCCCTCTGGGGCCCAGTCCTGATACTGGAGTTCCTCGGCGATGTCCGCGGTAATCTCGCGCATCAGGAAGCCTGTGCTCGGCGGCAGCGGGGCCTCGGGCCCGAAGCGTTTGGCATGCAGGACGCACAGCAGCCACCAATACTGGAAACGATTTGCCGATGCCAACGGCGCGAAAAGGTGGTCGGGCAAGCGCTTGAAGAGCGGCGGATAGCGCTCGGCCACCTTCTCTTGCCGAATTTGGTCGGTCAGGTCACGAACAGCCATTGTCGGCACTCCTCTACGTTCTCAACTGCCAGCTGATAGTCGGGCGGGACCTGTCGACCCACATCTGTGGCCGCCATGATCTCTTGCGTCATGTAGTTCAGGAGGGCAGCCCTACAGCTCTCTACGCGTGCTGAGGCTCCCTGGAAGTATTCGTTTCTGACGACCAGTTGCTGCGCTGGGCTAAGGCCAGGGTGAGCGGCAATTCTGACTTGAAGAACGGTTGACCAGGCAGTATCGGTCGCCACGTCGGCCGAACTAGGCTCCGTGAGTAGCTTGACCTTGCTCATGCGCCCTAACACGAAGTCACGGAAATCCTGCCGTTCCGGACAGTAACCGCGCACGTGCCACCGTCGTTCCGCCCGCAACAGGCTGTGTGGCTCGACGGTTCGCTCATGCGGCTCCGGAGTGCTCATGGAGCAGTAGACGAATCGCACCCGGAGCCGGTCCGTGATAGCTAAGTTTAGCCGTGAGAATGTGCGGGGGGAGATATGGGCGAATTCCCATGAAATGGACTGGGGCTTACCTGGTACGTTCAGTGCATATGGAACCAGCATGGCGCTGATGGAGTTCTGCCGCTTGGCGTTTGCGGCGCGTTCGGCGTCCGCATATGCGATGGACGTTGCCACATCCGCCTTGAGCTTGTTGTCCCACGCCACCCAGTCTGGATATGACTCCCGGAAGTCGCGCAGCCACTCGCTTGCCCGTATGGGGCTTAGCCCATACTCGGAGATGAGACGGCTGCGGCTGACGCGACCTTCCCAGAGAAGGATCCTGCCCACTTTGGCATCTCTTTCCCGACGGCTAGCAATAGACATGGGTGTCACCTCGTGATGGTTGTCTATATGGTATGGAAAAACATACGATATGTAAAGCCATATGGAGCCGGGGCAAGCGGCGGCGATTTTCCTTGTGTTAGGCGCCGTGCCAACCACGTGCCGCCACTGGGGGCCGCTTCGCGAAATTCACAGTGGCGCGTTACAAGTACTCGATGTCCCATCCCTTGGCGCGAAGCAACGCCTGTGATTCGGCCGATACCCGTTCCGCGTTGACGGCCACGCACAAAAAACTGGTTGGACGAGACATGGCCACATAGAGGTTGCGAAATTGTCCCTTCAAGAGTTTCTGGGTGGGGAGCGCTGATGTTCCCACCAACACTTTTACCGCTTCCTCTAGATCGAATCGTTGGCTGGTTCCACCGTGCGACTCAAGCACCAGCGTAGCGAGGTGCGTTTCACCCTTCATCGACGCCACAGTGCCAATGGGGATCGTCAACTGCCGCTGCTCATGCTCTACCATGCAGTGATGCTGCTCGGTCCCGTGGACCGCCACCGCATATCCCGGCGCCGCGAACACATCCAATTGCGAGAATATCTCCAGGCTCATGCCGGCAGGCAGCAAAGGTTGTAACCCCACGTAGAGCACCGCGGGCAGAGCTGATCGGTCCCCTGGCTGAGCGTAGTCTGCCGAGCGCAATAAAAGATCGCGCACCAGGCGACGCAAAGGAATAACATCATGACCAGCATGCAGTAGTTGTCGCATCAACTGGGGCGCGTCGCGAACGTCGGCCACCGCCGGGGACTGGGCGGCACGCAACACCAGTAAGACGGCGCGTCGCACCTCCATCGCACTGTGCGCAAACGTACCTGCTTTAGGCGGTTTCATCAGCGATATGATGGCGGCTGGGCTCCACCTGGTAGGTAAATCGGCACCATCGACCACGATAGGAAATTGGCATGAGCTACGACGCAAACGACGCTGCGATGGACGACATGTATGAACGTATATCCGACGAACTTTATCCGGAGCACAAAAACCAAGCCATCGGCGAGTTCACCGCCGAGCGGCTGCGTTCGTTCTACCTCGATCACCATGGCGTCATGCGGCCGGCGGTAGATGCGCTGCAGGAGGCCCAACGCCTCCAGGACAATGGCCATTTCGCCGCCACGGTGGTCTTCGCCGTCTCCTGCACGGAGCTGCTGCTCAAAGCGGCGATTCTGACGCCGGTGGTGCATGGTCTGGTCCATATCGAGAGCCTGGCCGACGTGGTGGTGGAGAACACCTTTTCTGGACCGGGCTATTCCCGCTATGCGAAGCTGCTTGCTCACCTGTTCACAGAGTTTGTCGGTATCGACATCCATTCGCTGCAACGTCCAGAATCGAACGCCAAGTTGCTGGCCGAATGCGACGCGCAGCGGGGGCTGCGTAACCGGATTGTCCATGCGGGCGCGTCCGCCACCGAGGAACAGGCGCGCGCCGGCGTGGCCATTTCCACCGCAGTTTTCAATCTGATCGTCAATCCGATGCTGCATCAGTTGAGATTGACGGTGGAGGATGCTGGCCAGATCCAGCCGCGTGCCGGCTAGTCCCAGCTGGGCGACGCGCCGGTCGGCGGCATCTGCGGCGGCCGCAGCCATAAAACTGCCTTGGAAAAGTCGGGATCTGCGCTACAATGTTAAATATACTTAACATTAAATGAGGCGGAACATGAACTTGGCCCAAATCGGCGGTGAAATCCACATCAAGCGTATCCAGGCAGGCTTGCTGCAGGAGCATGTTGCCAAATTCGCCGGACTGTCGCGCGTGACGATCAACCAGCTGGAGAACGGCACGCTGAAGGACCTTGGCTACACCAAGCTCAAGGCGGTGATGGATGTTCTTGGCCTGGACATGGAGACCGTGCAACCCTCGGGCCTGAAAAGCGCACTGACGGTCGCCGCGCGCAGCATCAGCACCAGCTACCGGGACGTGATGACGCCGGACATGCTGTCGATGGTGCTGCGTTCCGGCGAGGCGCCGGACCAGTTCCAGCCCCATTTAATGGCCTTGCTCGACGAGACGCCGTTGCCGGTGGTGGTGAAAGCCGTCGCCGAAGCGGCGACACCCGACGTGCCCGCGAAGAAAATCATGAAAAACCTCAGCCAGTGGGCAAAACAATGGAAAGTATGCAGAACGGTCTGGTGATGGCGGGCAAGCCGGGCATTCCCCAGGCTTGGGAGACGCTGTTCTCCCAGGCGCTGAAGGTGATCGGCGAGATCGCCAGGCATGGCCGCGACGATCCCTTCTGGACCTTCGGCGGCGGCACCGTTCTCATGCTGCGCTACGGCCACCGCTTCAGCAAGGACATCGACATCTTTGTTCCGGATCCGCAATCGCTCGGCTTCGTCACGCCCAGGCTGAGCGACGTCGCCGAATCCATCACCACCGACTACGTGGAGGCGGCAGGCTACGTCAAGCTGTACCTGCCCGAGGGCGAGATCGACTTCGTGGCCGCGCCCAACCTGACCGCGCCGGGATTTGAAACCGAGATGATCCTGGGGCATCAAGTACGGGTCGAAACATCGGTTGAAATCATCGCGAAAAAGATGTGGCACCGTGGCGACCGCATCACGGGGCGCGACATCTTTGACTTCGCCTTGATCGCGGAGCGCGAACCGCATGCGCTCATGGCGGCGCGCGAATTCATGACCCGGCACGCGGAAGCGGTATTCCAGCAGCTCGACGAGCGATACATCCCGCTCAAACAGCAATTCGAAGCGGTCGACTCCCTCAATTTCCACCCGACTTTTGACCAGGCCTGCCACACCTTGAAAGGTACGCTGACCGGCATGCTCGACGCGCCGGCTGCGCAGGGTCTCTGATGCGCTATCCGAGGCCACAAAAGGGCAATCCGCACAAGCTGACGATCGATCAGCATATCTTTCCAAAGGCCTGCATATCCCGTTTCGCCCGCGAGAATGGAACGGTGCAGATGCGCCGAAAAAGCGGCGAGCAAGATCTGTGGCTCACGCCGGGAAACTCGTATTTTTGTGCACGCCGCCTGTGGGATCAGAAGGCCGAAGCCGTGTTCATGAAGACCATCGAGGACCGGTATCAGGATGTGGCGAGGAGTATTGTCTCCGGCGCCATCACCACGCTCGACGGCGCGATGACCGCGGCCGTCACGGACATGTACTTGCTCTGGACTCTCCGGCACGAACGTTACCTCAATCCGCTTCCCGACATCAGGATCAACATGGTGGAGCCTGAGCACGGGATGTCGGTCGACACGCAGGAGATACTGGAGGCGAACGGATACGTGTTCGCCGCGCCGGACAATACGATCCCGAGCCGCTTCATGACCGGATTGCATTTCCTTTTCCAGATGGACAGGGAAAGGCGAAGAATGGCGGGCAAGAAATGGGGCATCTTGAGATCGAGCGAGGCGGAATTTCTGGTGCCGGATAATTTCTCGGCCTATAGCGTGCTTCCGTTATCGCCAACGATCGCTCTCGTGGAAGGACACGCCGATGGGCAGATCGGCTTTAGACAGGTCGCCGATATCAATCGGTATGGCGGTCCACGGCAGCCGCCGCTACTATTTTGCCCGGGACATCACGCGCTGCCCGATCCTGAAACACCGCATCCTGGACGGTTTGTTTCAGGGCTCGCCAGGCTAGGCTGCATCTTCGGCCGTGAGCAAACCCAGATCCACGAGTAACTGGCCCCAAACGAATACCAGCATAACCACAAGATCGGGCCCGGAAATGCTATTGTTTCGCGTCCTGACCATGATTTCCTGAACAGCGGCAGGCTGCTGCCCGGCGCCTGCGGGGTCGATTTGAAAATCGATCATGGTGAACACTTCGGGGCCCGCATCGGCGTTCACCGCGAAATGCTTGGCGGCCGTGGCAAGCTGAAAGCTCATGTTCATCCACGGGCTGTTCGTCGTCAGGAAATTGCCGAAGTCCCTTGAGCCGGCAATGCGCCGGCCGGCGACCTGGTGGAGGACATCGAGCCGGTCTGCCTGGCGCAGGGACTCGTAGACCCAGTCCTTCATTTGCCACGCGGTCGTCACGGCGTTCATCACGGCGTAGGCACGCTCGGTCAGATCATCGGGCGGCGCCTGCCGCAGCGTGGTGGCCTCGAAGCGCATTTTGCGGTACAGATCGGCCGGCGTTTGCAAGGAGAAGGTGCGCGCGTTGGAACCTGCTGGTGGCATGGTTATCATCCTCAAAAAAGGTGGCGTTTCCCCGACATGCGCCGCGGTCAGGATCGCTCCAACTCGTGCAGACGGCCGGCCATGCTGTGCTCCATGCGGTCCTTCGCAAAGGAGACCGATGCATCGAGATATTTTAAGGCCGACTTGACGTCGCGCCATCCAACATACTCCATCAGGCTTTTCACGTCCCAGCCATTCGAGGCCGCCCAGTTCGCGAATCCCCGACGCAGAGAGTGGCCGCTGTACGCCTTGGCGCCGTCGAGCCCGCCGTTTCCGAGAAGTGCGCGCAGCAGCGGAGCGATGCTGTCGATGTGCAGCCCGTGTTCGCCGACATGGCCCCAGCGGTCGATCGGACGATAGACGTCTCCCGTGGTCAGCTGCGCGGCACCGATCCAGTCCAGGTAGGCATCGACCGGACACAGCCGCGTCAACGCGGGCGCCTTGAACGTTGTGCCAAGATTTTGCCGGTCGCCCTTGGTCCGCCCCAGGAAGCAACTGATGCCTTCGCCAGCCTTGGCTTCGACATGTTCGACACGCAGCCGGCAGAGTTCGTCGCTGCGAAACCCGCGCCAGAAACCAAGCAGTATCAGTGATTTATCCCGCAGGTTGCGCAACTCGCCGGCGCGATCGTTGCCCAGTCGGGCGGCGCCGACGGCGCGATCGAGCGCGCCGACCACGCGCTCCAGTTCATCGAGCTGCAGGGGCCTGGCCTGCTTCTCCTGCGCGGGATGCAGTGCCCTGATGCCGCGCATGGCCTGGCGGACAATGGGTGCCTTGGTCGGATCGGGAAAACCCTGCTCGTTGTGCCATTGAGCGAGCGCCGCCAGGCGCTGCCGTAGCGTGCTGACCGCCAGGGTGTCGGCATATTCCGCCAGATAGCGGGCCACGCCGTCGGCGGTGGCCGGCAGCATGCCTTTCCATTGCACTTCGAAGTGCTCGATGGCGGCGCGGTAGCTCTGCCGGGTGCTGTCGCGCGTCGCCGCTTCGATGTATTGGTCGAGTTTGGACATCTTCTCCCCTGAACTTGCTTCGACCCCGGTTAGCTTGCCGATGGTCGTGGTGTATGGGTTGGCTTGGCGGATCTAAATTCCTCAATGCAATGATGAAGAAAATCGACCCGATCAGTGATGTCCATGCGCTTATTATCGTCCGTAGCGGGCGTGTTGTTCAATTGCTCGCTCCAATAGCGGTGCGCGCGAACAAGCTGTTGCAGTATGTGCTTGTGCGGCGGCTGCAGCGTGCTCCTTAAGCGCTGAAAATGCACGCCAACCATCACATACGGGCGTCTGATGCCGTCGCCCGACACCGACTTTTGAGTGCTCCATAGCGCGTGGGCCAGAGGACGTCCGAAGTATTTATCTAAGACGCCCATGGCGACTTCCTGGGCCTCTGAATCAGCGACCGAGATAAGGCTTCCAATGTAACCCCTGGCGCCGCCAAACATGAACCGGCCGGCCAGTTCATGCCAGGAGACGCAGGCGTTATTGAAGACGAACGGGAATCTGCCGGCCCCAGCATTAGTGGGCGTCGCAAGCAAGTTGCCATCGAACATCCCCAGGGCCGCAGAGCCTGCAATCCGATCGATAGGTTCGCGCGATACGGGCGTGCGGTCACCAAGGGGCACCGCACAAAAATCTCTCACCGCGGTTCCTACGACGCGCCGACGCTCCACCGTGTCTTCCCATCGCACTCCGTCGATCGAGACGAATTTTTCATAGGCCTTCACTTCGAATTTGCCATCACGAGCTTCCGGAGAAACCTGCAACGCCAGGTCCAGGACGAGGGTTCGCTCGGCGCCGCTGGAATCGGTGAACTTGTGGGTGTCCCGCGATCCCTTCACGTCGCCGCAGTGCGTGGCGATGAACAAAAGATCGTAGGGCACCAGGTGGTCGGCATTTCTTGCACGGCGAAACCCCACGGTATTCCGCTGGTGATGAAGGTGATTGATTGAACGCCTATCAAGTTGAGATCCTTCAGGTACTCGCGCATCTCCAGCGCCAACCCCTGCAGTATGGATGTCGTGGACGCATGCCGATTTTCGGTCGCGCCATAGAACCGTTCGTTGATATCTTTGATGAGCGACTCGGCCGGCGTCGAGATCAACTGCAGGCCGGCGCCGATAGCGTAGGCGTAATTGGCAGCGATCACCTGTGTAAGAGCATTGCCGTCCTCGCACACGACCAGATGCGCAGCTGACGGCGGCACATATCGAACCTCGGACGCATCATCGGCAAACTCCAGTTGACGCTTTGCCCTCAGCGCGAGAAGCAGGCCCGCTCCAATGCTCTTGCGGCTCACTCTCAAGGGCGCCCCCTTCTTCAGGTGGATTCCCTCCAGTGCCAGCCACTGGTCAGAAGCGGTGTCCACCCGCTTCAGCTTGGAGGCAGGAACGTGGTTGTCGAAGCATTGACGTACCCGCTCCGCGCAGCCGCCCAAAATGATTTTCTTCGGATTGGCGTCTGCCAGCGCATTGACGCGCTTGATGACTTCCGCCTCGGCGTCAGGGCGCGCCAGCCGAGGGCTGTCCAGGACCGGCAAATAGGTGCCTTTGGTTGAAAGCGCAACAGAGAGCTGTGCGGCGAGTTCAGGATCGTCGCAGATTAAAGCTACCTGGTTGAACGCGGGGATCTTCATGTTTTTTGGGGGGGGCATTCATTTTCTTCTGGGTTTTAAGCCGCAAACGGTGGAAACACGACTTCCAGCCGCATTCCAATTATCTGGCCGGAATCGGCCGTTACACCCAAACAGGAGGAATTTGCGGCCTAAAAGACGGATCACACCGGATAATGTGACTTTATCCGATGTAAAATTTAAACGCAAATGACCTTGGCATTTGGCAGTAAATAGTATGTAATAACGTGGTATGTAATATATTATCTTACTTCATCCTCGGAGACCCCCATGGCGCGGAGCGGACTATACAAATCGGACGTACAAAAGGCGCGGGACGCCCTGATCGCGCAGGGCACGAACCCGTCGGTCGACGCCGTTCGTGTGGCGCTGGGTAACACCGGCTCCAAGACCACTATCCACAAGTACCTCAAGGAGCTGGAGGCCCAGGATGGCGGTGCCGGCGGCAAGCGCTCCTCGATCAGCGAGGCCTTACAGGATCTGGTCGAGCGGCTGGCCGCGCGGCTGCAGGAAGAAGCGGAGGAAGGAATCACGGCGCTCCGCGCTGAGGCCGACGCGAATGCGGCCGCGCACGTAGCCTCCCTACAGGCGGCCCAGATAGAGAACTCGCAGCTGCGGGCTCGCGTGTCGGACCTTGAAACGGCCCTGGAGAGACAAGGCACGGCACTGCTGGCCAGTCAGGCCGATCATCAAAGCGAATCGACTATGCGGCTCGTCGCCGAGCAGCAGGTGGAGGATCTCAAGCTGCGCCTGGCCGAGAACGAGGCGCATCGCCAATCGCTGGAGGAGAAGCATCTGCACGCGCGCCAAGCGCTTGAACATTATCGCCAGTCCGTCAAGGAGCAACGCGAAGCCGACATCCGGCGCCACGAGCAGCAGGTGCAGCAGGTGCAGGCCGAGCTACGCCTGGCGCAGCAAACCATCGCCGTTAAACAAGACGAAGCGACTCGTCTGAATCAGGAAGGCGCGAAACTGGTCGCCGAACTGTCGCACGCCAAGCAGGACCTGTATGAACAACTGGCGCGGAGCCGCAAGCTGGAGGAGAGGATCGACACGCTGCAAGCCTTGCACAGCCGTGCCGCGGACACTGAGCGTCAGCTTGCCGCAAAAATCGCCGAGGCGGAGCTGCTGGACGAGCAGGTAGCGGCAGCCAACGACCAGATCACGTCGTTAAAAACGCAGGCCCGCCAGTTAGAACTCTCGCTGGCCCAGGCCGATGCCAAGCTGCAGGCGCAGGAGCAAATCGGCGAACAGTTGCGGGCCTACCTTGACAAGCTCGCGGCTACCTCGGCCTTGCCCGAGGTAGGGCAGTGACCTATTTTTCATTTGATATCGGAAAAGCAAGTATGTAATCGTTTTTTGCAAAAACAGCCGATTTATAATCGTTTTTGAGTCCAAATAACTATTTTCTGCGTGGCTATGCCGATATTGACCGCGTCCTAAAGGAGATCCTGTGCCGCTTTTGCCTACCCCTGAATGCCGTAAATGGTACTTCCGCGTGCCCGCGATTGTCATGGATACCTGTGGCGTGACATGGTTTCTAAAGCACGCCGATGGCATAGCCGAGCTGAACGTGCTGTCGAAAACCTACTCCCTAATCGTGCCGGCCCCAGTGCTTTATGAGGTTGGTTTTGGTGAGCCAGGTATGGTGAGTGAAAACGAAAAGAAGTTTAAAGAAATCTTTTCCGCCCAGCGGAAAGTACCGATGCTGACCTTCGCTGCGGCGCAGGAGGCCAATTTGGTCAACAGCCCAGGTATAGCTGTGGTGGAGCCCGGTGACTTCGAGTGGGATACGTCGAAAAATCGAATCATACGCCATACGATATCTACACATGGCGCCGTCATGAGTAAGCAAAAAAAGGAACTGGCGTTCGATGCGCTTATACATGCCTGCGCTAGAAATCTCGGGATGCCGATTTGCACAACAAACTTGGATGATTTCCGGAAGTTGAACCGCGCTGCCGCTGCGAACACCTTCGATCACGCTGTTCCGATTTTTACGCCGGAACAACTCTATCACTCATTGGCGTCGGATCAATACCCAATCCTGTAAAGCGAACCGCACCATGACCAACGATCGAATTACCTCGAACGCTTTCTCTTCATCGACCCAGCCAGAAACGTCCGCCGTCGAAGTGGGGCAGGGCGCGCAGGAATCCTTGAACTATGGACTGACGAAGCTGGTTCTTAACCAAGAACGATTCGTGCCAATCTCGAAGTGTGTCTTCGAGAAAATCACGAAAGCGCGGGATTGCCTAATGCAGCTTGTTGTGATCGAAGAGAAGTTCGACTTCGTCGTCGAAAATCTCGCGGCGCTAGAAAGAGCAGTTTTGGAAGCGGCCGATCTGTGCAAGACAGCGCCAGTCGCGACCGTCCAGTTCCAGATTAATAAGAGCGATATCAACCGCCATGTTGCAAACTTGGTCGCCCTTGGACGCATGTTCATCGAGCAATCGCTGGTCCATGTCGACAAATTGAACGCGTTAGCGGGCGGTATGCTTTTCGATTTGGCAGGCGCCCGAACAAGGCAATACGATGCAAGGCTTGGTTACCAGTTATTCGAAGAACTGCGAAACTATATGCTCCACAGAGGTTCAGCAGTTCATTCTGTCGAATATCATACTGGAAAGGACTATGATGCCGAAGGCGCGATGACGCTTCGGCACAAAGTCAGCGTATATACCAGCGCCGCTCAACTTGCTGAGGACAGGAAGTTCAAGAAGAGAGTGGCGGCGCAGCTGGAAGCAATCGGCGATCGCCACGATCTCATTGTCATGGCGCGCGACTACGTCGCCGGCCTTTGGGACGCGCAACTGGAATATCGTAGCGCTTTGGCCAATTTTGTATCCGACACAGAAGAGGCATACCTTGAGGGTGCCTACCTCTACGCAGAGGTGAATGTGGAAGACGAGTTACCTAAAGTTGTTGCCCTCGCTGCGGTGGCGCTTGCCGCAGACGGCTCGATCAGAGAAAAAACACCCATCGTTTTTGACTTGATTGCTCAACGTGAGTATTACGAACAGAAAAATGGTGAAGTAGCTAGGATGCAGTTGGGCTGAAAGAGTCGGATCGATACCTGGAGAGGATGATGGCCGGCAATCGGACCGTGGGAAAATGTCTCTCAGCATAGTGCGCGTCGACGCGTGCGCGCATCGCCACCTTATTGCACTTATTCCGGAGAGGCTACTGTGGCCAAGAAAATCGGGCGGAACGACCCTTGCCCATGCGACAGCGGGAAGAAGTTCAAAAAATGCCACGGCCGGCACAGGCCGGCTGCCCCTGCCGGTCAGTTTATGACCGAGGCACAGCGCAGAGCTATGGCAATTCAACGGGAACGTCAGCAAGGTTTAGGTAGACCGATTATTTCCGGCACGTTGGGCGCGCACCGCGTGGTCGCGGTCAAGAACCGAATTCTATTTTCGACAAAGTGGAAGACCTTTCACGATTTTCTCTTTGACTACATTAAGGGGAAACTCACTCCGGAATGGGGGACCAACGAAATGGCGAGGCCGGTTGATGAGCGCCATCCCATCTTGGTCTGGTATGACAACCTCTGCCGGCAGCAGCAGAAACATGCCAATGCCGACGGCACCATTTCAAGCATGCCGGCTAACGGTGCGGCCATCTCTTATCTGCGACTCGCGTACGACCTGTACTCGATGGATCATAATGCTGATTTACAGGCAAAGCTGATTGGCCGACTCAAGAACACCGAGCAATTCATTCCTGCTCGGTATGAACTTTTCGTCGCCGCGACCATGATCCGCGCTGGATTTGAAATCTCTCTTGAAGATGAGGATGACCGAACAAGCTCGCATTGCGAATTTGCCGCGACCCACAAGATTTCGGGACGTCGATTTTCGGTCGAGGCGAAGTGTCGCACCGGCGAACGATTCAGGCCAGGTCGGCAGCTGCAAAAAGCGCTGGCAAAGCGCGCAGATCACGAAAGACTGGTATTCATCGAGCTCGGCATCGGCAATTTACGTGGGGGTGACGAAGTTCCGCGCGAGCTCAAGGGCGCGCTCCAGCTTATCCGCAGGCAGGAAGGAACCCGCAACCATGCCGGAGAGCCATTACCGCCAGCTTACGTGTTCATCACCAACTCGCCGGCGCATCTCAATCTCGATTCAACGGAGATTCACACCTTTGTCTTAGGCGAGGGATTTCAAATACCAGACTTCAAGCTTGATTCGGAATTTTCGACGCTGCGTGAGGCAATCGACGCGCATGCACGCGACAAAGCCCTCTTCGAGATTCTTGACTCGGCCAGGGAACATAGCTTCCCGCCTGTGACTTTTGACGGGGAAATTGAAGAGTATGCTCTCGGCGTATTAGACCCAGCGCAGCGCCTCGTCATCGGTCGTCGCTATCATATACCGGACGGTAACGGTGGTAAAAGAGCAGGCATTCTCACCAGTGCCACCGTGGCCGAACCGGAGTCTAAAGTTTATGCGGCATTGTACTTCGAAGACGGGGCTGCTGAGATCTTGGTCTGGGATATGCCAGAGGCAGAGTTGGATGCATGGCGTCGCCACCCCGATACGTTCTTTGGCGAGCCTGCGCAAAAAAATAGTCAGGCCAACGGCCCGCTTGACCTATATGAGTTCTTTCACAATGGTTATCGAGAGACCCCTCACGCTCGTTTGCTTGAGCTGCTTCGAGGCGCCCCCGATTGGGAGCAACTACGCACAAAATCGCAGGCGGAACTTGTTTCAATCTATGCGCAACGCATGACACTGTCGGTAATGGCAAGGCATGAGTCGTCAGACGTTAAATCACCTGTGCAGCAAGCTTAACAGTTTTGCAGCCCTGCGTATATTCACGACAAGTGCAATGAACCCCCCTTTCAAGAAGAAAACTCTCGCGGTGGCAATTGAAGGGATTTTTGCGCTCGTTCATGCGACGCCAGTCCCGGTCGCAGCGTTACAGCAGAAGATCCGCAAACAAGGCCCTTTCAAGCTGCCAACTATCAGCCCAGACCATCATTATTTCTGCCACGTACTGGGTGGAGTGCTCGAGATAATCCCTGAACTCCCGGACTTTTCCGACGACAACAAGATCGCCGTAATGTCCGATTATGGCGGCGAACATAGCGATGCGCACTACAGCACTTATTCCTTTTTGTTCGTTGCACTGAATAAGAATGGCCCTTTTCAAACGCACATGCAAGAGCTGCGACGGAAGCACAAGATCCTCGATCGCTACAGCGAATTCAAGTATAAAGATCTCAAATACGGGCCGAGGAGTCGCGCTCTTTCTGAATATCTCAAGCTAATTGACAATTTCATTCACGGAGCCATCGTCACTGTAGCGATCGATAAGACGATAGGATCGGTCTTCGGAAGCACTAAAAGTGAGGGGCATGCAACGATTGCGAAACAACTCGAAGACGGCGATTTCGGGAGCTGGCCAGGCCACGTCGGCGAAAAGGTAATGCGCGTCCTGCATATTCTTGCGGCGTTTACGGCAGCGCTGACGTATGACCAGCAGCGCCTACTCTGGTACAGTGATACAGATCAAATCAACGAGGATGCCAAGGACCGTTCATTTGCTCATGTGAAGAAATTGTTCGGGAGCATAGGTGCGATGTACATGACTCATTGCTTTGACGTACTCGGGTTTGCAAAATCGTTTTCGGAGAAGGGCTATCTTGATGACCTGTTAAGCGTACCTGATCTCGCCGCCGGCATGCTGCAAGATCTTCTAGCAGCCAGAGATTCCGGAGCCGACATTCCCGGCGGGGACGAAAAACTCGCCGTCCTGAAATGGCTTGCAACACCGGCCAAGTTTCTATCGAAAATACATGTGCGTATTGCACGCACGGACGACGGCACGTATGAAGGTCAAGTTCTTACGCTCGAACCAAAATGGTGAGCCGCATAGTAGCTAACGGACCAATCGTGTGCCTTATCGCTACCATGAACCTCAATTTGCGGCAACATAGTGCTGTGTGGCAATATGGCGACTCCATCCACGCTTGAAAACTACACATGCGCTTATTAAGAGGTATCGAGAAAATTCACTACGGGCATGGCGCCATGTTCGAGGTCCCGACTGAGCAAGGCAGCGTCTACATGTGTGCTACTAGGTCGAACTATGAAAATGAGAAGAGGGCAGTCGTAGTCGTCGACGCTAAGAAGTTTCTTGCACTGTGGCGCCGTGAAGGAAGCAGCCACGATGATATAGCCCACCAAGGTCCTGAAACATGGCCCACCGACCGGAAATACAAGGACGCGGTGGACGGGTTCAGTAGAGGTCAAGAAAATCCTGTTCCCTTGGCTCTGGTGCATTGCTATGAGCAGGCCGAGCGAATCTGGAAATATGCGCCGACGTTTTTTGGCTTCCACAAACGAGTTGGCACTGAAGTGCGAATACAGGCAACGCTGTCATTCACGAATGGGATCACCCGCACAATTTGGCTCATGACCACCGGCGCCAAGGCATTCCCGGTCGAGTGCGACGCTAAAAGCGCGGCGCTGCTCCAAGCACTTGCTGGCTTCGAAGGTGAGCAATATAAAACCATCGCTGAGCTGATCCCGGATCGGCTCGCGGCTTAGGCACCGTAGGAACGAATACGCCGGCATTGCCGGCGTAACTTATCGCGTTGAGTTGCTGCATGGTCCACCATGCTACGGAAACCGTGCAGTTGATGCCGGGTCGTGGAGTGAAGAGTTCCCGATGGCAGCGCGGGCTTGTAAAAGTCTTGATCGACTCGACGATTTGACCACCCAAGGCCAGAAATCATCAATCTGGTTGATTACGTAATTCAATATACAAGTAAATTCGGTAGTCAGCTTTACGCAATAATGCATACTTGGCGTCGAAACAGCAGCATATCGCCTTGTACTAAGCTTTAGGTAAGGAATGTTGGCAGATTTAGGTTAGAGCGCTCCGGTATTGTCCGTAAGGCCACTTTAAGGCGGCGTTGGCGGCGACGGCATTTTACATAATATAAATTATGCGAAGTCATGTAGTATCTTTGCCGAGACTGGCTGAAGCAAGAATCTCGTCATGCCGCTCATTGTCGGTTTTGTGAAGATACGCTGCTGTGGTGGCAATGCTGGCATGACCGGCGGTCTCTTGCAGCGTCTTCAGCTGCACGCCGTTGTTCGCGTGGTTGGTCAGCATGCTGTGCCGTAGCCAGTGCGCTGACGCTTGCCGCAATGTCGCTGCCATGTCGGCGTCGCCCAGCTTGTCCGCATCCGCCGCAGCCGCCGCAAAGATCGCCTTCAGCGCATCGGATGCGGCTTCGTCGGTGATGCGTGCCAGCGCTACGCCACGGCTCGACAATACCAGCGGCGTGTCGTCGCTGCGCCCAGTTTGCGGCGGCAAGCCGAAGGCCGCGCGATAATCCCGGAATGCCGCCAGCATTTCGGGCGGCACCGGCAAGCGACGCGGTTTGTTGCCTTTGCCCAGCACATCCAGCCACCAGCGGCCGTTGCCTTCGGTGTACAAGGCGCCCATGTTGGCGCTGACAATTTCATTCAGCCGGGCGCCGGTGTGAATGTAGGCCGTCAGCAAAAACCGATCGCGTTCGCGTTGCCGCAAGGTGGCCGGCGTTGGCGCTTCGCGCTCGCACGCCACGCTCAAGGCCAGCGCCAATGCGTCGGGGGTCAGATAGCGCGTAATACGGCTGGAGCTAGCCGTTTTGACGTGCTTGACCAGCGCCGCCGGATCGCGCCGCAAATAGCCGGTTTGCGCGGCGTACGCGAACAGTCCTTTGACGGCAATGATGGCCTGACGGCGGCTGGCGTCCGACAACGGCCCGCTGAACGGCCGATAACGTGGATCGTTTCGCGGCCATTTCGTGGTCGAAATCCAGTCCGGCGGCGGCGATTTGATGAAGTCCTTATAGCCGTTCAGGTCCGCTACCGTCAGCTGACGCAGCGTTTTGCCCGCCTCTTCCCGACACCAGGTCAAAAACCGAAATAGCTCTTTTTGGGTATTGGCCATCGATTTTTCGCCCAATTCACCGTGACTGATGAATTCCCGGGCAATTTCACTGTCCGTGCGGGCATCGGTGATGGCATCTTCGGCAATGGTGCGCAAGGCGTCGTGGTCGCGCAGCCGGCGTTCGGTGGCGCCGCCGCTGTGGGCGGGAAATGGGTCCAGATTGATGACGTCGAATTTCTTTTCTGGCATTGGTCAACGGGCAAATACTGTATGAATATCTAGTGCATTATACAGTATTCCATACAGTTCTTTTAGTCGACAATATAGGTAGTAATGTCGAGTTAATCAATTTGGCATTTCGTCGCTTTTGCCCTTATGATTTGCGCCATGATTACCTGTTTCGATATCGGTGGCAGCGCCATCAAATGTGCCGTCGCCACGGCCGACGGCCGGATTGGCGACCTGCAACGCGTGCCGACCCCCGCCCATGACTTCGCCGCCTTCACGGCCGCCATGCACGCGCTGATCGTTGCCGGCGGCCCTGCGCGCGGCGTCGCCATCTCGATCGCCGGCGTGGTTGATCCGGCCGATGGCCGCATCAAGTGCGCCAACATCCCCTGCGTCGATGGCCGCGTGCTGGCTACCGATCTGGCTGAGGTCTTCGGCCTCCCCGTCTGGATCATCAACGACGCCGACAGCTTCGCCCTCGCCGAGGCCCAGGCCGGTGCGGCGCGCGGTCATGCCAATGTGTTCGGCCTGATCCTGGGCACCGGCGTCGGCGGCGGCCTTGTCATTGGCGGCCGGCTGATCGGCGGACCTGGCGGCTTTGCTGGCGAATGGGGCCATGGACCGGTGGCCGCGCAGCTTGCCGGCACGCCGCCACAGTCCATCCCCCGCTTCCGCTGCGGCTGCGGTCAGACCGGTTGCCTGGATACGGTCGGCGGTGCGCGCGGTATGGAACGGCTGCATGTGACGTTGCATCAGACGGCACTGGATAGCCGGGCGATCATCGCGGCCTGGCAAGCGGGCGATGCGGATGCCGCGCTGACCATCTCCTGCTTTATCGATCTGTTGAGCGGGCCGCTGGCCATGCTGGTCAACACGCTCGGTACATCCATCCTGCCGGTGGGCGGGGGCCTGGCCAACAGCGCGCCGCTGATCGCGCGGCTTGACCAGGCAGTGCGCGCCGCCATCTTGCGCAAGACCGACGCGCCCATCATCGTGCCCGGCCAGTCCGGCGCAGAACCGGGATTGATCGGCGCGGCGTGGCTGGGCCTGGAGAAACTGGAAAACAGACATGGCTGAGCCCATCAAGTTGGAAGTCTGCGTTGACAGCGCCGATGGACTGGCCGCTGCGCTGGCCGGCGGCGCCGACCGCATCGAACTGTGCAGCGCGCTGGAAATTGGCGGCCTGACGCCGACCTCCGGTCTGCTGCGCCTGGCCTCGGCCAGCCCGGCGCCGGTGGTGGCAATGATACGTCCGCGCGGCGGCGATTTCTGGTTTGGCGAGTCGGAAACCCAACTGATGCTGCACGAAATCGACGCCGTTGCCGCCGCCGGCTTGCAAGGCGTGGTGCTCGGCGCTTCGTTGCCAGACGGCCGGCTGGATCAACGCACGCTGGAACGACTGGTGCGCCGCGCCGCCGGCCACGGGCTGCGCTGCACGCTGCACCGGGCCATCGACTTGTGCCCGGACTTGGCGCAGGCCACCGCCCAAGCCGTGGACCTTGGTTTCGAACGCATCCTGACTTCCGGCGGCGCCAAAGCCGCGCCGGAGGGCCTGATCGGCTTGCAGCGCTGCTTTGACGCTGGCGCCGGACGCATCGCCGTCATGCCCGGCGCCGGTATCAACGCCGACAATGTGCAGTGGTTGCGCGCGCGGCTGCCGCTCACCGATGTTCACGCTTCCTGCTCTCAGCCGGTGACGCCGGCATCGCAGCAGGTGCTGGCCTTTGGTTTCGATTCTGGCGGACGACGCCAGACCAGCCGCGAGAAAGTCACCGCCCTGAAAGCCGCGCTGTTGTCTTGAAATTCACCGCAGTTTGTGTGACACTCGTTCGAAATTGCAGTGAAACCGGTTTCACTTTTAGCGGGAGCAGCCTGTTTGACGTTCGATCCGACCACCCTTGTCCCATATTTTGGCGATCTGGCAGCCGGCGCGCGGCTGACCGCCCTCGCCTGCGGGATGGCTCTGGCCGGCGGTCTGACGCTGGGCATCGTGGCGGCCTTGATGCGCACCGCTGCGTCGCCGCTGGCCCGCCGTGTGGCGGAAATCTATGTGGACATCTTCCGCAACGTGCCTTTCATCGTCCAGCTGTTCTTCCTGTTTTACGGCCTGCCTGAAATCGGCGTCGAGTTGAGCGCCTTCGGCACCGGTGTGTTGGCCTTGTCGCTGGCCGGCGGCGCCTTCACTTCCGACGTGATTCGCTCCGGCATCCTGGCGGTGGAACCGGGCGTGCTGGAGGCGGCCCAGGTCAGCGGCCTGTCGCGCTTCGCCATCTACCGACACATCGTGCTGCCGATCGCGTTGCGCACTTCCGTGCGGCCGTTGGGATCGGTGTTCGTCAACCTGATCCTGACCTCATCCATCCTGTCGGCGATCACGCTGAATGAATTGACCGGCAGCGCCAAGATCGTTGCCGCCGATACATTCCAGCCGTTCGAAGTCTACGTCCTGCTTCTGCTGCTGTATGCCGTGATGACCTGGCTGGTGTCGCTGTCGGCCGGCGCCCTGCACCGTCGTTTGAACCGGGATGACGGCTGATGCGCTACACCGATTTCACGCCGCATGATCTGCTGTTGCTGCTGCAAGGACTGGGTGTTTCCGTCGCCCTGTTCGCCGCCACCACCGCCATCGGCCTGTTGATCGGGCTGTGCTGGGCGCTGCTGCGCTACTACCGCACGCCGCTGCTGGCGCCATTGGCCGCGGCGCTGGCCGAACTGCTGAAGAATTCCCCTGTACTGGTACAGTTGTTCCTGGTGTTTTTCGGCTTGCCGGTGCTGTTGGAAACAGATCTGACGCCTGTACAGGCCGCGCTGATCACACTGTCCGGCAATACAGCGGCCTTCATTTATGTGATTGCGGTGTCGGCCATCGAATCGGTCGGGCGCGACCAGCTGGAAACGGCCCGTGTATTCGGCTTGAGCCGCTGGCAGACACTGCGCCGCATCGTCGCGCCCCAGGCGGCGGCGTTCGGCCTCGGCCCGCTGGCCGGGCTGCTGGTCAACCAGCTGCAGGTGACGTCGCTGATTTCCGTGATCGGCGTGGTCGACCTGACCAAGGCTGGCGCCATCCTGAACCTGCGCACGCTCAAGCCTTTCATCGTCTGGACCGTGATCGGCGTGCTGTATTACCTGATGGCCCGGCTGATCGCCAGGGTCTGCGCCCGCGCCGAGACGCGCTTGCGCGCGCATAGTCAATGGAAGGGTTTGTAGCATGATAGATATCGAAGGCGTGGTCAAACGCTTCGGCGCCAACACGGTGCTCGATGGCGTCCACCTGCGCATCGCGCCGGGCGAAGTGGTGTCCATCCTCGGCGCCAGCGGCTCCGGCAAATCGACGCTGATCCGTTGCATCAACGGACTTGAAAAGCTCGACGGCGGTACGATTGCCGTCGATGGCCATCGCGTCGATGATCCGAAGCAGTTGCAGCTGGCGCGGCGCTGCTCCGGCACCGTATTCCAGCTGTTTAATCTGTATCCGCACCTGACGGCGCTGCAGAATGTTACGCTGGCGCCGATTGAAGTGCTGAACGTGCCACGTCGCCAGGCCGAAGACGAGGGCCGCGAGCTGCTGTCCTCCGTTGGCTTGGCCGACCGCGCGGACGCATATCCGGCGCAGCTGTCAGGCGGCCAGCGTCAGCGCGTAGGCATCTGTCGCGCCCTGGCGATGAAACCGCGCTATCTGTTGCTGGACGAAGTCACCAGCGCGCTGGATCCTGAAATGACGTCCGAAGTGTTGGACATCCTGGCCAGGCTGGCGGCAGGCGGCACCACCATGCTGTTCGTCACGCACGAAATCGCCTTCGCGCGCCAGATCTCCAACCGCGTGGTGTTCCTCGATCAGGGCCGTTTGCTGGCCGACCTGCCAACCGCGCAGTTCTTCGCTGCGGATGGCGGTCTGGCGCAGCCCCGCATCGCCCAATTCTTATCCAAAATGAGCAAATAATGAAAATGCTGCTTGCGAACGCCGAGGCATGGCCCGGCTTTGAAACCACGGTCGACCTGCTGAAACAAGGCGGCGCCAGTATCGACGCCATGGTCAGCGGCATCGCCAAGGTTGAACGCGAAGCCAAGGTACGCAGCGTCGGCTACGGCGGCTGGCCGAATATGCTGGGCGAGATGGAGTTCGACGCCGGCGTCATGGACGGCACCTCGCGCGACGTCGGCGCGGTCGGTGCGGTGCCAGCCACCCTGCCCGTCTCCGCTCTGGCGCACGAAGTGATGAAGCACCTGCCGCACGTGATGCTGACCGGCGCCGGCGCGCGCCGCTTCGCCACCGAACGCGGTTTCGCGGTCGATGACGTGCTGCACCCGGATAGTAAACGGGTCTGGTGGGAACGGCTGCAAAAGGAGATGTCGCCGGCGCAGCTGGCGGCCTTTCCCGATATCGCGTTGGCGCCGCTCAGCAACACCATCACCGATCCAGAACGCGTGCGCGACACCACGGTGTTCCTGGGCCAGGACGCCGGCGACAACATCGGCGTGGTCACCTCGACCTCTGGCTGGGCCTGGAAGTATCCGGGCCGCCTCGGCGACTCGCCGATTCCCGGCGCCGGCTTCTACGCCGACAGCCGCTATGGCGCCGCCGCCTGTACCCACACCGGCGAAATGACCATGCGCTGCGCGACGTCGCGCAGCATCGTGCTGGCAATGCGGCTTGGCTATACACTGGACGACGCCATCAAGCTGGCGGTGGAAGAATTGTCCGAATTGAAGACCGGCTTCCTGGCCGGTGTGGTGATCCACGCCATCGACGCCAAGGGCAATCACCAGGTCGTCAACTACCGCTGTGACGAAGAAATACGTTATTGGTATTGGGACGAGCGCATGGCCGCGCCGGAGTTGCGCGTTGCCGCCGCCGTCAAACTTTGAAAGGGTTGAGCATGCAGCATCGTTACAAACGCACTGCCGCCGCTGTGGCACTGGTGCTGGCGGCGACGTCGGCGCTGGCCGGCCGCATCGAGGAAATCAAGGCGCGCGGTTATGTGCGCATCGGTGTTTCGCTGGGTGGAGAGCCGGTTGGCTTCCGTGACGCCAGCAATCAGCCGGTAGGCTATGACGTCGATGTGGCAAAGCAGCTGGCTGCGAAACTCGGCGTGCCGGTGCGCTTCGCGGACGTCTCCAGCGATGCGCGCATTTCGATGCTGATGTCGAAGCAGCTCGATCTGGTGGTGGCCAACGTCTCGATCACACAGCAACGCGCGCGCGTGGTGGACTTCTCCATTCCCTACAACCTGGCGGGTCTGCGGGTGATCGCGCAAAAGAGCGTGCATATCAAGACGCTGGCGGACCTGAACGGCAAGCGGGTTGTGGTCGGCCGCGGCACCACGGCGGATACCTTCCTGCGCCAGTCGGCGCCGCAGGCGATCTTCATCTACACCGACAATTTTGCGCCGGACGGCGTCCTGCTCCTGCAGCAAAAGCGCGCCGATGCCGGCATCGAGGATTCGTCGCTGCTGGACTACCTGGCCAGCAAGAACGACCAGCTGGAGACGCTGCCGACGATGTATGGCAATACGCCGATCGGCATCGCCATGGCCAAGGGCGATCCGGCGCTGCTGAAGTTTGTGAACGCTTTCGTGTCGGACTACATCAAGTCCGGCGCCTACGCGGCCAACTACAAGAAATGGTGGGGCGGCAAAGCCGTGCCGCCGGTGCTTACCCCGTAAGCCGGGGGACGAAGCGGGTGGCGACCAGCACCTGGCCGCCGTTCTGCGCCAGGTCCGCCGGCTGGCTCAAGATGCGGACAATCTGCGCCACGTATTCGCGCCGGTCGAAACCGATCGAGGAAATCGGGTAGGCGTCAAACTGCGTCAGCGAGATGTTGTCGAAACCGTACAACCGGAAGCGCGTGGGCGCATGCTGCGGAAAATGCTGGCGATGCGCATCCAGCACCCCCATCGCCATTGCATCGGAGGTGCAGAACACCGCGCCGGTGGCATCCACATCGATCTGTTGCGCTAGCGCCCGTCCGCTGGCGTAGGAATAATCTCCCGCCAATTCACCCAGTAGTGTGACGCCGTGCCGCGCCAGCGCCGCGCGGTAGGAAGCGATGCGCGCCTGCTCCACCAGCGACATGGTGCGTCCGGTCAGCAGCAGCGCGCTGCGCACGCCCTTGCCCGCCGCATCGGCCACGCATTCGCGAATGCCTTGATCTTCATCCATCGTCACCGACGGCACGTCCGCATCGTGATGGCCGTTCAGCATCAGCACCGCATTGTTGCGGAACATGCGGCGTACCGTGGCGGCATCGGCAAAATCGGAAAACACCAGCGCCGCGTCGACGTGATAGGCCACGCCGTCACGCAAGAACAATTCGGCGTGCTGGCCGGCACCCACACGGATGAAAATCACCTGTTTGCCGATGGCCTGGATCTCCGCCAGCAGCAAATCAAACAGGTCGAGGTCCGACAGGTCGTGGATGTGGTTGACCAAGATGGCGACCAGGTTGACGGTCTTGTTGGCCAGTCCGCGTGCCAGTGAGTTGGGCCGGAAACCGAGTGCCTCGGCCGCGCGCAGCACGCGTTCGCGCTTATCGGCGGATACGGGCCGCGGCTGCGCCGACAGGGCCCGCGACGCGATCGCCCGCGACACGCCCGCCAGCGCAGCGACATCGGACAGCGTCGGTTCCGGAGCGGGTTTCAGGGCGTCGTTCATGCCGGCGATTATACCTACCCGTTCCCCTGCCGAGAACTACGGCCTCGTCCATTGCATATTATTTAATGAAACGACCTGCTCGGGCGGCCGGGTACCGATCATCGACACCGACACCGGCAAATATTACGGCACGGGCAATTATCCGCACTGGGAGCAACATTGCATAAATCGTGGCGAGCAATTATGTGGTGCCGAAGTGATGAATGCTGACTTAAGGCCTTGATTTCGCTATAATTCCCGCCTTCACCGTAAGGAATCAAATCATGACTCTGCTAGCCCACCAGCTTGAACTGCTGTCGCCCGCCAAGACCGCCGAAATCGGCCGTGAAGCGATCCTGCATGGCGCCGACGCCGTCTACATCGGCGGCCCGGCGTTCGGCGCGCGCCATAACGCCAGCAATTCGATTGAGGAAATCTCCAGTCTGGTGGAGTTTGCGCACCGCTACCGCTCGCGCATTTTCGTCACGCTCAACACGATCCTGCATGACGCCGAGCTGGACGCGGCCCGCAAGCAGATCTGGCAACTGTACGAAGCCGGTGTCGATGCGCTGATCGTGCAAGACATGGGCCTGCTGGAAATGGACCTGCCGCCGATCCAGCTGCACGCCAGCACCCAGTGCGATATCCGCACCATGGAGAAGGCCAAGTTCCTCGGCGACGTCGGTTTCTCGCAGCTGGTGCTGGCGCGCGAACTGACGATTGAGCAGATTAAAAAAATCCATGCCGACGTCGACACCCCGCTGGAATACTTCATCCACGGCGCGCTGTGCGTGGCCTATTCCGGCCAGTGCTACATCTCGCACGCCGACACCGGCCGCAGCGCCAATCGCGGCGACTGCTCGCAAGCCTGCCGCCTGCCGTACACGCTGAGTGACAACAAGGGCCGCGTCGTGGCCTACGAAAAACACCTGCTGTCGATGAAGGACAACGACCAGAGCCGCAATCTGGAAGCGCTGATCGACGCCGGCATCCGCTCGTTCAAGATCGAGGGCCGCTACAAGGACATGGGCTATGTGAAGAACATCACCGCCCACTACCGCCTGCTGCTGGACGAAATCCTGGAACGCCGCACCGAATTCACGCGCGCCGCCAGCGGCGACACCAGCATCCTGTTCACGCCGGATATCGATAAGAACTTCCACCGCGGCCACACGGATTACTTCGCCAACGGCCGCCAGGATGAAATCGGCGCCTTCGACAGCCCGAAATACGTCGGCGTCGAGCTGGGCACGATCACCCGCCTGGCCACCGATCACTTCGACATGGTCACCAACGCGGCGATGTCCAACGGTGACGGCCTGAACTACATGCACAAGCGCGAGACCTTCGGCATCCAGGCCAACACCGCCAAGAAAATCGGCGATAACGAGGAAGGCCAGCTGTGGCGCGTCTATCCGAACGAGGCGATCAGCGCCCTGCCCGGCCTGCGCATCGGCCTGTCGGTCAACCGTAATGGCGACCGCCAGTGGGAATCGACGCTGAACAAGAAATCCGCCGACCGCAAGGTGGGCCTGCACCTGACGCTGAGCGAACAGAGCGGCGGCCTGCGCTTGGACCTGTGCGACGAGGATGGCTACCTGAGCAGCACTGAGGCCGCCCTGGCACTGCAACCGGCACAAAACGCCGACCAGGCCGACGCCGGCCTGCGCGCCAGCCTGGGCAAGCTGGGCAATACCATGTTCCGTGCTGACAGCGTCACGCTCAAGCTATCGCAGCCGTGGTTTGTGCCGTCGGCCGTCATCAACGCGCTGCGCCGCGACGCCATCGCGGCCCACGAGGCAGTGCGTCTGGCGGCCTGGGACCGGCCGATGCGCAAGGCGGCCGCCGAACCGCTGGCGCTCTACCCGGACACCCAGCTGAGCTACCTGGCCAATGTCTACAACGAAAAAGCGCGCGCCTTCTACACCAAGCACGGCGTGCAGCTGATCGCCGCCGCCTACGAGTCGCACGAGGAAGCCGGCGAAGTGCCGCTGATGATCACCAAGCACTGCCTGCGCTTCTCGTTCAACCTGTGTCCCAAGCAGGCCAAGGGCGTGCAAGGCGTGCAGGGCCAGGTCAAGGCCGAGCCGATGACCCTGGTCAGCGGCGACGAGACCTACACCCTGCGTTTCGACTGCAAACCATGCGAAATGCACGTGGTCGGCGCAATGAAGCCGGGCATTTTGAAGTCGGCGCCACCGTCCAACATTCCGTACAGCCCGCTCACCTTTCACCGCCAGCGCCCACGCGCCTGAATCAGGCCGGTCACATAATCATGACATGGTGCAATGCCACGTCGTGGTGACCAACCAGCGTAATCTCCACCGGCGCGTGATGCTGCGCGCCGGCTTCAGCTGACGGATGGCTGGACTCCGACGTCGCGGCCGCCTTGATCACCGGCTTGACCGCCGCCGTGTTGGGCTGCGCCACCATGTAGTCGTCGTCATCGCCTGGGTCGGGATCGTCACCGCCCTCGTCTTTCAAGTTGTGGTGCAGGATGTACGCCCCAGGTTTTTCCCCGGCCCAGAAGCACTTGTCGCCGACCGTGATGTGCTGCACCTGAATCTCGCCGATCGCATCAACCGCAACGACTTTCTCCCACCGCACCGAACCTTGGGCGCCGTCTTGCCGCACCGCCACCTGTTTGCCAAGCAGCTCAGGCGCCAGCATCAAGCCCTCTGGCGTTGGTATAGGCGCGCTGTCCGAGCATTTGAGGCTGACGCCGCTGACGGTGGTGATGCGGAAGCCCGCCGCAGTCTTGATCTGGGAGTAACTGACCACGCCACGTCCCGCTTCCAGCGTTTGCTGGTCGGCCAGCTGCATTTCGTCGCCGACAGCGATATCGCCGGCTAGCCGCCCGTCCGGCAGGATTGCGTCAATACTGACACAGCCGCCACCACCGCCTCCACCGCCGGCGTCGCCGCCGCCGCCGGGTTCTTCCGGATCGCTATCTGCGCCGTTCCAGTCATCATTGAAGCCATCAGGCTGCGTCGACGATTTCTCCTGGCCATCCGACCCAATTTCGACCCACTTGCCGCCGGCCGTATGCTCAGTTGGATTATTCACTTGAACCAGGCCGCCGGAGTGATTGGTGCGTCCTTCTTCACCCAGCGGAACCACGACGGCATTGGTCCTCTCAACGGCGATCCGGTCTGCTACCGTATCGTATTGAGCATCTGCGGTATTTGCATTGGTCACAAAGTTGGTATCGGCTGCATGGGACATTTCGTGGAAAAGATTAGAAGCCGGCGACTCGTAATTCCTGATATTGCCGGCTGCGTCCGTTACTGCGATAGCCGTATCGGGATCCCAGCTGATGGTGATCTGCCCGTCGGGAGCAACCGAGGTTTGATTGATGCCACTATGATTGATGACAAGATCCGCATGCTGCAACGCCGCATCGCTGATTAACTGCGTCCCTTGTGCATTTTGACTGCCATAACTCAGTGCACTTTGAAGTTTTTCCAGATCTGCGCCGCTGCCGTTTTCGATCGTCCTGAATACACCGTTGATTGGCATGCTTTATCCCTCAATGGAGTTAATAAGATTAAAGAGCATCACAAGATGCGGAAGCGTTTTTATTCAACTGCACAAAGCCGCCGCGATTAACCATCGCGCGGACTTCTTCGACAACCTCGTTGCGCAGCAGAATCGGCTCTGCATTCCAATTTGCATGCAGATAGGACTGATTCAGGAATTTCTGACTAAATTCCACCGAAATATCATTTCTGTCCTGGAAATGAAAAACGATTTTATTTCTGACTTCGAATCGCGGTTGCGCGGCCGATCCGCCTGGCGGCACGCTTCGTGCAGCACTGAGTAAAGTCAGCAATTGAGAAGCTGTAGCGGACTCGGTAATTGCATATTTGCAGCCAATTTTCTGCAAAATGGCGTCGTCAATATGCGTGATATAAGCCAGGTTTTTGGGAATAAACGCGGCATCTGCAGAAACGGGAATATCTTGGCCGGCGGCAGAACATACCAAGTTCAGGGCAAGCAACGAAAATAGAATTTTCTTCATATAGAACCCATATGGTCAGTGTTATTAATACTACATGCTCCAAAATACAACATCAAACAGTTTCATGTATATCAACATATCTTTGTGTATCTTCATGTTTCTATTGCTGATTGAAAGGCTTTCATGTCTTCGCCTGGTGACAGTCACTCTATCGATATACCTCTAAAGATTTTGTTGTACGGTTGTCCAAATGGCTTGACAGTCAACAGGACGAAAGCTATCTTCACGGCTGTTGCTATGCGGCAATTATCGGATTCAAGTACTTGAATCATCCGTGCGCAGCGAAAACTTTTTTTGTTGCAGAATGCGCGTCGCTACGGCGATGTGCCGTTGGCAATCTTTCCATTTCAGCCGAAAGCCAGGGGATATTTATGACAAACTTGCCACATAGAAAGCTATCTTTGGAAAGCTTTCACACTTTTTCAAAGACAGCGCTACCAATCGCGCTGAGTTTGGCACTTGCTGCATGTGGCGGCAGCAGTGACAGCACGACCGCACCCAATGCCCGCACCATGAGCATGATGAAAGCTGCGGTTGCAGAGGTAGCGCTAACACCGGTGGGCGCCACCGCCAGTTCGTCGGAACGCGGCGACCTGAGCGCAGCTGCGGCGATCGATACCAACGACGGCACCCGCTGGGGCAGCGGCTTCAGCGACAACGAATGGCTAACGCTGGACTACGGCCAGAGCCAGACCATCAACCGCGTCCACATCAACTGGGAAAACGCCCACGCCACCGAATATGAACTGCAGGTGTCGGACGACAATTCCAACTGGACCACGCTGAAACACGTCACCGGCAGCACCGGCGGCGTCGAGGACCTGACTGGCTTGAACGGCCAGGGCCGCTATCTGCGCATGCTGGGTATCAAGCGCTCAACCGGCTACGGCTATTCGATCTTCGAGATCGTCGCCTACTCGGGCGGCAGCACCGACACCGGTACCGGCACCGTGCCGGACGATCCAACCACCACGCCGCAACAGCCAGTCGACGTCACCAAGCCTGGCGTGTCGATCAAGCCGGTTAAAGTGACCTCGTCGGCAGTGGAAGGCGGCAACACCGCCGACCTGGCGGTCGATGGCAAGCTGAACACCCGCTGGAGCAGCGCCGCCGACAATGGCGCCTGGCTGCAATTCGACTTCGGTACCAAGACGCAAATAGGCTACCTGAAGCTGACCTGGGAAAACGCCTACGGGAAGCAGTACAACCTGGCGGTATCGGACGACGGCCAGACCTGGAACATCATCCGCACCGTCACCAACGGCCAGGGCGGCACCGAGGAGTTTTTCAACCTCGGCGTCAATGCCCGCTACGTCCAGCTGCAAGGCGTGCAGCGCGCCACCCAGTACGGTTACTCGCTGTTTGAAGTCGAGTTCAAGACTCCTGGCAGCGACAACAGCCTGGCGGCCGGCACGACCACCTCGGCCATTCCGTTCCCAACCAGCGGCGCAGGCCTGATTCCGTTGCCAAGCTACGCCCAGCCGCTGGAATCGACCCAGTTCACCCTGGCTGACGGCACCATCGTCACCCGCTGGGGCGCGCGTGGCGTTGGCCGTCACGGCCGCGAGCGCGGCGAGGACTGGAACGAAATTGGCTACGGCCCGAACGACACCGTCGATCCAGTCACCGGCCTGCCGCAGGACAAGGGTCCGGGCGCTTACCTGATCTTCGTGGCGAACTACTTCAAGAACCGTACCTGGGGCCTGGAGATGATCGACAACAGCCGCGTGGCCGGTGTCACCAAGCCGACCCTGATCTTCAACGAGTACCACCAGACCCAGGGCCTGCGCGGCAACACGGTGTTCTTCCGCCGCTTCGACGATCCGGGCAGCACCGGCTACGGCTGGATGGTCGGCCGCGAAATCGTTCAGGACAACAACCAGCCTTGCGATCCGGTCGCTTACCCGGCCAACTTCAAGCTCAACTCGGCCAACGGCATCAATAACGGCTGCACGCTGTTGATCAAGGAGTATCCACGCCACAACAACCTGAACGCGGCCGGTTTTCCGGACGGCACCGCCGTCGATGCGCGCGCGCTGAAAATCGGCGACGTGATCGAAGCCGGTCCATCGATGTTCGCGGTCGAGGCCGCGATGAAGGCCAAGGGCGACAACGGCGGCTTCCGCTACTACGCCAACGAGTGGACCTATGTAGTCGGCCAAGGCCTGCGTCCATGGTATGGCATCCAGCCACGCCTGAATTCGACGCCGATTCCAGACCAGTACCTGCAAGGCGGTACCGGTTCGGTGTCGTATGACTACGCCGACAATGGCGACCACATGTTCCAGCAGCCGCAGAACAACGTCGGCATGCAGAATATGCAGCGCTTCGTGGAAGGCCGCCGTCTGGTGCACACCAACTTCACCACCGGTATGCACAACGAGCCAGGCAATGACCGTTACGATCCTGCCGTCGGCCTGCAAGGCCAGCGTTATGGCCAGGCTGCCTGTATCGGCTGCCACGTCAACAACGGCCGCAGCCCGGCGCCGATCGCGGTCAACCAGCGTCTGGACAACATGACCGTGCGTGTGGCGGTGACCGACGCCAACGGCAATCAAACCCCGCATCCGCAATATGGTACCGCGGTGCAGATGAACGCCGTGTCGTCGACCGGTGCGCCGCAGAACTGGGGCCTGGGCGTGCGTGTCGCCAACTTCGTTTCCAGCATCGCCAAGCTGGCCGACGGCACCTCGGTCGAACTGCGCAAGCCAGTGCTGGCCTTCGAAAGCGCGACGCCGGACACCGTCTCGCTGCGTCAGGCCCAACCAATGCTGGGCGTTGGCCTGCTGGAAGCCATTCCGGAAGCCGACATCCTGGCCAAGGTGCGCACCTCGGCGGATGAAGACGGCGTAAAAGGTAGCGCCAATTACGTGTTCGATCCGGAAACCGGCGCGGTGCGTCTGGGCCGCTTCGGCTGGAAGGCTGCCAAGGCGACCCTGCGTCACCAGGCTGCGGCTGCACTGGTACAGGATATGTCGGTGACCTCGCCGCTGTATCCTAACCGTAGCTGCCTGACCGATCCTGCCGGCTGCAAATCGGCGGCGGCGCAAAAGGGCGTGAGCGAAGCGGAACTGACGCTGATCACCCAGTACCTGTCGCTGGTGGCGGTACCTGCCCAACGTGCGATCTCCAGCGGCTTCCCGAAAGGCGTGTCGCCGCTGAAGGATCTGGATGTTGATCCGGCCAAGATCGCCAAGGGCAATACGGTATTCCAGGGTATGCGTTGTGCCGCTTGCCACACGGTTGATCAGAAGACCGGCAGCGGCAGCCTGTTTGCAGAACTGCGCAACCAGAACATCAAACCGTACACCGACCTGCTGCTGCACGACATGGGCGACGGTCTGGCGGACAAGTTTGTGGAAGGCCAGGCCAAAGGCAATATGTGGCGTACTTCGCCGCTGTGGGGTATCGGCTACTCGGACACCGTGATGGGTTCCGCAGGCAAAGCTGGCTACCTGCACGACGGCCGCGCACGTAACCTGACCGAAGCGATCATGTGGCACGGCGGCGAAGCGACCAAATCGCGTCAACGCTTTGAAAACCTGACCGCAGCGGATCGCGATGCACTGCTGGCGTTCCTGAAGTCGCTGTAAGTTATCCTTAGTTGTTCTTTTGATGCCGGGCACTGTGAAGTGCCCGGCATTTTTTTATTGCGCGGCGTTGAAGACGTTACTGACGGTGGCCGCGCCGAAGCAATGGTCGCAATCACGCCTGCGAAAACAGCCAAGACGATGAACGCAATTTGATCAACACCAGTTATTGCAGCGGAGCACCGGTTTAGAATCGCCATCACCGAGACTGTCAACGAGGTGTCAGTGTGAACGGTCCCGAGTCCATTCCCTATATCATCTTGGTCGGCGTATCCGCCATCCTCTGGCTAGATTTCCTCCATGCGCGCCGCGCCCGCCGCGAGCAGCATATCCGCGAGTTCAGCTTGCCGCCAGGCTTGTTCGACAAGCTGCGCAAGTGGTTGACGGCAGTAGCAGCGCCGAAACGTATTGCGGCAGCGACCTGGGACATACCAGCACCGGCTGCGGAGGCGGCGACTAAGCGCCGCCCTGGCGATATCTCAATCCAGCTGCTTCAGCACCACCCGGCGCAACTCGTACGGCGTGCCTTCCAATTGGAAGCCGATCCTGCCGGATGACGGAGACACATTCGTCACGCGATTCTGTAGCACGCCATTCACCGTCACCTCCACCGTGCCGTCGCGGCTGACGATGTCGCAGGCATTCCATTCCCCGACCGGTTTTTCGCTGTCGGCCGCCGTGCGCGCCTTGATGCGGGTTTCTGCACCGGGCTTGCTGGTCAGCGGCTCGGCAAAGCTGCCGGCCGCCATCGGCAACAGGTCACCGGCGTTGCCGTTCTTGGTCTGCACCTGCAAACTGACGGGCCATACGCGATCAAACGTGCCGGGGCTAATGTGCAGCAGCACGCCGCCATTCCCCGGTTTGCCGGTCCAGCGCCATTCCACGTGCAGCGCGTAGTTGCGGTAGTTTTCGGTGGTGGCAAGGAAGCCGGACGGCTTGCCTGTCGAAGCGATCACGCCTTCCGGCAGCACGCGAAAAACATCGGCGACCATGGCCGATGGCGTGGTTTGCAGCTCCCAGCCGTTGAAATCGCGGCCATTAAACAGATCGACCGCGCCGGCGCCATGGGCGGCCAACGTCAATATCGCAGCACTTACTAATTTACGCACACCGTCTCCTTTATGAATTTTTGTACAGTATATGCGAACCACGATCTGCCAAAAGTCTCACTTTAGAATGTAGTTGTGCGCGGCCGATTGGCGTTAGACTAGCAGCATGACGATCTACGACACTTTCAAGAGCCGCAGCGCGCAGGCGCTGCCGAAACTGGCGCCCGCCGAGATCAAGCGCATCCAGCGCTTCGGCGCGCTGATGTGCTTCCGCGACGGCGAACGCCTGTTCGAGGCAGGCCATAGCAGCTTTGGCATGTATGTGGTGCTGAAAGGCGCGATTCGCATCGGCCGTTACGATGGCCTGGGTAACAGCTCGGTCATCACCGAGCATGGCGTCGGCGAATTTGCCGGCGAAATCAGCCAGCTGGCCGGCGCACCGTCGCTGGTCAACGGCCACGCCGTCGGCGATGTCGAAGTGCTGGCCCTGACCACCGAAGCACTGCGTTCGCTGCTCATCGCGGAGGCGGAGCTGGGCGAACGCATTGTCCGCGCCTTCATCCTGCGCCGCGTCGAACAGTTGGACAACAAGGACGGCGGCGTGGTGCTGGTGGCCCCACCCGGCCACCCACGCATGCACGCCTTGCAGGGATGGCTGAACAGTAACGGCCTGCCGCATCGCGTGCTGGACCCGCGCAGCGATGCGCAGGCGCGCGCGCTGGTAGAACGTTATCAGCCGGAAGCCGGCGACTGGCCGCTGGCGGTGTGTCCGGATGGCGGCGTCAGGAAGAATCCAACGGTGGTGGACCTGGGGCGCTGCCTCGGCACCCTTCCCCCGCTGAGCCCAGATGATGTCTGGGACGTGATCGTAGTCGGCGCCGGACCCGCAGGCCTGGCCACCGCCGTGTATGCGGCCTCCGAAGGACTGTCGGTGCTGGTGCTGGAAACCCGCGCCTACGGCGGCCAGGCCGCCGCCAGCGCGCGCATCGAAAACTACCTCGGCTTCCCGACCGGCATATCGGGCGCCGCGTTGGCTGGCCGCGCCTTCGTGCAGTCGCAAAAATTCGGCGTCAAGATGGCGATTCCTGCGCCGGCGGGCCGCCTGCTGTGCGACACCTATCCGCTGCAAGTGGAAATGTGCGGCAGCCTGACGCACCTGCAAGGCCGTGCCGTGGTGCTGTCGTGCGGTGCGCGCTATCGCCGCCCGTCGCTGGCCAATCTCAAACAGTTTGAAGGCAAAGGCGTTTATTACTGGGCGTCGCCGCTGGAAGCTGGCCTGTGCGCCGACGATGAAGTGATCCTGGTCGGCGGCGGCAATTCGGCCGGACAGGCGGCCGTGTATCTCGCCAGCCACGCATCCAAGGTGCATATGTTAATCCGCAGGGACAGCCTGACGGATACCATGTCCAGCTACCTGATCGACCGCATTGCGGCCACACCGAACATCGAGCTACATACGCAATCGGAAATCGTCGCGCTGGAAGGCTGCGACGAGGAAGGCCTGGAAAAGGTGGAAGTCCGCAACCATCGCAGCAAAGAAGAAGCGGTCTACAACATCAGGCACGTATTCCTGTTCATCGGCGCCGAGCCGAACACCGGCTGGCTCGGCGACTGCGGTGTACAGGTCGACGACAAAGGCTTTATTTTGACAGGCTCCGACGTGCCGGGTGCGCCAAGCAGTGAACGGGCCGCGTTGGAGACCAGTGTGCCGGGTGTATTCGCCATTGGCGATGTGCGGGCACGTTCGACCAAGCGCGTAGCGGCGGGGGTGGGCGAAGGCGCCGCCGTGGTCTCACAGATCCACGGTTTTCTGGCTGACCGGCCTTAAAGAATATTGATGCGCTGATGCGGCGCCAACTCGTGAAAGTCGTAAAACACGTCTTCTTGGTGTAGTGGAATATAAAAGTGCAGCTTTTTCCCGCGATGGAAAACGCCACGCAGCTGGTTACAGACGTTCCACACGTGTTCATACGAGTCATGTACCTCGATCAGGGCCCAGGGATTGTCCTCCAATCCCTCTCGGATCATGTTCACGTTCTTCACGTGGAAAAATGGCTTCAGCCCTTCCGTGACGCTGTCTTCACACGCGTCACAATGCAATCCGGATAAGATGACTTGCATGGTGTGTTCCTCTCAAGCGATGATATTCAGGCCGCCGTCTACATAGACTGTGCTGCCGGTGAGCCGCTTCGCAAACGGCGACGCCAGATAGGCGCAGGTGTTGCCGACATCGACGATGTCCACCAGTTCTCCCAATGGCGCGCGCGCCACGGCGTCTGTCAGCAAATGGTCGAAGTCCTTCAGGCCCGATGCGGCGCGCGTTTGCAACGGCCCCGGCGAGATGGCGTGCACACGAATGCCACGCGGCCCTAGTTCGTAAGCCAGATAGCGGCAAGCCGCTTCCAGTGCTGCCTTCACCGGCCCCATGACGTTGTAGTTGGGGACCACTTTCTCCGCGCCGTGGTAGCTCATGGCGAACAGCGTGCCGCCGTCGGACATCAAGGGTGCGGCCAGTTTGGCCATGCGCACGAACGAGTGGCACGACACATCCATCGCCTGCAGGAAGCCCTCCAGCGAGCAGTCCAGCAAACCGCCCTGCAAATCCGCTTTCGGCGCGAAGGCGATGGAGTGGACCACGATATCCAGTTTGCCCTGCTGCGCCAGCGTGGCGAATACCGCTTCCAGCTGCCCTGGCTGGGTGACATCGAGCGGCAGCAGCTGCGCGTCGATCTGCTGCGCCAGCGGCGCCACGTGCGGCAGCGCCTTCTCGTTCAGATACGTGAGCACGACGTCGGCTCCCAGCTTGCGGAAGGCCAACGCGCAGCCCCAGGCGATCGACTGTTCGTTGGCCACGCCAACCACCAGCGCGCGCTTGCCGGTCAGGATCGGATAGACAGTTTCTGTACTCATGCCGCCTCCACTACTTCCAGCGCATGGCGCGCGATCATCAATTCTTCGTTGGCCGGCACTACCCAGACGGCGACTTTACTATCCACCTTGCTGATCCGGACGATGCCGCCGCCACTGACGTTGACGTTCGCCGCCTCGTCCAGCTGCACGCCGAGCCAGGCCGCGTCGTGGCAGACCGCAGCGCGCAAGGACACGCTGTTTTCGCCGATACCGCCGGAGAAGACCAGCGCATCGATACCGCCCAGCGCCGCCGCCAGCGAACCCAGTTCGCGACCGATGCGGTACACCATCAACGCAATCGCCGCTTTGGCGCGCGGATCATCGCTCTGCTCCAGCGTGCGCATGTCCGACGAAATGCCGGACACGCCCAGAAGGCCGGATTGCTGGTACATCAGCTTCTGCACCGCCGCCACATCCATGCCCAACTCCTGCATCAGATACAGCACCACGCCCGGATCGAGCGCACCGCAGCGGGTACCCATCGGCAGGCCATCAACGGCGGTGAAGCCCATGGTGCTGGCCATGCTGCGGCCCGCGTCCATGGCGCACATGCTGGCGCCGTTGCCCAGATGCGCCGCCACCACGCGCGCACGCGCCAGGCCGGCATCCGCTTGCGGCAGCACACTGGCGATGTATTCGTAAGAGAGTCCATGGAAGCCGTAGCGGCGCACGCCCAGCTCCGTGATATTCGCCGGCAGCGCAAACTCCTGCGCCTCGACCGGCTGGCCGACGTGGAATGCGGTATCGAAGCAGCCGATCTGCGGCACATGCGGCGCCATCGCCAGCACCGAGCGCACCGGTGCCAGGTTATGCGGCAGATGCAGCGGCGCCAGCGGCATCAGCTTTTCCAGCTCATCGACCAGCGCTGCGGTCAGCACGACTGGCTTGCTGTGCGCCACACCGCCATGCACGATGCGGTGGCCAACCGCCACCACCCGATGCCCGTCCAGATGCGTTTGCGCGAAGTCGATCAGGAAACGCATGCCGCCTTCGTGATCCAGCGGGCCGTCGCGCCAGTGGCGTTCTCCCACTACGGCGTTGTCCGCATCCTGTGCGATGAAACGGGCCACGCCGCTGTACAGGTTCTCGATCTTGCCGCGCATGGTCAGGTCCAGCGCGGGTCCGCTGTACATCGAGAACTTGATGCTGGAAGAACCAGCGTTAATGACGATGACGCTATCGTTGGCCAGCATGGCGTCAGCTCCCCAGAATACGTGCACCAGACAGTTTGCTGTGCGCGACCAGTACAGCCACCGCACACGATGCCAACCGTGCCTGCACACTATCTGCACGGCTGGTGAGTATCACCGGTACGCGCGCGCCGAGAACGATGCCGGCCGCGCTGGCGCCGGCCATAAAGGTCAGGCTCTTGGCCAGCATATTGCCCGCTTCCAGGTCCGGCGCCACCAGCACATTGGCCTGGCCGGCGACCGGCGACACCAGATGCTTGATCGCCGCCGCTTCCGGATCGATGGCGTTGTCCATCGCCAGCGGACCGTCCACCAGCGCGCCGGTGATCTGGCCACGGTCAGCCATCTTGCACAGCGCTGCCGCGTCGATAGTGGACGGCATCTTGGAGCTGACCGTCTCCACGGCAGCCAGAATGGCGACCTTGACGGGATTAAAGCGCAGCACATGCGCCAGGTCGATGGCGTTCTGCACGATGTCGACCTTGTCGGCCAGTGTGGGAACGATGTTGACGGCGGCGTCGGTAATAATCAGCGGCTCGGCGCGATTCGGCACGTCCATCACGAAGCAGTGACTGAGGCGGCGCTCGGTCCGCAGGCCGGTGGCGGTGGCCACCACGGCGCCCATCAATTCATCGGTATGCAGGCTGCCCTTCATCAGCGCGGTGGCCTGGCCTTCGTGCACCAGTTGTACCGCGCGCGCGGCAGATGCATGACTATGTTCGGTGTCGACAATGGGCCAGTCAGAAATATCCAGCCCGGCGGCATCGGCCACTTCGCGGATGCGGGCAATAGGGCCGACGAGTATGGGTTTGATCAATCCCAGGCGGGCAGCATCGAGCGCGCCTTCCAGCGCATTGCGGTCGCAGGGATGGGCGACAGCAACGGTAGCCGGGCCGGCGTGCCGCGCTGCAGCGATTAATCTGTCGTAGTGCGGGTGCGGTCTTTCCATGCGATCTCCTCTGTAAGGCAGCACGGGAATGATACAACAGATGCCAATAAATCAATCGCTTTTTGTGCGACGCCGCAAACCAAACCAAAGGCATAACAGTACCGGCACACCCAGCGCTACAGCGGAGACGTGATCCCAGACACCGTCGCCCACCAGCGCCGAGATCAGGCCAATAATAGTCAGCGCGGCCAGTATAATCGGCGCACCCCACATGCGCATGAACGGGCTACTCATTGCGCCTCCCCTTCCGTCGCCAGGACAGGTGCATCCTCTTCACGGCGCACAGGTGCGGCGGGACTGCTTGCACGGGCCGGCGCCGGCGCGCCGCGCTTCAGCCACAGATACAGCCCGCTACCCAGCACGAAGATGGTAATCACATCCAGCGCCGCCCACAGGAACTGCATCCACGCGCCGCCGTAATCGCCGAAGTGCAACGGCTGCGAAATCAGCAGGCCGGTGAGATACCACGGCAGGTTGCGGCGGTCGGTAATTTCGGTGGTCTGCGCATCGATCAGCACCGGCTTGTACAGGCGAGAGGTCAACGCCTCGTCGCCGCGCATGAAGATGCCGTAATGGTGAGGGCTGGTGAACGGCGTGCCGGGAAATGCCACGAAGCCGATCTTCATCCCCGGTTCCGCCGCCACCGCATGTTCCAGCGATTTTTGCATCGAGCCCAATTGGGTCGGCGCTGGCGTGCCTTTGTACGGCGCGATCATCTCGGCCATTTCGGTCACTTGCCAGTACTTCAGCAACAGGTCGGCCCAGGTATTGATCATGCCGGTAGCGCCCACCACCAGCGCCCAGGTCAGCGTGACGATGCCCAGCATATTGTGCAGGTCCAGCCATTTGACGCGCGGACCCCGCTGCCGTCGCACTTCGCCAAACTCCAGCTTGCGCATGAACGGCGCATACAGCACAACGCCGGAAATGATGGCGATCACCAGCAGCAGTCCCATGAAACCGAGGAACAGCTTGCCCCACAGGCCGGCGTACAGGTCGACATGCAAATGGAACATCACGCCCAGGAAACTGCCCTCAAAACTCGGCTCACCCAGCACTTTGGCGGTGCGCGCGTCAATCGCGATGGATTTGAATTTCTCGTCGGTGGGATTGTCGCCCATGGTCAGGAACCAGATGCTGGCATCGTCCGGCTCCTGCGACAGATACATGGCGATCTTGTTCGGATACAGCGCCTTGCCGGCGGCGATCACGTCGTCGAGGCTTGCCTTGGGTGTACTGGCCGGCATCGTCGGCGCTTCGATGGCGTTGCCCAGTGCGTGATCGATTTCGTGGTGATAAATCAGCGGCAGGCCGGTTAGGCAGAGCAGCAGCATGAACACGGTGCAGACCAGACTGCTCCATTTGTGTATCCATGCCCAGCGGCGGACGGCGATCGGTGTCATTTTGTTATCCAGTTACTGTACCCAGCTTACAATGATAATGCAAATTACTCTCATTACGCAGCGAAAAATCAGGGGTGGCGTTATAATTGAGAATCGATCTCATTTACTTATTAAACTTATAAACGCCATGCAAACCCTGAATCTGAAATTGTCCCCGCTCGCCCTCGCCGCCATGCTGATGGTCGCTACGGCTGCGCAAGCGCAAACCGACGCTACCACTACCGCCGCCACCGGCGATGAAAAAGTGCAGTCGGTCGTGATCAGCGCTTCGGCTGACGCATCGGCGGCCGGCCTGACCAAGAATTTCGCCGGCGGTCAGATCGCACGCGGCGGGCGCGTCGGCCTGCTGGGCAATGTCGACATGATGGACACGCCGTTTAACTCGCTGAACTACACCGCTGCCCTGATCCAGGACCAGCAGGCGCGCAGCGTCGCGGACGTGCTGCAGAACGATCCATCGGTGCGCGTGGCGCGCGGCTTCGGCAATTTCCAGGAACTGTATGTGATTCGCGGCTTCGCCGTCAGCTCCGACGATCTCGCCTACAACGGCTTGTATGGCGTGCTGCCGCGCCAGTTCGTCGCATCCGAACTGCTGGAGCGCGTGGAAGTCTTCCGCGGCGCGAACTCCTTCCTCAACGGCGCAGCGCCGGGCGGCGGCGGCATCGGCGGTTCGATCAACCTGCTGCCTAAACGCGCAGGCAACGCGCCACTGACCGAAGTGACGGTCGGCGTCGAAAGCGGCGGCCAGGGTTACGCTGCCGCCGATATCGGCCGCCGCTTTGGTCCGGAAGACCGCGCCGGCATCCGCGTCAACGTCGCCCGCCGCGACGGCGACACCGCCGTCGACAAAGAACACCGTGAACTGAACGTGGCCTCGGTCGGCCTGGACTACCAGGGCCGCGGCCTCCGCCTGTCGGCCGACCTGGGCTACCAGGACAACAAGCTGACCGCGCCACGTCCGGCCGTCACCGTCGCCGGCGGGATTGCGCTGCCTAAAGCACCGGACAGCGGCAGCAACTGGGCGCAGGACTGGACCCATTCGAATGAACGCGACACCTTCGGCACCGTCCGTGGCGAATGGGATCTGGGCGCCGACTCGGTGGCCTGGGCCGCATTCGGCGCGCGCAGCGGCGACGAAAACAACAGCCTGTCCGAACCGACCGTCACCGCCACCAGCGGCACCGCCAACGCCTACCGCTTCGATAACACGCGCCACGACAACGTGCGCACCGGCGAAATCGGCGTGCGCACGAAACTGCGCACCGGCAGCATTGGCCACAGCATCAGCGCCAGCGCGTCGAGCTACTGGCTGGAGTCGAAGAACGCCTACGCGTTCAGCACCTTTGGCGGCATTGCCACCAACATCTACAGCCCGATCGACGTCAGCGCGCCGCCAGCCACCTTCTTCACCGGCGGCGTGTTGAGCAATCCGGGCCTGACCGCCAAGACCATCTTCAGCAGCTATGCGCTGGCCGATACGCTGTCGATGCTGGACGATAAAGTGCTGCTGACCGTCGGCGCGCGTGACCAGACCATCAAGACCGACGGTTACGACTACAACACTGGCATCAGCAACGCGCATTACAACGAGAGCAAAGTCACACCGATGGCCGCCATCGTCTACCGTCCGATCAAAGCCGTGTCGCTGTATGCGAACTATGTCGAAGGTCTGCAGCAAGGTCCTACCGCCTCCGGCGCCGGCATCGACAACACCGGCACCATCTTCGCGCCGTTCGTGTCGAAGCAAAAAGAGGTCGGCGTGAAGTATGAAGTCGGCACGCTGGGCGCGACCGCCGCGCTGTTCCGCACCAACCAGCCTTCCGCGTACATTGAAAACGACCACTTCGGCGTGTTCGGCGAACAGCGCAACCAGGGTCTGGAAATGACCGTGTACGGCATGCCTGCGCGCGGCCTGCGCCTGCTGGGCGGCCTGACGCTGTTGGACGCAACGCAGCGCACCACGCAGGACGGCAAAAACCAGGGCAAAGACGTGATCGGCGTGCCGGGCACGCAGCTGAACATCGGCGCCGACTGGGATGTGCCGGGCGTGCATGGCCTGAGCGTGAATGCGCGTACGCTGTATACCTCGTCGCAATACGCTGACGGCGCCAACACGCAGGAACTGCCATCGTGGACCCGCCTGGATCTGGGCGCCAGCTACGCCACCCACATCCTGGACCGCAATGTGACCTTCCGCGCACGCGTGGATAACGTCACCGACAAGAGCTACTGGGCTTCGGCTGGCGGGTACCCAGGTTCGGGCTACCTGATCCTGGGCGCACCGCGCACCTTCTCGCTGTCGGCGACGGTCGGCTTCTAAAGGCCCCCCTGCGGAAGGGTCTGACCCCGTACGGGGTCAGACCCTGGCGACGGCGCTGTGCGAGTTTGGCTGGTACCGCGCGCTGTCTAATAGATCTCGCGGCGCAGGCGCTGCATTTGCAGGTCATGACGCTCGGCCCAACGCCGGGCGTCATCCAGCTGGCGCTCCACCCGTTGCAGATAGTCGTTCAACTCGCGCCGCTCCTGTTCCCGGCGGCGATCCTGCTTGGCCGTTTCGTCATTGGCGGGACGGTCCTTGGCTTCCTGATTGGCGCGGATCTCGCGTTCCAGTTTTCCTAACCGGTTGCGCGCATCACGCGCGCGGTTTGCCAGATCGTTCGCATCTGCCACCGCCTGGCGATATTTGACCGCCGTGATCTCGTAATCCTGTCCACTGACGTAAGCGTGCTTCAACTGGTTCTTTACCGCCGGCGCGCAGACTTCCACCGCCATGCCGGTATTGGTGCGTCCCCGTTCAAAAGCGTTATCCGGCACGCAGTAGCGCGCATTCTCCTGACGCCAGGCGTTGGTGTAGGCATCGCGCGTGCCGGGAATCGCAAACACGCCGTCGCGGCTGGCGTGATTGATACGGTCTTCCAGCAAAAACGGCTGGCCGTAACCGTCCGCCGCGCCAGTGGCGCGCCAATATTCGATCAGACGGGCTTCCCAGGCCTGGCGGTATTCCTGCTCGTAGATCTTCAAGCCCTTGGCCTTGGCCTCGCGTCCACGCGTGCCAAACTCCTTGCCGCTGGTGGCATCCTGCGTGCCCAGATTGCGCCAGTAGTTGACGATCTCCGCGTTCCACGCGGTGCGGTACGACTCTTCCTGTACGTCGACACCGGCGCGGCGCGCGGCGGTAGCGCGGTTGCGGAATTCGCTGTCGGGGATACCACTCCTGGCGTCCGAGTAGCCGGCATCGGACCAGAAAGTGCGGTTACCGGCGCGCCAGCCATCAGCGTAAGCAGCATCGTCAAACCGCAGCTGCGCGGCGGCCGCATTGGCGCGGCTGATGTCCTTTTGCGTGGACGGCTGGCCGCTCGCGCCATCGCGTTGACCGGCATTGCGCCAATGAGTGGAGTTACCGTTGGCCCAGCCGCCATCGTAGGCAGGACGATTCAGCGGCGTTTTGTGCTTGCGGACGTCGTCATTGTTGGAGCGCTGTTCAAACTGCGGCTGCTGTCCCTGCACGCCATCCTGTTCGCCGAGGAGGTACCACGCGTCCCAGTTACCTTGCGCCCAGCCGGCCGTGTAGCGCGCGGCGGCATCGGCGGCAGCCGGCTTGTCGGCGTGATCGTCGCAGAAGTCCTTGCGGTCGGCGTAGTTGGCCGGCTCGCCCAGCAAGCCATCCTTATGGCCAATGGCGGTCCAGTCGCCGACCTTGCAATCGGCAATCCGCTGTTGGGTGGACTGGCATCCGGCCAGCAGCAGAATCACGGGAATCAGGCGTACGATGGTTTTCATGGCCCGAATTATAATGCCAACTTTACAATCCAGGCCAGCCAGCTACCATGCCACGGTGCGGCCTTGGTAATCCAGATATTCAAGTCCCGGCCTATTCAGTTTGGCCAGCATCACATCGACCAATGGCGGGATGCTGTCGGCAATAGTCAGCGGCGCATCGTCGCCACCCAACTCAGTGCGTACCCAACCTGGCGCCATCACCAGCATCGGGCGCTGCGTCTCGTCCTGCCGCGCCGCGAAACTGCGCATAAACTGATTCAGCGCCGCTTTCGTGCCGCGATAAAGCTCTCGCTGCCCCGCGTGGTTGTTGGCGATGCTGCCCTGCCCGGACGACATCACGCCGAGCAAGCCATCCGGCCGCACCAGGTGCGCCAACTTCTCCAGCACCCTCATGGGACTCAAAGCGTTGGTGATCATCAGGTTGACGAAGTCCTTGGTCGATACTTCAGCAATCGTCTGGTTTGGATCGGGATTGGTGGTGCCGGCGTTCACAAACAGGGCGTCAAAGACTCTCCCGTCCAGGCGGCCATAAAGGGCATGAAGCTGTTCGCTGAATGTGATGTCCAGCGTTTCAATCTCCAGCTGGAACGGATGCGTGTCGGCCAGGCCGTGCAAAGGCGTGCTGGCGCCACCGGGGCGCACCGTCCCGACAACATGCCAGCCTTTCCCGACAAATTCCACGGCCATCGCATGACCGAGCCCGCGCGAGGCGCCGACTAACAAGATACTGGGCATAGTGCTACTCCTTGGGCTGAACAAGCATCGATGATAGGCGCGGCGGGCGTCTTGCACCAGACGCCCGGCCTGCAATCGACGATTGCGTCCCACGCTATAATCGCCGCATGGTCAATATCGACTTCAACCTGCTGATTGCATTGGAAGCGCTGCTGAGTGAGCGCAGCGTCACTGGCGCTGCCCGCCGCCTGGGGCTGAGCGTCTCGGCGATGAGCCGCACGCTGACCCGCCTGCGCGAAGCAACCGGCGACCGCTTGCTGCTGCAAGCCGGCCGCACGCTGGTGCTCACACCATATGCCGAGCAGCTGAATCAACAGGTGCCGGCGCTATCGCGCGACATTCAGGCTGTGCTGCGTCCAACGGATCGCCAGTGCGATCCCGCCACGCTGGAGCGCAGCTTCACCATTCGCGCCGGCGAAGGCTTCGTCGACCTGGCTGGCGCTGCGCTGATGAAGCGGATTCACAACGCAGCGCCCCGCGTTCAGCTGAATTTCGTCCCCAAGGTCGATTGGGATGCGCAGCCTTTGCGGGACGGCGCCATCGATCTGGAAATCGGCACCGTCAAAACCACCGCGCCCGAAATCCGTACCCGCCTGCTTTTTCGCGACCGTTATATCGGCGTGTGCCGCAAGGGACATCCGGTACTGGACGCTCATGCCATGGACGCCGCCACATATGCAGCCGCAGACCACGTGGCCGCATCACGCCCCACGCCGGTGGACGCCGCGCTGGCCGCATTGGGTCTGAAGCGGAAAATAATGATGACCGTCGCCGGCTACACCCATGCCATGCAGGTGGCCCGCCATTCCGATCTGCTGGCCATCATCCCCCACTCGTGCCTGGGCAACGCCTTCATCCCGGATCACGCGGCCGCCAACGGACTGCAAAGCTTTGAGTTGCCCGTACAGACGCCGGCTTTCAATGTTTCTGCCATCTGGCATCCACGCCTCGACAGGGATCCGGCCCACGTCTGGCTGCGCAATGAAATCCTCGCACTCTGCCAGACTGGGTATCCCTGACTCACGCGGCGATTGCCACGTGACTATCGCGGTGCTGGATCGCGTGGGCCAGGAAGGCCGTGGCGTTAAGCGGTTTGGCGAAATGGTAGCCTTGCGCGATATCGCAACCCCACGCGCGGATCAGGCCCAGTGACTGTTCGGTCTCCACGCCCTCCGCCACCACCTGGTAACCCAGTTCACGCGCAAGGCCGATCAGCGAACGGACGATGCGCTGGTCGCGTGGATTGGCGTCCACATTGCGGATCAGCGACTGGTCGACCTTGACCACCGTGGCCGGCACCTTCTGCAAATACGCGAAGTTGCTATAGCCGGTGCCGAAATCGTCCAGCGCGAGGCTCATGCCCAGATCGCGGATGCCGTGCAGCGCCTTCAGGATGCCCGGCCCTTCCATCCACATGCCTTCGGTGCATTCGATCTCCACATAACGCGGATCGACATCGAATTCGCGGCAGGTCGCAGCCAGCCGCTCGACGATATCCGGTTCCGTAAAATTATAGGCCGACAGGTTGATCGCCACCTTGATCTGATTGCCCGCCGCATGCCACTCGCCGATCTGGCGGATGGCGGTGCGGATCACCCAATGCGTCAATGGCCCTATTAACGCCGTTTTCTCCACCAGCGGGATAAACTCGGCCGGCGACACCGGTCCCAGCTCCGCATGATTCCAGCGCAGCAGCGCTTCGGCGGACAGGCACGCGCCTTTGTTCAGTTCATGCTTGGGCTGATAGAACAACTCGAAGTGGCCTTGCGCGATGGAGTGACGCACATCGTTCAGCAGGCGGAAAGCGCGCTGCTGCTTTTCGTCTTCCGCGTTGCTGTACTGGCTCCAGCGCTGCTGGTTGACCATCGCGTGATTGATCGCGGCAGCGGCCTTGCGCGGCGCGTCCTGGGCTGCGTTCTGGCATAGCTCAAACACCACGATGCCGCCGAAGCTGTTCAACGCCATCGGGATATTCAAGCCGTTCAGCGGCGCCTCCAGCGCCTCGTCAAGCCCATGCAGGTAGCGGATGAAACCATCCGTATCCTCGTCGCGCGACAGAATGGCGAAGCGCGCATCGTTAAGGTGATACACCTGTGCCCTGCCCTCAAACAGCTGGATCAATCGCGCGCCGACTTCTCGAACCAGCGCATCGTAGACTGCCGCGCCCAGCACGCGAATGATTTCGAACGACTTGGCCGCATCCGGCATGGCGATATCCGCCAGCACGCGGGGCTGCTGCGGATACAGGCGCGCTTGCGTGGTCAAGTCTTCAAACAGCTGGTATTTATTGGGAATGCCGCTGACCGCATCCACATGGCCGACCGCGCGGCCCAGCGTGATGTGCGCCATCACCAGCGATGCCAGGCGGGCCAGCTTGTCCTTTTCGGCAGCGTTCAGGCTGCGCGGCCGCTGATCGATGACGCACAGCGCGCCGATGGCGTAGCCGTCCACCGTAATCAGCGGCGCGCCGGCGTAAAAGCGCACCGCCTGCGGGCCGGTCACCATCGGATTATCGGCAAAGCGCGCGTCCAGCAGCGTGTCTTCCACCACCAGTACGCTGGCCTGCTGGATGGTGTAGTTGCAGAAGGTTTGTTCACGATCCGTGTTTGGCGGGCAGAAACCGACGGTGGACTTGAGCCACTGGCGGTCGCTGTCCAGCAGCGAGATGTAAGCGCCATCGGCGCCGAATATTTCCATCGCCAGCCGGGTGATGGCGTCAAAATATTCGCTGGTGTTGGTGTTCAAAATACCCAGTTGGTGGAGCGCCTGAATGCGCTCCGGCTCGGAATTCCTGAGCAAAATCTGCTGCATTCTTACGCTCCCACTGGCGCCGGCAGCAAGCCGACGCGGACTTCGGTACGTGCAGCGGCCCGTACCGGCTGCGCATTCCAGCCTTCGCGGCGGGTCTTGAACACGCTGACGGCGTTATTCAGATGCGCTGCTTGCTCTTGCAGCACTTCGACTTCGCCGGCCGCGTGCTCCACCAGTGCGGCGTTCTGCTGCGTCACCTGATCCATCTGCGAGATGGCGCGGTTGACTTCCTCGATGCCCACGCTCTGCTCATTGCTGGCCAGCGTGATCGCGCTCACCATGTCACTCACCTGCTTCACGCTATGCACGATATCGCGCATGGTGGTGCCGGCGTGTTCCACCAGCGCAGTGCCGGCGTGGATCTTGGCGACCGATTCATCGATCAGCGTTTTTACTTCGCGCGCTGCCGTGGAGCTGCGTTGCGCAAGATTGCGCACTTCGGTCGCCACCACCGCAAAGCCACGGCCCTGTTCACCGGCGCGTGCTGCTTCCACTGCCGCATTCAACGCCAGGATATTGGTCTGGAAGGCGATACCGTCGATCACGCTGATGATCTCTTCGATCTTGCGCGACGAAACATCGATGGCATTCATCGTCTGCACCACTTCGTCGACAATCTCGCCGCCCTTGCTGGCGATATCGGATGCGTTGTGCGCCAGGCTGTTGGCGTCGCGGGCGCTGTCGGCGTTTTGCTTGACGGTGGCGGTCAGTTCTTCCATCGCCGATGCAGTTTCCTCCAGCGAGCTGGCCTGGTCTTCCGTGCGCCCCGACAGGTGCTGGTTCTGCTCCGAGATCTGGTCGCTGATGCTGCTGACGGCGACAGCAGCTTCATGCACTTCGGTGACGGTGCTACGCAGGTTGCGGCTCATCTTCACCAGCACGGCCATGATGCTATCCTTATCCTGGCCGCGCAATGCTACTTCGTGATACAACTCGCCACGGTCCACCGCATTGGCCAGCGCTTTGACTTCCGCCGGTTCCGCGCCGAGCGTGCGCAGCAGGTACTGCGTCACGCGCCATGCAACCACCACGCCGATGGCGATGGCAATCGCCGCAGCCAACAGGGCCAGCGACTGGAAGTTGTGCGCGCCTTTACGCGCCAGTTCCGATTCCGCCTCGGTCAGCTTTTCTTCCTGGTCGATGAAGCCATTGATGCTGCCCAGCCAATCGGTGAAGGCCGGCTTGGCTTCATCCAGCATCATCTTGCGGGTGCTGTCGGTATCACCAGCGCGGCGGGCTTCCACAATTTTCTTGATCAGCGGCGTGGCGCGGGCTTCGCTCTGCTTGATCTTGTTCAACCAATCGCGTTCTTCCGGCGTGACTTTGGCTTTGGCGTCGCTGATCATCGCATCCAGCGGCTGCGCGGAGCGCTGATAATCGCCATCCAGTTTCTCGATCTGCGTGGTCACCGCAGCCAGCTCACCATCACTGACCAAGGCCACGTCGCGCAACGCAATCGCGCGATCGTGCACGCTGCCGCGCAAGTTGACGGCATGCCGCTGCTTAACGTTATTCACTTCGCTGATGTGTTGGAGGCTGTTGTCGATGGCATTGACCTTGATAACGCTCAGTATCGACAGCACTAGCATCATCGCCAGCACGATGCCGAAACCGATGCTCAGACGGGCGGCGACGCTGATTTCATTCTTATTCGTTTCCATTGCAGTTCCTTTAGATCGCACACGAGATATCCGCATCATATTTTGTTTCAGCAATTTCGTTAAATGGATTGATTAAATCCATTCAATAGTCATTGCCTATTAACAATATCCATGCGTCAACTTGGATGGAACTTTACTACTTGAAGATAGGGAAAACACCTCTCTAACGAGGTAGCGGCAGGTGTTAGAAACGCCAGCGCAGCGATACCGTAAAGCTGCGTTCGGTTTGCTGCGGAAGTTCAGCGAGCAGGCGCCGCGCTGACCGGTCGCTGCGGACCAGCAGCGCCTCGCTCATCAGGGACAGGCTGTCCGACAGCGGCCAATCGTAGGCCAGCGCCACCCCATAGCCGTTTTCGTCGTTGGGATCGGCGGGCAGGATGTCGTGCCCTCGCGTGCGGAAATGATCGTAGCGAATCGCCGCCGTGCCGCCGCCAAGCGGATGGCTGGCCAGTGCAAACCACGACTGGAAATCCAGCGCCACCGCGTTGGGGCCCATCAGCGTATCGCCGCGCATGGTCTGTATCGCCAGTTCCCACTGACCCTGCGGCCGCCACACGGCGCTGACATGGTCGAAGCGCGTGCGCCAGCTGTACTGCCCGTCCTTGACCGCCATCGGATCGGCCAGATTATCGTAATGCAGCGCGGCCAGCTCCAGTCGCGTGCCGACATTGAAATTGGCGCCGGCGTAGTAGCCGAGCCGTCCATCCACTTCGCGGAACGGATGGATGTCACGCCATTGCCGTGGGATCGCGCCGTCGCTCCGGTACACCGGCAAGTCGGGCAGCTTGACTGTATCGAAGCGGCCGGCGATGCGGTCGCTGATCGACCAGCCGCGCCATGCCAGCAACGTCCCGGTGGGATCATTGCCGTTGAAGACCGCCGCCACCACGCCCACGTCATACGGCGCATCGACATAGCGGCCCAGCCGTCGCGCACTCCACTCCACGCCGTTGGTGCGCAGCTCTTCGCCGATCCAGCTATTGATGGCGGAACTGGAGATGGTGTGTTTCGGCACCCAGCCGAGGCTGTCGTAGTCGATTTCCACGCTGGTCGGCGGGAAGAAGAAGCCGGCCTTGACGCGCGTCTTCCAGGCGCCGGCCGGCACCGGACTCCATGCCAGCCAAGCCTCGCGCACATCGACTATGCCGCGATGCTGCTGGTCGGCGCTCAGTTCCAGCGTGCCGCTGATGCTGTCGGTGATATCGGCATCGCCATGCAGCACGGCCTGGCCGATGCTCAAGCGCGGCGAGTTGGCGTCATAGCGCGTCTTGCCCATGCCGCTGTCCAGGAAGCTGCGGCTGGCGTCGGAATCGACGGCGCGCACATCGACCAGTCCACGCCATTCGGCCGCCTGCGCGCAGCCGGCGGCAAACACCAGCAAACCGAGGAAGGGACGCGACGTGGTTATCATGCCCGCATCATACACGGCTATAATCCCAGTCCTCAACATGACGAAGAAAGCTTCGGATGATTAATAGTTTGCGTATTGCCGGGCTGGCGTTGCTGGCCTGCGTGTCCGGTGCGGCCATGGCCGACGGTTTCGAGACCATCGAGGCGAAGCCGCTGCAGGAAGTGTGGATCAATGGTGGCTTTTACTCTTACCACTTCCAGCGCGATAAAGGCCTGAACGACAGCAATCCGGGCCTGGGCGGGGAATGGCGCTTTTCGACGGTGGCGTCGGTAACGGCGGGACGCTTCTATAACAGCGACCGCGCTTATTCCAACTACGCGGGCGTGTATTACCAGCCGTGGAAAATCGGCCCGGTGCGCATCGGCGCGGTGGTGGGCGGTTTTAGCGGCTACCCTAAAATGCGCGATGGCGGCTGGTTCCCCGCCGCCATCCCTACCCTCAGCTACGAATATGAACGCGTTGGCGTCAACGTCGCCATCGTGCCGTCGTACAAAGACCGTTTGTACGGCGCGCTGTCGATTCAGCTCAAGCTGAAGGCATTCTAAAGCGCGCCAGCACGTTGTAAGGACGTGCCTGGCCGATATGACTGTGCAGCAGGACGAACTCGCGCACGGTCCATTCCACCGGCGTTACGCCTTGCGGTGGAACCGTCACATCGTCATACAGCAGTGTGACGTGCGGCGTGTAGCTGGCTGGATTGCCGGGGATGCCCGCTTTGTGCAGCGCGCTGTTCAGGTTACGGTACAGCGCCGCCACACCGGTCACGCCATCGCCGCCAGTTAGCACGAACGGCCGGTTGCGGGCGCGATTGACGAAGGTCTGTGCGGTGTCGAAGCTGGCTACAAAGGGCGGCGTAGCGCCGGCCACCTGCGTTGCTGCTTGCGACGCGCGCGCGATCAGCGCATCCGGCATGCCGGCAAAATCGCCCAGATTACACAAAGTGCAGTGCAGTTTGGCGTCGGCAATCGGCCGGCCTTGCATGCCATGCTGCGCTTTCAGCGTCGCCGTTAGCGCGCCGATGTCGGCGATGGCCGGAGCATCCGGCGCGATGGCGAAGAAGATCCGGTCCGTCAGTTTTGGCGGCGGTTCAAAATCAAATAGCGATGCTTGTTGGCTCATATTTTCGGGCTCACTTCACCCGTTGTTTCTCAAGTTTGCGCGCCAGCGTGCGGCGGTGCATGCCGAGACGCCGCGCCGCTTCGGAGATATTGAAATCGGTCTCCGCGAGCACCGTATGAATATGTTCCCACTCCAAGGTCTTGACCGACGTGGTGCGAGAACTCAGTTCCAGGTCCGCCGCGCCGGCCACGTGCTCGAACGCGGCTTCGATATCGTCGGTGTTAGATGGTTTGGCCAGGTACTGGCAGGCCCCCAGCTTGATCGCCTCCACCGCTGTATTGATGCTGGCGAAGCCGGTCAGCACCACAATCAGCATCTCTTCGTCATGCTCGTGCAGCATCTGCACGCAGGCCAGGCCGGACGAATTGCCCTTCAATTTCAAGTCCACCACGGCGTAACCGGGCGAATGATCGACCAGCAGCGCGCTGGCGTCGTCCACGTTTTCCGCCAGCAGCACCTGATAGCCGCGCCGCTCGAAGGAACGCCCCAATGTACGGGCGAAGGCTGCATCATCTTCTACCAGCAGCAGTACTCGATCTTCTGCTCGATCTTCTGTCGTCATGTCGTTTGTTGTTCCGATTTGATTTCGATGGCCGACAGCGGCAGCGTCAAACGCACCATCGCCCCGCCCTGCTCGCGGTTGGTTGCGGTCACTTCGCCGCCCAGCGTGCGCGCCACATTCAGCACCAGGAACAGTCCCAGTCCGCCGCCGGGACGCCCCTTGCTGGAATTGTAAGGCTTGCCAAACTGCGCCAGTATAGACGGTGCAAAGCCGGGACCGTTATCGGTCACCAGCAGCACCAGCATGCCGCCTTCAATGCTGGCCTCCATGCGCAGCCACGCCGGCGAAGCTTCCAGCGCATTATCCAGCACATTGCAGATCATTTGCTTGAGGGTGGAATCGGACACCACCGGCAGATCGGTCGCGATGCGGTTTTCCAGTTCAAACGCCGCTACCGGGCGGCCGATGCGCCACTCGGCCACCACCTCGTCGAGGAAGGTGTTAAGCGTGGTGGCGGTCGAAGATTCGCCGCGCGCCTCGCCGGCCGACATCAAAATGCCGCTGACGATGGACTTGCAGCGCTTGAGCTGCGTTTGCATCTCGGCGATTTCTTCCAGCAGCACCGGGCTGCCCTTAAATTCTGGCATATGCTTCCAGTCGCCGAGGATCACCGCTAGCGTCGCCAGCGGCGTGCCCAGTTCGTGCGCTGCGCCGGACGCTAATAGCCCCATACGGACGATGTGCTCTTCTTCCGCCGCGCGCTGGCGCAGGTCGGACACCGCCGCCGCGCTGCTGCGCATATTCTGCATGATGCGGGTGATGAAGATGACCAGCAGCGCCGCGTCCAGGATAAAGCACAGCAGCATACCCTGTACATACAGGCTGAAAATGCCCAGCGCGTGATCCTGCGGCAGCGGCAGCGGTTCCGAAAACAGCGCCAGACCTGCGATGCAGGCGCCGGTGACGATCACCATGGTCCAGGTGGCCCATGTCTCCAGCAGCACCGCGCCGAGGATCACATGCAGCAGATAGAGGAACACAAAGGGATTGGTGGCGCCGCCGCTCAGATACAGCTGCGCAGTGAGGCTGGCCACGTCCACCGTCAACGCCAGCAGCAGCTCGCTGTTGGACACCACCTGGTTTTCCTGCCAGCGCAGGATGCTGGCGACGTTGAAGGCGATCAGGCAGGCCAGCACATTCAGCATGGCCGGCATCGGCAGCTGCACGCCCAGCAGAATTGAGGCGGTGGCAATGGTGGTGATCTGGCCGATCACGGCGATCCAGCGCAGCTGGATCAGCTGCTGCATGTTCTTGTGTCCGGCCGCGTGGGTGATCGTGCTGGCGGAGGCGTTGGCCGGCGCCAGCGGTTCTACGACAGGAAGACGGGGCCGCAGCCGTGCCGGGCCGCCGTCATAGGGATTGCTATTTTTGTTTGCGCGCATCTCGGATGATCCATACCGTCGCTCCAGCCACCATCAGGGCCAGTGCGTACCAGGTGATAGCATAAACCAAGTGGTTGTTGACGAAGGAAATAACTGTCAGTCCGCCGACCGGCTGCACGCTCGCCACCGGTCCCGCTGCCTTGGCCGACGCCGCATCGGCATCGACAAAGTACGGCGCCACCGCCGGCAGGCCACGCGCCTGGGCGATCGCCTGCACATCGCGCGTGTACCAGTAATTGCGCGCCGGTTCGTTCTGGCGCAAGCGCCCCGCCACTTCGGTCAGCCGCAGCAGACCGCTGACCGACACCGTCGGACCGGCCGCGCCACGGCATGCATCGGCCATTGCCGCCGGCGGCGCCGGTTGTGGCTTCCAGCCGCCGAGGCCTGCCGGGGTAAAGCCGCGATTGACCATCACGATGCCGCCGTCCGGCGTGCACAGTGGCGTCACCACCCAGTAGCCGATGCCGCGGTCCAGCGACGCCAGCACCTGAGTGGTCGAACCATCCAGCAGCACGCCGCGCAACTGCACGCGCCGATAGTCGTCGGCGTCCGCGTTCAGCTGCGGCCATTGCGCCATCGACGGCGCCGCAACCGGCGCCGCATGCACGCGCTGGTCGACGCGCTCGATCAGCGCCAGTTTCCATTGAAGTCTGAATACCTGCCACGTCCCCAAAGCAAAAAACCCTGCAAACATCACCCCGGCCGCGAGGACCAGGATGACGCGCAGGGTTCGGGAACGTTGGCGCTTGGAGGCGCCCGTCATCATTGCATGTCTTGCATGTTGTGAGCGTCGTTACCCATGGACGGCATCATGTTCAGGTTCATGTGGTACATGACCCAGATCGAGCCAGCCAGGACGATCACCAGCAACACCAGCGTGAACAGCGTGGCCAGCATCGACCAGCCGCCTTCGGCCTTGCCGTTCATGTGCAGGAAGTAGACCATGTGCACGATCACCTGCACTGCGGCGAAGCCGAGGATGACGATGGCGGTGGTGCTCGACTTGTCGAACGCCTTGGTCATCACCAGGTAGAACGGAATCGCGGTCAGGATCACGGACAGGATGAAACCGATCGCGTAGTCCTTCAGGCTGCCGTGGTGACCATCGCCTTCGTGGTCGTCGTGGCCGTGGCCGTGGTCATCATGCGCAGAGTGGTTGTGTGGTGCGCTCATGGCAGAACTCCCATCAGGTAGACAAAGGTAAAGACGCCGATCCAGATCACGTCCAGGAAGTGCCAGAACATCGACAGGCACATCAGGCGGCGGTTGTTTTCAGGGGTCAGGCCGTGCTTGCCCAGCTGGAAGCACAGCGTCACCAGCCAGACGGTACCGAAGGTCACGTGCAGACCGTGGGTGCCGACCAGCGCGAAGAACGAGCTCAGGAACGCGCTGCGTTGCGGACCCGCGCCTTCATGGATCAGGTGCACGAACTCGTCCAGTTCCAGGTACAGGAACGCCAGGCCGAAGGCGCCGGTGATCAGCAGCCAGACGATGGTGGCCTTCAGGTTTTTACGCTGCGAGGCGATCATCGCGAAGCCGTAGGTGATCGACGACAGCAGCAGGAAGCCGGTGTTGATCGCCACGGTCGGCAGGTCGAACAGTTCCGCGCCGCTTGGGCCGCCCGCATAGCTGCGGCCCAGGACTGCGTAAGCGGCGAACAGGCCGGCGAACAGCAGGCAGTCGCTCATCAGGTAAATCCAGAAGCCCAGCAGCGTGCTGTGCTCAGGATGATGGTCACGCACGTAGTAACGCGCGCTTGGATCGGCGCTCAGGGCGCCATTAGCGTTAATTTCAGACATGGCTTTCCAGCAAACGAGTATGCGCTTCTTCGGTACGATTCACTTCATCGGCGTTGATGTAGTAATCGCGCTTGTAGTTAAAGGTGTGAACGATGATCGCCACTAGCATCGCCGCGAACGACAGTGCAGCAGGCAACCACATCGACCAGACCATGGCGAAGCCGAAGGCGAAGGCCAGTGCCGAGATGATGAAGCCGGCGCCGGTGTTCTTCGGCATGTGGATGTCGACGAAACCTTTCAGCGGACGCTGATACTGGTTGGCTTTCATGTCGGCCCAGCTGTCGCTGTCATGCACCACTGGCGTGAAGGCGAAGTTGTAGTCTGGCGGTGGCGACGACGTGGCCCACTCCAGCGTACGGCCGCCCCATGGGTCGCCGGTGACGTCGCGCAGTTTCTTGCGGTTCAGGACGCTGACGCCGATCTGTACCAGGAAGGCGCCGATACCAGCAGCGATGATCAGCGCGCCGATGGCGGCCACGATGAAGTAGATCTGCAGCGAAGGATCATCGAAGTGGTTCATGCGGCGGGTAACGCCCATGAAGCCCATGATGTACAGCGGCGTGAAGGCCACCCAGAAACCGACCAGCCAGCACCAGAACGATACCTTGCCCCAGAACTCGTCCAGCGTGAAGCCGAAGGCTTTCGGGAACCAGTAGTTGATACCAGCGAACAGACCGAACACCACGCCACCGATAATCACGTTGTGGAAGTGGGCGATCAGGAACAGCGAGTTGTGCAGCACGAAGTCGGCTGGTGGCACTGCCAGCATCACGCCGGTCATACCGCCGATCACGAAGGTCAGCATGAAGCCCACGGTCCACATCATCGGCACGGTGAAGCGAATGCGGCCTTTGTACATGGTGAACAGCCAGTTGAAGATCTTGGCGCCGGTCGGGATCGAGATGATCATCGTGGTGATGCCGAAGAACGAGTTGACGCTGGCGCCGGAGCCCATGGTGAAGAAGTGGTGCAGCCATACCAGGTAAGACAGCACGGTAATCACGACGGTGGCGTACACCATCGAGGTGTAGCCGAACAGACGCTTGCCGGAGAAGGTCGAGACGATTTCCGAGAACACGCCGAACACTGGCAGCACCAGGATGTAGACCTCAGGGTGGCCCCAGATCCAGATCAGGTTGACGTACAGCATCGGGTTACCACCCAGTTCGGTGGTGAAGAAGTTGAAGCCGGCGATACGGTCCAGCGACAGCATGGCCAGGGTGATGGTCAGAATCGGGAAGGTCGCGACGATCAGTGCATTGGTGCACAGTGCGGTCCAGGTGAACACTGGCATTTTCATCATCGACATGCCAGGCGCGCGCATTTTGATGATGGTGGCCAGCAGGTTGACCCCGGATAGCGTAGTCCCGACCCCGGCCACCTGCAACGACCAGATATAGTAATCGACCCCGACGTCCGGCGATGCGGCGATGCCCGACAGCGGCGGGAAGGCCAGCCAGCCGGTTTTGCCGAATTCACCGATGAACAGCGACACCATGGTCAGCATGGCGCCGAAGGTGGTCATCCAGAACGAGAAGTTATTCAGGAACGGGAACGACACGTCGCGCGCGCCGATTTGCAGCGGCACCACGTAGTTCATCAGACCGGTAACCAGCGGCATGGCGACGAAGAAAATCATGATCGTGCCGTGGGCGGTAAACACCTGGTCGAAGTGGTGCGGCGGCAGGAAGCCCGGGTTATCCCCAAAGGCCATGGCCTGCTGTGCGCGCATCATCAGTGCATCGGCGAAGCCGCGCAGCAGCATGATGATACCCAGCACCATATACATGATGCCGATTTTTTTGTGGTCGATCGAGGTAACCCAGTTACGCCAGAACGGACCCCACAAACGGAAGTAGAACATGGCGGCGAGGAAGGCGATACCGCCCAACGCCACGCCGGCGAAGGTGCCGATCAGGATGGGCTCGTGGTATGGAATTGCTTCCAGTGACAGCCGCCCAAAGATCAGATTGGTCAGGTTGAGATCAGACATGGTCATTCTTTACGGGTAGGTTGAGCAGTTGCGGCGACGGTGGCAGGTTCACACACGTCTTTCGGCAGGTTTTTCATGACTGCCGCTGCCTTGATGCGCGTGGCATCCTGGTGCATCTGGGTATTGACGCAGACCGAGCCTTCGGCCACGCAACGGTTCAGGATCAGGTCATAAATGCCATTGTCCACGGTACCGAAATGCATGATCGGGTGCTTGATCGTCGGTTTTTCCAGCAGCAACGCTTCTGCACGGTTCAGCACAGTGGTGCTGGACTTGGTCTTGGCAACCCAGGCGTCGAAGTCGGCTTGCGACACGCCGTGGTACTTGAAGCGCATGTCCGAGAAACCGGCGCCGCTGTAGTTGGCCGAGAAACCGTCGTAGATGCCGACCTTGTTCATCACCGCATTCAGCTGCGTTTCCATGCCAGGCATGGTGTAGACCATACCAGCCAGTGCAGGAATGTAGAACGCGTTCATCACCGAGGTCGAGGTCATGTGGAAACGGACCGGTACGTCGATCGGCGTGACCAGCTCATTCACGGTCGCGATGCCCTGCTCCGGATAAATGAAGACCCATTTCCAGTCCATCGACACCACTTGCACTTCCAGCGGCTTGACGCCGGCGGCGATCGGACGGTTTTCGTCCAGGCGGCTCAGCGGACGATACGGATCGAGCAAGTGGGTGTAAATCCACGTGATCAGGCCCAGCACGATGATGATCAGCAGCGGCGCGCCCCAGATCAGCAGTTCGAGCTTGGTAGAGTGATCCCAGTCTGGTTTGTATTCGGCGGCAGTATTTGACTTCCTATAGCGCCAAGCGAACAGACAGATGAGAAACATGACAGGTACGATAATCAACAGCATCAGCAAGGTTGACACCACGACTAGGTGTGCTTGTTGCGCTGCGATATCCCCGGACGGATTCAGCACGACCGTATCGCAGCCAGCGAGCCACAATAACGGTGCGAGGAGCAATCCACGACGAACGATAGGAGGAATCATGCGGTAATTTAGATTACAGATTGTTGGGAACATGCTACTGTACTCACGACGGGTTGTTCTTGCAATTGGACACTTTGTCCTACGTGCTCGGACTCGCCGTGATAACAATTACTTAACACGAGACAAAGAGACTATGGCTAACACGACTTCTATTAGTGACGTCCAAGCTGACGTCCATCATCAAACAAGCCCTGGAGCACGTAGCATTAACGCCAGGGACGGACATATCTCTCCCGGGGAAATTGCGATCGGCGTGGTCATCGGGCGCGCATCCGAGTATTTCGACTTCTTCGTCTACGCCATCGCGTCAGCGCTGGTATTCCCGTCGGTATTCTTTCCATACGACAGCAGGCTTGACGGCACACTATACGCTTTTGCGATTTTTGCGCTTGCCTTTATTGCCCGTCCGATAGGAACTGTGGCTTTTATGGCAGTTCAACATCACTTCACGCGTGAAACCAAATTGACGCTGGCGTTGTTGATTATGGGGGTTTCCACGGCAGGTATCGCCTTCCTTCCGGACTATGCCAGTTTGGGGACCACCTCGATTGTCTTCCTGGCCATTTTGCGGATTGGACAAGGCATTGCGCAAGGCGGATCGTGGGATGGCCTGCCATCGCTGCTGGCGCTCAACGCGCCAGAAGAGAAGCGCGGCTGGTACGCCATGCTGGGTCAGCTGGGCGCGCCGATCGGCTTCGTCATTGCGGCCGGGCTGTTTGCCTACCTGATGACCAACCTCAGTTCGCTGGACTTCCTCGAATTCGGCTGGCGCTATCCGTTCTATGTGGCGTTTGCCATCAACGTGGTGGCGCTGTTTGCCCGCCTGCGCCTGGTGACCACGCATGAATACTCGCACCTGCTGGACGAGCACCAGCTCGATCCGGTGCCGGTCGGCGAGTTGCTCAATTCGCAATCGCGCAACGTGATCATCGGCGCCCTGGCAGCACTGGCCAGCTACGCGCTGTTCCACCTGGTAACGGTATTCCCGCTGTCGTGGATCACGCTGACGTCGCAGCGCTCGATTGCCGGCTTCCTGCACGTGCAGATGCTGGGCGTGGCGCTGATGGCGGTGGGTATCATCATCTCCGGCTTCATCGCCGACCGCGTCGGCCGCCGCCGCACGCTGGGCACGCTGGCGATCATGATCGGTATCTTCAGCCTGTTCGTGCCATTCCTGATCGGCAGCGGCGAAACCGGGCAGGACGCGTTTATCCTGATCGGCTTCTCCTTGCTGGGGCTGTCGTATGGCCAGGCAGCGGGTGCGGTAACGTCCAACTTCCCGCAGCGCTTCCGCTATACCGGCGCGGCACTGACCAGCGATGTGGCATGGCTGGTGGGCGCCGGCTTTGCGCCGCTGGTGGCGCTGGGACTGTCCTCGCACTTCGGACTGGCCTATGCGGGCGTGTACCTGTTCTCTGGCGCCGCCGCGTCACTGGCAGCGTTGAGCATCAACCGCGCATGGCATATTCGCGATAATTAACGCCGGACTTAACCCCGGACAAAAGGGTCTGACCCCACGGGGTCAGACCCTGACGCCTGCGGGTTGCGGGTTCCAATGGTACTGCTCATGTGGTGCTTGAACAACATTCCCAAAACCGCACATTTTCCGATGTGCGGTTGCATCATAAAACCCTAAAACTCCTCCCGATCATCCTCTTCGCAAAACCACGGCCCTGCTCATTGGACCGATGATTTCAAGGCAATCACCAGCATTGCCCAGCGCCGCGCCAAGCGCCGATCACGGGCGCGCGCCGATGTTGAACTTATTCCCTCCTCAGTTCTCAGCAAATTATTTAAGCGTTGCGCAAATGCCGCAAGGCGGCGGACCGCCTGTCATCGGGGCTGACTCGCAGCGCCATGTGTTTGGCTTCTCAAGCCAGTGCAAAGTCGCTAGTGACCGCGCGGTTTGGCTCTAAGATCGGCCCATTGCAGCTATGACATCTTTTTTAGAGCCCGCTATGACCTCCGCATTCCATGTGCACACGGCACTCTCCGGCAAGCGCGTACTGATCACCGGCAGCACCGGTTTCCTCGCCAAAGTGGTGCTGGAAAAGCTGATACGCAGCGTGCCCGACATCGGCCGCATCGTGCTGCTGATCCGCGGCGATGCCCGCGCGCGCTTCGAAAGCGAAATCGCCACATCGTCGATCTTCGACCGCCTGCGCGCCGAGCGGCCGGATTTCCTGGTGCAGTTCTTCGCCGATAAAATCGAATGCGTCAGCGGCGAGGTGACGGCGCCCTGCCTCGGCCTGCCGCTGAGCGCCTTCAACGCGCTGGCGCGCCGCATCGACCTGGTGATCAACGCCGCCGCCAGCGTCAACTTCCGCGAGGCGCTGGACGAAGCGCTGTCGATCAACGCCATCAGCGTGCAAAACATCACCGAACTGGCGCGCGCCGGCAACGCGCCGCTGATCCAGGTGTCGACCTGCTACGTCAACGGTTACCATCGCGGCCCCATGGCCGAGCAAATCGTCACGCCGGCGCGCGCCGCCATCCCGCGCCACGCGGACGGGCACTATGAGCTGGACGGCCTGCTACGCCATCTGCAACACCGCATCGCCCTGCTGCACGCCGATGTCACCGACGCCACCGAACTGGCGCGCCGCCTGACCGCGCTGGGCATCGCCGAAGCCAATTACCACGGCTGGAACGACACCTACACCTTCACCAAGTGGATCGGCGAACAACTGGCCATGGCCGCCATGCGTGGCCGCGCGCTGACCATCGTACGGCCGTCCATCATCGAAAGCACCTTGCAGGAGCCGGCGCCCGGCTGGATCGAAGGCGTCAAGGTGGCCGATGCCATCATCCTGGCCTACGCGCGCGGCAAGACCAACCTGTTCCCGGCGCAACCGGAGCAGGTGGTGGACATCATCCCGGCCGACCTGGTCGCCAACAGCATCATCCTGGCCGCCGCCGAAGCGCTGCAAGCGCCGCCGGCGCTGCGCATCTACCAGGCCTGCACCGGCGCCACTAACCCGGTTACGGTCGGCCGCGTAATCGAATTGATACAGGGCGAAGCGAAGCGCAACTGGCGCCAGTACGAGCGCCTGTTCCATCAACCGCCCAAGCATGAATTCCGCGTCGTCAGCCGCCCTGCCTTCCTGCTGATGCTGCGCGCAATGCGCATTGGCGCCGGCGCCTGGAGCGGCGTGCGCAAGCTGCTCGGCGCCAGCGAATCGCCAGCGCTGGAAGCACTGCGCACGACCCAGCTGCTGGCCCTGACCTTCTCGTTCTACACCGCGCCGCGCTATATCTTCCACAGTGACCGCCTGCAAGCGCTGGCGCAGCGTTTCAGCGCCGAAGACCAGGCCTGCTACAGCGTCGACACCCGCGCCATCGACTGGCAGGACTACTTGTGCCGCGTCCATATGGCGGGACTGAACCACTACGCGCTGCGGCCGCGCAACGACAAACCAACCGCGCCATCCGCCCTGACTCGCCGCGACTACGCGTGGCACCGCATGGACAGCGACAAGAACCTGATGGTCATCAACAGCATCCTGCTGTTCGACGGCCCTGTCGATATGGAACGGCTGACCGCGACCATCGCCTACCGTCTGACCAACTACCCGCGCTTCACACAAAAGGTCGTCGGCAAACGCTGGGTGGAGGACGAACAGTTCGACATCAATCATCACGTCGAACTGGAACGCATGGAACGCGACGTGCCGCGCGAGGAACTTCAAGCGCAGCTGACCCGCCTCGCCCACCTGCCGCTGGCGCCAGACCGCCCACGCTGGCACATGACAGTGCTGGACCGCGTCAATGGCGGCCATGCGATCGTGTTCCGCGTCCATCACTGCATCACCGACGGCCTGGGACTGGTGCATGTGCTGAACCACCTCACCGACGACAACGGCCTGCATGGCAAGACGCCATCGCCAGTCGGCCACCCGCATCGCGCCATCGCCCACAATCCAGTGTGTTCGGCGCTGGTGCGCGGCCTGTCATCGCTGAAGATCGCCGGCCACGTAGCGCGCCTGTCCATCCTGTGGCCGGACGCGCAGACCCAGTTCAAGACGCCGATGATCGGCGACAAGCAGCTGGTCTGGCTACCGCCGCTGGAGATGGAACGCGTGCGCGCCATGTCCAAGCGCATGGGCGTGACGCTTAACGACGTCTGGGTGGCCGCCGTCTCCGGCGCGCTGCGACAGTACCTCGGTGAACGCGGACAGCATCTGGATGGCCGCGCGCTGCGCGCCGCCGTCACCTTTAACCTGCGCGAAAAGGCCAACGCCTTCCAGCTCGGGAATGAATTCGGCCTCGTGGCCGTCGATCTGCCAACCGATGTTGAAGACCCGTGCGTGCGCCTGCGCCAGTCCAGCCACCGCATGACAGCCATCAAGCGCTCGCACCAGCCGCGTGCCACCATGGCCTTCCTGTCGTTGGCCGGTTGCCTGCCGACGGCCTTGCAGCATTTCGCTCTCAACCTGTTCACCTCCAAGGGTTCGGTGGTGCTGACCAATATCGAAGGGCCGGCCAGCCGCCGCTACCTGGCCGGATCGCGGCTGACGGACCTGATCTGCTGGGTGCCGCAGACCGGCAAGCTGGGCGTTGGGCTGGCTTTCATCTCCTACGCCGGCCAGATCCAGCTGGCGCTGTTCGTTGACACTGCGCTGGTGCCGGACCCGGAACGCCTGATGCAGCTGACCCAGGACGCTTTCCATGAGCTGGAGCTGGCCACACAGGGCGACGCCGCGCCGCAGCCGGCCGCCACGCCGGCGCCACCGGGAATGGTCATCACACCGTCATAATCGGCCGGTAAAGTCAGTTACCATTTTTATACTGGAGCTGACTGAATGAATACTGTCGTCCAACCTGCCCGCCCAAGCCCCGCGGACAGCAAGAACACTCCGCTGACCGCCGCCATCTTCGTCGTGCTGCTGCTTGCGGGGCTGATGTACAGCGCCTTCAGCCTGCGCGCCGATGTCACCGAGGCCGGCCCGGTCGCCACCAGCTGGCTGCCCTACATCCTGCTCGGCGTGGCGCTGGTGATCGCGCTGGGCTTCGAATTCGTCAACGGCTTCCACGACACCGCCAACGCCGTCGCCACCGTCATCTACACCAACTCCATGCCGGCCAATGCCGCCGTGGTGTGGTCCGGCTGCTTCAACTTCCTAGGCGTGCTGACGTCGAGCGGCGCAGTCGCTTTCGGCATCATCTCGCTGCTGCCGGTGGAACTGATCCTGCAGGTCGGCTCCAGTTCCGGCTTTGCGATGGTGTTCGCGCTGCTGATCGCCGCCATCATGTGGAACCTGGGCACGTGGGCGCTCGGCCTGCCGGCATCGTCGTCACACACCATGATCGGCTCGATTCTCGGCGTCGGTATCGCCAACGCCATGATGCATGGTCGCGACGGCACCAGCGGCGTCGACTGGGCGCAGGCGTCCAAGGTCGGCTACTCGCTGCTGCTGTCGCCACTGGTGGGCTTCGGCTGCGCCGCCATGTTGTTGCTGGTGCTGCGCGCCGTGATCAAACGCCGCGAGTTGTACGAAGCGCCAAAAGGCAGCACGCCGCCGCCTTGGTATATCCGTGGCCTGTTGATCCTCACCTGCACCGGCGTCTCCTTCGCGCACGGCTCCAACGACGGCCAGAAGGGCATGGGCCTGATCATGCTGATCCTGGTCGGTACGGTGCCGATGGCGTATGCGCTGAATCGCGCGCTGCCGGTGGATCAGGTGACGCAGTTCGTCGCGGTCAGCCAGGTCACGCAACAGTCGCTGCAAAAGTACATCGCGCCAGGCGCGCTGCCGGCCGCAGAACCGCGCGCCGCCTTGTCCACCTATATCCGCAGCAAGGAACTGACGCCAGCCGTAGTGCCGGCGCTGGCGGCGCTGACCGGCGAGATCGGCCAGGCCGTCAAGCAGCATGGCTCGCTGGCCAAGGTGCCGGCTGAAACCGTAGGCAACGTGCGTAACGATATGTACTTGGCCGCCGAAGCCATGCGCCTGCTCGACAAGCGCCACGCCGTGCCGTTCGACGCCGACACCACGGCCAACCTGAAAGCCTTCCGCAAGCAACTGGATGACGCCACCAAGTTCATTCCGCTGTGGGTCAAGGTGGCGGTGGCGATCGCGCTCGGTCTGGGCACCATGGTCGGCTGGAAGCGCATCGTGGTGACGGTGGGTGAAAAAATCGGCAAATCCCACCTGACCTATGCGCAAGGCGCGTCGGCGGAGCTGGTGGCCATGTTGACCATCGGCGCGGCCGATATCTACGGCCTGCCTGTATCCACGACCCACGTGCTGTCGTCCGGCGTGGCTGGCACCATGGCCGCCAACAAATCTGGCTTGCAGTGGTCGACGGTGCGTAATCTGGCACTGGCCTGGGTACTGACCTTGCCGGTGGCGATCCTATTGTCCGGCTCACTGTTCTGGCTCTTCTCTCACATCTTCTGAAATCAGGAATTAGCATGCAATTAAACGAACAGGATTTGCTGGACCGCGTCCAGCGCGAGCTGACCGACAGCTACGACGAAGAACTGGAGATGGAGCTGGAAGACCGCGAGATCGATCCGTTCACCAAGGAAGTGGTCGAACGTGAGCGCAGCGCCGAGGCCAAGGAAGAACGCCGCTTGTACTTCCGCGAGTTGTTCCGCCTTCAGGCGGAGCTGGTCAAGTTACAGGACTGGGTGGTCCACACCGGCCACAAGGTCGTGATCCTGTTTGAAGGCCGCGACGCCGCCGGCAAGGGTGGTGTCATCAAGCGCATCGTCCAGCGCCTGAATCCGCGCGTGTGCCGCGTGGCCGCGCTGCCGGCGCCAAACAACCGCGAACGCACGCAGTGGTACTTCCAGCGCTACGTGTCGCACCTGCCGGCCGCCGGCGAGATCGTGCTGTTCGACCGTAGCTGGTACAACCGCGCCGGGGTCGAACGCGTGATGGGCTTTTGCAGCGACGACCAGTACGAGGAATTCTTCCAGACCGTGCCGGAATTCGAGCGCATGCTGGCCCGCTCCGGCATTCAGCTGATTAAATACTGGTTCTCGATTTCGGACGAAGAGCAGAATGCCCGCTTCCTCGGCCGCATCCACGATCCGCTGAAACAGTGGAAGCTCAGCCCCATGGACCTGGAATCGCGCCGACGCTGGGAGGAATACACCAAGGCCAAGGAAGTGATGCTGGAACGGACCCACATACCGGAAGCGCCGTGGTGGGTGGTGCAAGGTGTCGACAAGAAGAAGGCGCGCCTGAACTGCATCCATCACCTGCTGGAGCAGATGCCGTATGAAGAAGTGGCGCATCCGGAGATCCACCTGCCGGAACGCGAATACCACGATGATTACGTGCGCCGGCCGGTGCCCGCCGAAATTATCGTGCCAGAAATATACTAAGCTGTTAAAGTTATCAGCTTTATATATTTCTGCGTGGGGGATGGATGTTCTGGTTGCGCCGCTTGCTGCTACTGCTGTTACTTCTCTCCCCCAACGCCCATGCCGACCAGCTACGCTTCGGTTTCGACTTCGAGAACGCCAGGGTCGTCAGCGCGGCGATCAGCACTGGCGATTTCAACCTCCCCGCCACGTACTGCACCAGTGCCGAAGCCAAGGCGCTGATCCGGAAGATGCGCTTGAACGATTGCGAGGCGCTGATCGGCCGCTACAAGAGCCTGCGCGACCGGCCGCAAATGGTGGATGCCGCCAAGCTGCTGTCGACCGAACTTTCCAGGCCGGGCTACGGCAAATACGCGCCACTGGCGGCCGAAGTCGCGCGCCAGCTTAGGGAATACGTGCCGGCCGACTTTCGCGCCCAGCTCAATGTGCACTTCATCTTCGGCAGCCTGTCCGATGGTTTTGCGTTCGGCGATACGCCGGACGATGTGTACGTCGACATGAAGGGCTTCAGCGCAGCCAATACGCAAGAGCTGGCGGAAACCGTGGCCCATGAACTGTTCCACGCGATACAGCATCACGTCATGCGCCGCGAGGTGCTGCCGGAGGCGGGGCGACAAAAAGCATCGCAGGGCCGCTCTGGCTGAATCAACTGCTGGAGCAACTGGTCAGCGAAGGCACGGCAGAACTGTTCACCCATCCAATCGCCGACCGCGCGCCGACGATTTATTCGGCTCCCAAGAAACTGGTCATCGAGCGCAACGCCAAACGCATCGGCGGCATCCTCACCACCTTTGAGTCGCTGGGCTGGCGCATGCTGGCGGCGCCGCCAGCCGACGAAGCGGCCTACGACCAGATCTACGGCATCATGTTCTACACCGACTTCGACGAAACCGCCTACGAACTTGGCTGGCTGATGGCGTCCACCATCATTCGCCAGGACGGCAAGTCTGCCATCTTTGAGCTGCTCAAGCAGCCGCCGAAACAGTTCCTGCTGCGCTACCAGGCCGTCGCGCAAAAGCAAGGCAAATTGCCGCTGTTCAGCCCGGACTTCGTCCAGCAGGTAGAGGTGCTGCCATGATGCCGGCCGTGCCATCCGTGTTCGGGCCGCACCGCCTGGTATCGCTGCTGCTGACGCCACGCGTCTACTTTGCCCATCCCGACCTGCTGAGCGACCGGCGCGGCATCCTGATTACGGCCGTGCTGTCCGGCTTTGCCGGCGCCATGGACCGCATCGACCAGAAGCTGGTGCGCGCCGATTTGAGCAACCAGGGTATGGGCGAAACCAATCACATGACCTCCTGGGTGCTGCAATCGTGGATGAATTACTGGATACTGGTGGTCGGCGCCGGCCTGATTGGCTCGGTGTTCATCTGGTACATTCGTGGCTGGTGGTATCGCAAACGGCTTGAGTGGTCGGGCGCCGGCGACGTAGCGCCGGACGACGCGCGCAGTGTCGCCGTGCTTCAGGATCTGGTGTACGTGCTGCCGACCATCCTGCTTGCGTTGATACAGACCGCCACCTACAGCAATTACGCAGCGGCGTGGGAAGCCAGTGACGTCACCGGTTCACTGGTGTTAATCTTCGTATTCTGGTCCTGCTGGACCAGCTATTGCGCTGCCACCACCGTATTCGCCGTGCAGAAATCGAAAGCGCGTTTCTGGTTCCTGATCTTGCCGGTGGCGTTTTATGTGGTGATACTGGGTGTGTTCACCATGCTGTTTTCGATGTTCCATCACTAGAAGGAGACGTCATGAGTCTGGGCACCGTTACCCCAATCTTTCGCTTTTTCGACGAAGCCAAAACGCGCGAGTTCTATGTCGGCTTCCTGGGCTTCAAGGTCGATTGGGAGCATCGCTTTGAAGACGGCCTGCCGCTATACATGCAGGTTTCCAAGGATGGCTGCGTGCTGCACCTGAGCGAACACTTTGGCGACTGCTCTCCCGGCGCCGCCGTCCGCATCGCTGCCAGCGATGTCGACGCCTATCAAGTTGAATTGATCGCCAAGCAGTACAAGAACGCCCGGCCGGGCGTGGAGGAAATGCCGTGGGGCGGTCGCGAGATGTCGATCAAAGACCCCTCCAGCAACCGTCTGACCTTCTTCAACCGCTCGCCGGAGATTTCGGCATGAAGGTGGTGCGCCAACTAATTCTGGTCGCCGCCGGCATGCTGTCCTGCCAAGCCTACGCCGCCACCGATTGCAAACCGCTGCCGCAAGCGCCGGCGACCATCGCATTGACGGCGCAGCATGGCGTCATCACCATGCGCTCCAGCGACAAATTCGTCGGCAACTCGGCTGCGCAGGAATTCAGCGCGCCGAATTTCGCATTCTCGGTTGTTGCTGTAGCGTCCTGCAGCGAGGGTCTGGAAATCAAGCTGCTGCAGAAGACTGGCGATTCGCAGCATCTGCTGCAATGGAACCAGCCGACCGTCGTCAACGGCAAAGCCGGCACCGACCATCACATCACCATCACCGCCAAACGCAGAGAGTAGGTTATGCTGGCGGCTTTCTACTCTCCCCAAGCATCATGGAACCACTCGACATCGTCGACACGCAGAACGACACCGCGCAGTCCAACAACCGCAAGCTGAATGCCACCGTCGCCATCACGGTCGCGCTGCTGGCCACCTTTATCGGCATCTGCAAGGTCAAGGACGACAACATCAACCAGAGCATGCAGCAGGCGCAGGCCAACCGCGTTGACCACTGGGCCTTCTACCAGGCCCGCAATGTGCGCGAGGAAGTCGCCAAGTCCACCGTGCTGCAATTGAAGCTGGCCGCCGCCGGCCGCCCCGCCGCCGAACAGCCGGCGTATCAGGAAGCCATCAAACAGTACGAAACGCTGGTGCAGGAACAGGCGCACAAAAAGGCCGAAGCCAAGGCAGACGCCGAAAACGATCAGAAAACCTACGACGCGGCCAACTTCAAGGACGACCAGTTCGACCTGTCGGACGCCCTGCTTGCCATCGCTATTTCGCTGTTCGCCATCACCGCGCTGACGCAGCTGTGGGCCCTGTACGCGGTGGCGCTGGTGCCGACTGCGCTCGGCGTTCTCATGGGACTGGCGGGCTTGCTCGGTTGGGCTATCCATCCCAACGCATTGGTCGCGCTGTTGTCCTAGCTATGACTTGACGCGGCTGTCGTAAGCTAAGACAGCCGGCGTCCGGACTTCAACAGTAGTCCCCTTGTTGTCTGAACTATGGATGGCAAAAGCCGCTCCCACGCGCTGCGCCCGTTCACGCATGCCCGCCATGCCCCAGTGTTTTTCCTTGGCGCGACTTTGCACTTCTGCCGGATCCAGCCCGCGGCCATTGTCGCTGACACGCACCACGTAGTGGTCAGCGTCATATTCAATGTCTAATTTGATCTCGCTGGCCTGCGCATGTTGGAACGCATTGCGCAGCGCTTCCTGGCCAATCTGCGTCAACTCTTCCTGCACCAGCGGCGCCAACGGGCGACGCATACCCTCGACATGAATCGCAAACGATACCCCTGCATGCATCAGCGCCAGCGATTCGCCCATGCCGCTCAGGCTTTCTTCGACATCGTTGCCGGTCCTGAGTTGATGCACCTGGTCCCGGCCTTCTACCAGCGTGCGGTCGGCGTCATCGAGAATGGCTTCAAGCTTGACGCGTTGCTCGCTCCCCTCCGGCATTTTCGTCAACACGGAAAACACGCGCAAGGTAAGTGCCTGTACGCCCTGCAGGAAGGTGTCGTGCAATGTGCGCGCGATGCGCTCGCGCTCCTCGGTCCGAACCTGCAACTGATGGGCGATCTTGCGCGTCGCTGCGCGCAGTCGTAGTTGATACACGCCAGTAGTGCGGCTAGCACGCACAACACCCGGAACCACCATGTTTGTATCACGGTCGGCGCCACTTCAATCTGCATGCTGGCGATGGCGTCACTGGCAATACCATCCTCGTTGACCGCGCGAACATTAAACGTGTACAGGCCGGGACCAACGTTGGTGTAGTAAGCCGAGCGGCGGGTACCGGCATCTTGCCAGCTCGAATCCACACCATCGAGCCGGTATTGAAAACGCATGCCCTCCGGCTTGCGCAAACCGGATGCCGTGTACTGAATGTTGAAGTTGCGGGAGTCTGGCGCCAGCGTGAGCAGGCGGCGTGCCCGGTAGCTGTCGCTGCCGACGTTCACCGTCAGCAGCTGTATCGCCGGCTTCACCGTATTCGGACGCAGCGTGGTCGTATCGAGCCGCACCAACCCGCCGGTGGCGCGGAACCACAGCAAGCCGTTGCCGAGGTCATGGACGGTCTGGCGCTTATTGTCGATTGCCGCGCGTCCCGGATAGCCTTCCAACACGTTGATGACTTCGTACACCAGCGGTGTTCCAGGTTGGCGTATGGATGCTTCCCAATCGTCGCGGCGAATATGCACCACGCCCTTGCTGCCGTTGAGCCAGCGGTCGCCGTCGGGCGTGGTGGCCATGCCGGTCACATTACGCAATGCATCCGAATTCCTGGGTTCGATGGCGACGAAGTTTTGCCCCTTTAACACTGCCAATCCGCGTTCACCCGCGATGATGAGCTGGGGACCGGGAAAAATACCGGATTCCACGCCGTTCATGCGGATATCATAATCGGTGAGCTTGTCGTTGTCATAGAAGCTGAGCTTGCCATCATTATGGCTCAGCCACATCTGTCCCCGGTCCCCGGGCGCCATCATGAAAATCCGTTTGGGCAGGTTGAACTGGGTGTATGGCACCCACCGGCCATCGAGCAATCCCATCAGCCCGGTCTTGACGGCGAACATCCACAGTACCTTGCCATCATCCAGCAGGCCCAGCACATCCAGGTCGGTCATTTGCTGTCCGGCCGGCGCAGGCAAGGCAATTTTGCTGACATGCCCGCGATAGATTCGTTCTATTTCCCGCTTGCCTGCCAACAGAATCGCGCCATCGCGATCATTGGTGACCACGCTGGCGGTACGGTGGGGGACGGGGACCGGCAAGCCATCCGCGCCGATTCGCCAGATCGCGCCGTTCGTCGTTTCCACCACCCACATGGTGCCTTCGGCATCGCTGGCCACGCTGTAGATCCCATTCGGCCCCGGTATGCGGGCTGGGATCAGCTTGTTTTCACGGAATCGGTCCAGGCCGGACTGGGTCGACACCCAGATGTTCCCTTCCCTGTCCTCCAATGCCACGTTGGTCGACAATGCGCTCAATTGCCAATGCTGGTCCAGTTTTTCCCTAGCTTGCAGCGACGGCACGATGGCCGCGCTGGGCAGATTGCCGGCGCCCGTGACGCGGCATATGCCATATGGACACTTGAGCGCCCACAGATTGCCATCGCGGTCGAATTGACCGCCCCAGCGCGACTCCGCCTGATTGGCGTCGGGCGCGCGCGGCAATTGCTGGCTCATGGGCGGTGCCGGAATTGGACGTACCGAGTCGAGACCACCTACCCATACCCGCCCATCCGGAGATTGGATCAAGCTGCCATGCAAGTCTTTGCCCGGAATCGGCAGAAGTTTACCGACGCTGCGATCGTACAAATACAGCGCATGATCATTGGATGCCCACACCCGCCCGTACTGGTCCACCAGCACGCTGAACGTGCGGCCATTCCACTCCGCGCCTTCGGACATGGCCTGCCACTTGCCATTCAGGTAACGATACAATCCCGTTCCACCGGCGGCCCATATCGCGCCCTCGTGGTCCATGCCCATGGAGGCGACATACTCTATATTGTGTTCGTCCGGCGCCAGCAGTTCAGTCACCGTGCCGTCAGGATGCAGCGATGACATCCCTCCCAGCCTGTAACTGATCAATAAATCGCCATTGCTGAGCGCGTGCAAGTTGTACACGCGGCTATGGGGCAGCGCCACCCGCTCGAAGCGCACGCCATCGAAGCGATAGAGTCCGTCGGTAGTCGCGAGCCACAGCCAGCCGTCGCGGGTCTGCGCCATGCCGTTGATGTCGGCGGGCACACCGTCCTTTTCACTCCAGGAGGTGTGGTTAAGATCTTCCAATCGGATCGACGGGTTCAGGGCGAACGCATGGTTGCACACCAGCGCAATGACTAAACCAGCCGCATTGAAATATCTGCGAAGCAACATAAGGTGGCAGCCCATCCGACATTGAAATGCGGCTGAGCTTACCTTGGACAGCTGTGTTGTACAAGAATTAGTATGCGGTCTGCGTGTACGGCCGCGCGCTGGCGGGTTGTCCCCATTCCTTGTTCGGCTGGTTCGACATGGTGAACACCAGCTCACCGCCAGCCGTAATCTGCTCATGGCGCAGGAAGGTTTGCGCCAGCGGCTTGCCGTTCAGCGTCACGCCGGCCACGTAGATATTCTCCTTGCTCAGGCCCGGTGCGCGGATGGTGAAGCGTTTGCCGTTCGGAAGATTCATCACCACCTTGTCAAGGAACGGCCGGCCGATCACATATTCGTTGCTGCCCGGCGCCACTGGGTAGAAGCCCAGCGCCGTGAAAGCCAGCCAGGCCGACATCTGCCCCAGATCGTCATTGCCCGACAAGCCGGCCGGTGTGGTGTTGTACTGCGAGGCCACCACCTGCGTCAAACGCTGCTGCGTCTTCCACGGCGCGCCGGCGTAGTTGTACAGGTAAGCCACATGGTGCGACGGCTCGTTGCCATGCGCGTAGTGGCCGATCAAGCCTGAGATGTCTTCCATGTGCGCGTAGACGTTGTCGTCCACCTTGGCGTCGAACACCATGTCGATCTTGTCCTGCAACGCCTTGTCGCCGCCCAGCATCTTGATCAGGCCCGCGTTATCGTGCGGCATATACCAGGAATACTGCCACGCGCTGCCCTCGGTGTAGTCGCTGCCGAAGTTGGACTGCACCGGATTGAATGGCTCGCGGAAGCTGCCGTCCGATTTGCGGGCGCGTAGGAAGCCGGTCTTCACGTCGAAGGAATTGCGGTAGTTCTGCGCGCGCTGATAATAGCGGGCGGCGATGTCCTTCTTGCCCATCTTCTCGGCCATGCGGGCGATGGTCCAGTCATCAAAGGCATATTCCACGGTCTTGGATGCCGCTTCCGGTTCCAGGTCAATCGGCACATAGCCCAGTTTCATATAGTGTTGCAGCCCGCCGTAAGGACCGTATTCGGCGCTGCTGGTCATGGCCTTCAGCGCTTCTTCGGCATCGAAGCCTTTCAGGCCTTTCATGTAGGCGTCGGCGATCACCGGCACTGCGTGGTAACCGATCATGCACCACGTCTCCAGCCCATGGAACTGCCACACCGGCAGAATGCCGTACGGGCTGGCTTTCTGCGACTCGATCAGCGAACGCACGAAGTCCACATTGCGCTGCTCCGGCTGGATCAGCGTCAGCAAGGGATGCAGCGCGCGATAGGTGTCCCACAGCGAGAACGTCGAGTGATAGCGGAAGCCTTTGGCCTGATGCACCTCGTTGTCCGGGCCGCGATAATGGCCGTCACGGTCCATGTATAGGCTAGGCGCCAGCATGCTGTGATACAGGGCCGTGTACACCATCTTGCGCATCTCCGGCTCGGCCTCAATGGCGACGGCGCCCAGCGCCTCGTTCCACGCGGCCGATGCCTTGACGCGTTCCGCATCGAAGTCCCAGCCCGGCATCTCGGCCAGATTGGCGATCGCGCCCTCCTCGCTGACGCCGGATATCGCCACCTTTACTTCCAGCTGGCCGTCTGCCGGCACGCCGAAGTCCAGCGCGCCGACCAGCGCCTTGCCCTCTACTACCGCCTTGTCGCCCGGACCGCTGCCCGGGCCAGCGAAGCCTCGGTATTCCACATCGCGCTCCATATTGCGCAGGGAGCGCGACGACAGCGGATGCGAGAACTGGATGGCGAAATACAGCTGCCGGCCGGCCGCCCAGCCGCGCGTTTCGCGCATTCCGGTGATCAGCGTGTTGTCACGCACGCGCAGTCGCGACCACAGGTTCTTGGCGGCATAATCATAGATGCTGGTGCGCAGATCCAGCATCACCTTGGCCTCGGCGCCCTTGGCGTAGCGGTAGCGATGCAGGCCGACGCGGTCGCTGGCGGTCAGCTCCACGTCCACTTCGTTATCGGACAGGCGCACCGCGTAATAACCGGGCGACGCGTGTTCTTCCTTGTGGCTGAAGCGAGAGCGGTAGCCGCTGAACGGCCGCTCGGGATAACCCGGCTCCCATTTGGTCTCGCCGCTGTACGGCATCAGCAGCACGTCGCCCAGGTCGGAGTGGCCGCTGCCGGAAAAATGCGTGTGCGAGAAACCGAGGATGCTGTCGTCGTCATAGCGGTAGCCGGACGCCCACGGGTAACTCTGGCGGAACGGCCGCACCTGTGTGTCGGGACTCAGCTGCACCATGCCGAAAGGCCGCGTGGCGCCTGGGAAGGTATGGCCATCGCCGCCGGTGCCAATGAACACATCGACCGCCGCTGCGGGCATGGTCTGGGCGAAGGAAACCGCAGGAATGGCCAGGGCCAGCGCCACTGCGCCGGCCGGAAAGAGGGATTTAATCACGTTCATTCAGCATCCGCTATCAAGACGATCCGACTTTATAGCGCCTGCTCCGGCCCCGGTCAATCGATAGAACGCATAAGGGCCGATGTTTAGTAAATCCGCTAAACAGCGGGGTCGATCACGTATTCGGACATCACTTCGCTGAGCCGCGCAGCCTTCCTGACGTTGGATTTGTTGGACACCATTAGCGTCGCCACCAGCGCCTCGATCACCGCCACCGCCGCCACATAGCTACCCGGCAGCACGCCGTGCGCGCTGCTGGCGTACAGCACATGGTCGGACAGCGGCACCATCGGCGCCGAAGGCACATCTGTAATCGTCACCACGCAGGCCTTGCGGTTGCGGGCGAAGTGCGCCAGCCGCATGGTGTCCGACGAGTAGCGCGGGAAGGACAAGGCCAGCAGCATATCGCCCCGCTCGATGTGGAGCAGCCGCCCGGCCGCCGCCTCGTTGCCGCCGCTGCCGGCCATTTCCACCACGTGCTTGCAATACGGTTGCAGATGCAGCGCCAGCAGCGAAGCGAAGCTGGACGACATGCCTAGCCCCAGCACGTAGATGGTACGGGCGCCGTCGATCTTGCGCGCCACATCCTCCAACGCCTGCGGCGACAGCGCGCCTTGAGTGGTGGCCAGGTTGGCGCGCGCATATTCCATACTCGCTTCGGCCGGCGACACCGCTTCCTGGCGGCGCACGATGGAGCTGCGCAGCTTTTCTACCGGCTGCAAGGCCGAATGCAGTGTTTCGGCCAGCGCGCTGCGCATGGCGCCGTAGCTGCCAAAGCCGATATCGCGCGCGAAGCGGCTGATGGTGGCGGTGGAGACCTTGCAGCCGTCCGCCATTTCCTCGATCTTGAGCGCGGTGCCGCGCATCGGGTTGCGCATCAGGTAGTCCGCGATGCTGCGGTGCGAGGCGGAGCCTCCGGTCATTACGGCGGACAGCACCTGCCCCAGTGGCGACTGGACGAAAGCTACGTCCGCCGAAACCGATTTCCCTGATGTCATGCGATGCTCAATTCTCAAAAACCGCCAGCATACTTAAATTTCAAGCAACTGTGAACTGAGTATTGACGCGTAAGCGCCCGACTAACCAATCGGTAATACGCCTTATTGGTACCAGGACTGGGTGATCTTCAGCGGACGCACATCCATGCGCAAGTTAAGGATGGTATAAGCATCCGAGGTGGCCGACTCGTAACCGACGCTGCTGGCGTCGCGGGTCAGCTTGAACTCGAAGCCGAGGTCGGGCCGCGGGTCGCCCGGCGCTGGCGCCGCAATGCCGATCGCTTCGCTGCGCGAGTTGTTGATCAGCTTTTCCATCATCACCAGCACCGTGTTGTGGCCGAGGATGTCGGCAGAGTAAACCTGTTCGTCCAGATACGGGCTGGCCGGGTCAAGCTTGCCATCCTTTTTGTCGGAAGACGGCGTGTACTGGCGGCTCTCAAGGTTGTAACGGTCGCCGCGATCCAGATAGCTGATGCGGGCGTTGGTCAGGTTGAAGGCCTTCTCGGTGCCGTTGGTCTGGGCCTTTTCCAGGTCCAGTAGCAGCGCCCCTTGGTAGCCGATGACTTCCACATTGCGCTGGCCATCAATGATAACGGCGGTATTCTCGTCAATGCCCAGACCCTGCTTGTATCCCTTCTTCAGCATGGCCGGCAGCATGCGCGCAAAGCGGCCGCGCGCCAGCAAGTGCTGGTCGACGAACAAGTCCTTGCCGACGAAGCCCAGGCCCGGCGCCAGTTCCAGGCCGTCGTTGACGCCCACGCTCAGGGTGCCCAGCACCGTCTTGGCCTCGTAATACATGGTGCTGCTCATGATGGCGGCGCCGGCGCTGCTGCCCGCGACCACCCCGCCCTTTTGGTAGACATCCCAGATCGCCTGCAACACCGCAGTGCGCGTGCCATCCGCCCGCACCAGCGCCTTGGTAATCAAGCCCTGATCACCGCCGGCGAAGTAGACGCCGCCCGCTGAGCGGATCTGGCTTGCCAGCGTTTCATCTTCCGCATCGCGCTGGTAGTCGCGGTCCTTGAAGCGCACCCCCACCGGCACGGCGAAGGCCGAGGCGCCGTATTTATTCAGTGTCGCCACCAGATTGGTCCCCGAACGCAGCGGATTGCCGGCCGCGCTGGGCATCACCGCAATGCGCGCGCCCTTGCCGCCGGCCAGTTCCACCAGCCGCGTCCACACTTCGCCGTTATCGGCCCGCACGGCGCCGCCGGCGATCAGCAAATGGCCTTTCGGCGCGCTTTCGGCAGCGGTTGAGACCTGCATGGCCAGTGCGACCAACGATACGCACAGCATGCGCACCGCTTTAACTAAACTCGTCATACGATATTCCTCGTCTGGGTGATCCCTACAATTATATGACAGAGCGCCTCTGCATTTGGCTACCGGACCCGCAGTTGTGCGAGAATCAACTTTTACGTCAGTGTGCACAGGAGATTTGATGAGTGAACTCAAGCGCGGCCTGAAAAGCCGGCACATTCAGTTGATCGCGCTGGGCGGCGCCATTGGCACCGGCCTGTTTCTCGGTATCGCGCAGACGATCCAGATGGCTGGCCCCTCGGTGCTGCTGGGTTATGGCGTGGCGGGCGTCATCGCCTTCTTCATCATGCGCCAGCTGGGCGAGATGGTGGTCGACGAGCCGGTGGCCGGCTCGTTCAGCTATTTCGCCGACAAATACTGCGGCCACTGGGCCGGCTTCATGGCGGGCTGGAATTACTGGGTGCTGTATGTGCTGGTCAGCATGGCCGAGCTGTCGGCGGTCGGCATCTATATTCAATACTGGTGGCCGGCGGTGCCAACCTGGGTGTCGGCGCTGGCCTTCTTCGCCATCATCAACGCCATCAGCCTGTTCAACGTCAAAGCCTTCGGCGAGATGGAATTCTGGTTCGCCATCATCAAGGTGCTGGCCATCGTCGGCATGATCCTGTTCGGCGCCTGGCTGCTGATCTCCGGCGACGCCGGCCCGCAAGCCACCGTGGCCAACCTGTGGCAGCACGGTGGATTCTTCCCGCATGGCGTCAGTGGACTGGTGATGGCCATGGCGGTCATCATGTTCTCGTTCGGCGGACTGGAACTGATCGGCATCACGGCCGCCGAAGCGGACAATCCATCGCAGACCATTCCCAAGGCGACCAACCAGGCCATCTACCGCATCCTGATCTTTTACATTGGCGCGCTGGGCATCCTGCTGTCGCTGTACCCGTGGCAGAAAGTGGTCACCAGCGGCAGCCCGTTTGTGCTGATCTTCCATGCGCTGAACAGCGACGTGGTGGCCAACGTGCTGAACCTGGTGGTGCTGACGGCCGCGCTGTCGGTGTATAACAGCGGCGTGTACGCCAACACCCGCATGCTGTACGGCCTTGCAAAACAAGGCAATGCGCCGCAGGCGCTGTTGAAGGTCAACGCGCGCGGCGTGCCGCTGACGGCGCTCGGCGTATCGGCGCTGGCTACCGGCATCTGCGTGGCGGTCAATTACTTCATGCCGGCGCAGGCCTTCGGCTTCTTAATGGGGCTGGTGGTGTCGGCGCTGATTATCAACTGGGGCTTGATCAGCTGGATCCACTTGCGCTTCCGCGCGCAGAAGAAGGCGGCCGGCCAGATCACGCAATTCCGCAGCCTGGGCTACCCAACCACTAACTACCTGTGCCTGGCCTTCCTGGCGGCGATCCTGGTCGTGATGTACCTGACGCCGGACCTGCGGTTGTCGGTGTATCTGATTCCGGTCTGGCTGGCGGCGCTGGCCATCGGTTACAAGCTGCGCCGCCGTCCGGCCTGAGGTCAGATGGTTTCCCGTTCGCGCAAGGTCTGCGGGCTGGCCAGCGCGTAACGGGCGATATCGTCCTTGCGCATGAACGCCACGCCGGCCTTGCTGCGGGCGTAGGTGAGAAACTCGTCCCACACACGCACCATCTGCGGCGTGCCGCTGATGCGGTCATGCGCGCTGATCGACATCATGCGACGGCGCGTGCCGGCTTCTTCGTACAACTGGTCGAATTCACCCTTGATCTGTTCGAGGAACTGCTGCGGCGAGTAATTGCGGCCTTCGATCAGCAGGATGTCGTTGTTGCGCAGCGTGTAGGGCACAACCACGAAGTCCTTGCCATCCACCTGTTCGATAAACGGCTCGTCGCGGCTGACGTCATCGATGTGGTAGGCGAAGCCCAGTTCCTGCAGGAGCAATAGCGTATTCGGACCACGCCGCAGCCAGTTGCAGTTGTAGCCGGCGGTGCGTTCGCCGGTCACTTGCTGCACCATGTCGCGGCCGGCGACGAGGAAGGCGCGTTCTTCGTTGCGGGTCATGGCGTATTGCGAACTCCAGCGCGGGCCGTGTCCGGATGCTTCGTGGCCGCGTTTGACGATCTCGCGCGCCAGCTCGGGATGGCGCTGCACCGCTTCGCCGATCATGTGCGAGGTGACTTTGACGCCGTGCTTGTCCCACAGATCCAGCATGCGCGGGATACCTTCGCGGTAGCCGTAGGCGAACCAGGTGTTGGCAACGGCGTCCGACTTCACGCTGGCGGGGAAATCGACTTTCGGGAATGGCGAGTCGGCACCCTTGGGTGGCTGGCCACCGGCTTCAAACTGCATCGAGATCGAGATCACGAGGCGCGCGTCGTTGGGCCAGAAGGCGCCACTGCTGCCGTTGGCGCCACTCGCGCTCCCCGCTGTCTCCGCTGCCGCGCTGTGCGCCGCCGACGCGCCAGTCGCGTCAACCGCTTCCGAGGCACCGGCCACGCCAGCCGCCATCACCGCCGCACCGCTGGCCGCCTGCGCAAGAAAACGACGGCGCGTCCCCACCACGGCGCTCACAGCAAACCTCCGCCATCAACATCCACCACCGCGCCGGTCATGAAGCCATTCTGCATCAGCATCAGATACGCTTGCGCCAGGTCAGAACCCTGCCCAACACGTCCCACTGGTATGCCAGCACCGGCGCGCTGCGCCATCGCACCACGTTCCGCGTCGCTCATTGGACCCCACATGCCGGTTTCCACCATGCCTGGACTAACCACATTCACGCGCAACGGCGCCAGTTCCTTGGCCAGCGTCTTGCCCATCACCTCCACCGCCGCATTCATGGTCGATTTGACCACCCCGCCCGGCATCACCTTGCGCGACAGCAGACCGGAAGTCAGCGTCACCGAACCACCCGCCTTCATATAACGCGCCGCATACTTTACCGCGCGCAGCTGGCCGAACACCTTCACATTGAAAGCCGCCATCGCCTGCTCCGGCACCAAGTCAGCCAGTCGGCTGGAAGGAATTACCGGACCGGCCGTCACCACCAGATGATCGAAGGCGCCGACGTCGGCGAAGAAGCGCTGTACCGCCGCGTCATCTGTCACATCCAGCTGCACCGCCTCGATCTGCGACGGCCAATCCGCCGGCCTCGCGCGTCGGCCCGCCGCAATCACCCGCGCGCCTTCGGCCGCAGCCTGCTCGGCCACTGCCCGTCCGATGCCGGACAAGCCCCCAATTACCACCACCAGCTGATTCTTCATGATGCACTCCCAGTAAATGAACAGTGCACCCATCATGCGCCGCAACCGGCGCGCCGATAATTGGCCCAGCGCTTGAATCACCTTCAATCCCAGATTGAAGATCGGTTGACTGCCGCACAGACCACCTTCGGTAGCGCCACCACCATGGAACCACCTTAGTCCGGAGGGAATTCCCATGTCCACCCAAACTGCCGCCCCGCACCGCCCTTTGCAACTGCCCGCCCTGGCCGGCTGGCTGATACTGACGTTTATCTTCGCCGCGATCGGCGCCTACGCGTCCGCGCAAGCCGCAGACTTCTACCTGCAACTCGATCGCCCCGCCTGGGCGCCGCCTGCCTGGCTGTTCGGCCCTGCCTGGAGCGCGTTGTACCTGCTGATGGCCATCTCCGCCTGGCACGTGCAGCGCACCGCAACCAACGCCAGCGCCCGCCCCGCGCTCACGCTGTACGTCGTGCAGCTGGCCGCCAACGCACTGTGGACCTGGCTATTCTTCGGCTGGCATCTCGGCGCATGGGCATTTGCCGAGATTCTGCTGCTATGGGTGCTGATCGCCGCCATCATCGTTGCCTTCTGGCGGCGCGACCGCGTAGCCGGACTGCTGTTAGTTCCCTATATCGGATGGGTGAGTTTTGCCACCTGCCTTTGCTACAGCATCTGGCAGCGGAATCCTTCCGTGCTCTGATTACGCCACGCGACGCACGCGGAAATGCGCCACTTTCTGCACCGACTGTGTGGTGCGGAAGCCGAAATAGCCGCCACCCGCCAGCGGCCCCGGTGCACTGAAATACTCACGATCGTCCACGTACAACCGCGTGCCGCGCGCATCGACCACGATACGGATGCGGTAAGGATGATCGGCCTTCAGCAGATACTCGGGCGCTGTGTATTCGCGCAGCAGATTGCGCGCGCCGCTGCCGTCGTAATAGCGGAACCGCGTGGTGCTGTTGGTATTGCCGCCTATGCCCGCATAGAACAGCCGCAGCGCATCGTATTCTTCCAGCTTGCCTGATCGTTTGAAGCCTTCGGGCAGTTGCGCCTCCCAGAAGAAGTTCAGATCCGACAGCCGCCCCTCTGCCAGCACCGTGCGGGTGAAGCTGATTTCGTAATGGCCCAGCAGTTGCTTACGCAGCCAGACCGTCAGCCCGCGATCTGCCCTCAGCACCAGCGCACCACGTTCGACGTAGGCTGCTGCGACGCTGTTACCCACCTCCGCCTCGATGGCCCAGGCTTGCGGATCGAAGCGCGCAAAGTCATCGCGCGCCAGCGTGCTGTCAGCTGTCTGCGCAGCCAGCGCCTGCATGCCGATGGAGCCCAGTCCCCATTGCGCCACCGCGTTGGTGGACAACGTTGGTGCCTCCTCTACCTCGTTGAGCACCAGCGGCGGCTTCACGCGGCGCGACACCAGATCCTTGTCGCGCAGACCCGCCCGACCTTCCTGGAACTGCGCCCACGCGCGCGCCAGCATCTCCTTGTCCTGCTGTTGTACGGCGACATAGGCCAGCAAACGCGCGTGGCCCTGGCCCAGATTCAGTTTGCCCAGGTCTTGTCCCAGTTCTGCCTTCTGCTGTTCTGGACTGGCGTTGTACAGGCGGCAGTAGCGCAGCCAGGCCTCGCGGAAGGCCGGTTGCGGCACCGTGCGTATCAATTCGCTGGCGATTTCCGGCAGGCCGAAGACGGCGCTCAGGTGCGACACATTGATTTTTGCGTTGGCGTCATACAGGTAAGCGCCGGTGCGCAGGTCCATGATGCCGCCGCCAGCCAGGAAGCCGAGTGGCTGCGCGGCGATACTCGCCATGCTGTTCAACAGTTTGTCGCGATACTGCGGCTGGCCAGTGCGCTCCCATTCAGTGAACCAGGCGGCAGCCACCGCGCCCCAGTCGGTGCCGAAGGCCACACTGGCATAGTTGTCCGGCTCTTTGTCCGGCGCATGCTGACCGATTTTGCGCCCGGGGATGATGGTACGCAGGCGGTTTACCGCGTTGACCTGTTCGCGCAGTAGATCGCCAACGCGTTCATCGGCGCTGAGGTAATAGAAGAAGCGTCGGTTGATGGCGGTGGACACGCGCACCTGCTTGGCGCTGTCGCTCCAGTGCTGTACGCCGTGCCGCGTGCCGAGCGGGCTGTATGGACCGATGTGGTGGATATCGACTTCGCCGGTGTGGCGCGTCATGGCTTCGGCCAGACGGTATGCGTCTGCGCGGCCGCTGTGCAGGTAATAGTGCCACAGCCAGATTTCCGTGCTCAGCTCCGAGTTGTCCCAGGCGAAGCCGCCTACGTCGTAGCGCCATACGTGGCGCTGGGTGTCGTAGGTGTGCATCACATCGCCATAATCCCAGTAGCCGTACCATTTGCGGTCTTCCACCTGGTTGCGGTAGAAGTCGAAGACCCAGGCCAGTTGCTGATCGAGTTTGGTCGGCTTGGCAGCGGCCGGGTGCCAGTATTCACTGAAAATGCCGGCGCTGTGCAACCGTTCCGGTGACGCGGTCAGCATCGGCGGCGACTGGATGCGGCGGCTGATCGCTACCAGTTCTTCGTGCGATGGCGTGGCTGGCAGCAGTTGCAGTTCCAGTTCGCTGGTGCGGGCGACGCCATATGGCGTGCCGAATTCTGGTTCGTAATCTTCGTAGGTGATGTCGAGTGCATCGCGCTGCTTGGCGTAGTCGGTTTCGCCCATGCCGTCGTGGTAGAAGCGCAGGTCCATGGGTTCGGCCTTCGGCGCCCAGAGCCAGAGCGTGACGGTGGCCTGGCTAGTTTCTGCTCCGTGGATGTCGATTTGGCCGGGATAGCTTTGCCAGAAATTGCGGATGCCGAAGGCGATGCCTCCTTCCGGCGTGCCGAGATAGCCGGTGCCGGCGGCGCGGCTGCCGCTGGCGGCGTTTATCCAGCCGCGGCCTGGGCGGGTGCGTTTGCTGATACTGTAACCGTCCGGGTGCGATTGCAGTAGCGTGTAGTGGCCGAAGGCTGGTACGTATCGGAGGTTTTTACTGACGTTGGCGGGCAGCGTGCCGGCCGCAACGGCGCGGCCTTTAAGTTGCGCTTCGGCGGCGGCGCCTGCGTCGCGGCGAAGGCCTGTGAGACCTTGCACGGCTTCGGCGAACACGCCACCGTTGGTGCCGACAAAGCGGATGTAGCGGTCGTACAGTGGCGCGGTGAGCGGCACGTTGAAGCGCAGGCCAACGCCGCGGATGAAGGATTGTTGTGGATCGGCGTCGTACACCAGCGTGTGCAGCACGCGGATGGCGTCCGAGTTTTTGTAGAAGTAGAGGCGGACGACGAAAGGTAGTAGTCTAGCGCCGTCGGCATGGCGATGCGCGCCATTGACACGGACGACGGCGCGTTGCGGGCCCGTTTGCTCCAGCGTGACGCTGTCGATCACACTGTCGTAGGCGCGGCGGCCGGCGGCGCTGGTTTCATCGTCGGCCGCGCTATCCACCAGCAGCACCAGACGGCCTTCGCGCAGCAGTGGCTTGCCTGCTCGTTGAATGGCGTTCAGCAAAATAGAGCCGGATTTCGCCAGCGTGCATTGCAGCTTGCCGGTGTTGACGATGATCGCATCGCCCCGTTCAACCGCCAACGCAACAGCGGCAGCAATTCCGGCCAATACTGCCGGCGCGGTCGACGCAACTGGGATCAGCCCAGCGGCAGCCCCGCCCCGCTCTGCCGGGCCGGCCGACGCGGCTGGCAAGGCGCGGCCGGTCGCGTCTAGCAACGCATGCAGCGTGTAGCCGCCGGCCGGCGCAGCGCCATCGGCGTCCGGCGGTAGCGCGTGGGCAGACCATTTGAGCGTGCCATCCGGCCAATAAGCCAGCGGCCACGATTGCACCGCAAAGGCGTCGCGCTCCCCGGTGGCACTGGCGGTCGCTGCGCCTACTGCTGCTCCGCGCGCGCGGGGCACTGCTGCGCCCATCGGTCCGGCAGCGCGCTTGTCGCCGGCGTGGGCAGCGTGGGCAGCGGCGAACGGCGCGTCAGCAGACTTGCTGACCGGCCGCAGTTCGAACGTGCTGTCGGCGGGTACGCGGCCTTGTGGCCATGGCACGCCCCACGTCGCGCCCTGGAAGCTGGCGGGCACACCTTCCAGCCAATGCAGCGGGGTCTCGCCCTCCTGCCAAGCCGGCGTTAGGTCGCCCGCCGCCGGCCCAATCACCTTATCCCGCGCAGCAGCCTGGCCACCTTCAGCCAAGCCAGCAGCGCCGCCAGTCAACAGCGCCGCCAGTTTGAAAAACTGACGTCGTTCAAGCGATGCACTCATGCCGCCAACTCCTTAATACTTATAAGCCAGCGTAGCGCCGACAGTGCGCTGCTCGCCCAGCCAGCCCCACACCGAACCGTAATCACCGGCCACCACACGACGGTAATACTGCTTGTCAAACGCATTGTTCACCCAGACCGACGCCGTCCACTCGCCGCGATCCAGCTTGCCACTGGTGCCTGCCGAAAACGCCGCCAGACCATAACCCTGCACCCGCGTCAGCGAGGAATTGTCCACCGAACCATACATCCAGCCACGATAAGAATAACGCGCGGTGACGAAGTTCTTCAGGCCATTCGCCGTGCGCCAGTCATAGCGCGTATTCGCATTCCACGTCACCTTCGGCGCATTGAACACGCGCTGCCCGGTCAGATTGCAGAAGGCCGGCGGCTTCGGCGACAAGGTAATCTCCGAGCCGCAGCGTGCATGCGCGTAATCGGTGTAGTAAGCATCGTTATAAACGCCCGCCAGATTCGCCTGCCAGCCCTTGGCCAGCGCCACGCCGATCGTCGCCTCAGCGCCACGCGAACGGAACGTGCCCGCGTTCAGCAAGTAAGTCTGCTGGTCATCCGGGTTGTAGCCTTGCGTCTGGAAGTCAGTTACCTCGGTCAGGAACACATCTGCCTTCACGCTCACCTTGTTGTCCAACAGCGAACCCTTGATGCCCAACTCCGTGCTCTTGGTCTTTTCCGGCTTGATGATCAGCGTATCGTAGCCTGCCGCCTTGGCCGCGCCGGCCGAAATATTGATACCGCCCGATTTTTCGCCGTACGAACCGGCCAGATAGCTGCTCCACGCCGGCGCCAGCTGATATTTCAGAACCAATGTCCCCGAAGGCAGCACATGGTATTCCTTGATGTAGCCGGAATTGAAGGCAGCCTTGTTATAGCGGATAAACTGGCCGCCCTTCTCTTCATAGTTGGCGCGCACGCCAGCCACCAGATCCCAATCCGGCGCGATGTGCAGCGTGCCCTGCGCATATGGCGAAATCATATGATCGTGCAGCAGGCCAAAACGGATGATGTCCAGGTTGTTGTTGCTGGCCGCATCCGTGTAGATGCCAGCCAGCTTGTTGTTCGTGTAGCGCGTGTGCGCAGCGGTATCCAGGTTCTCGCCCAGATAGGTCAGGCCCAACGCATAATCAAACTTCTCGCCAACGGGCGAATCCAGACGTAGCTCCTGCGACCACGTACGGTCCAGCACCCGCGTGCCGGTGTTGTTGTAGACCGCCACACTCAGACCGTCCGCATAGGTTGGATCGGAACGGAAGTAGCGGTACGAGGTGACGGAGCGTAGCTTGAAACCGTTATCGAAACGCCAGTTGGCCTCCGCCGACACGCCACCCTGCTTCACATGCACGCGGTTTTCGTCGTCCAGATCCACATTCGGCCCGAACACCACATGGTTGCCCACCGCCGTCGAGTGTTTGAGATAGCTATCCACGCCGCTGAACACATTGGTCGACAACAGCACGGCCGTCGGCTCGCTGTTGGTGACGTTGATGTCGGCGCTCAGACGCAGATCGAAGTTGTCGCCGCGCTTGTACAGCAACTGGCCGCGTGCGCCGCTGCTGGTTGAACCGTTCAGGCGATTGCCGTTGCGGACATTGGTCACCGCGCCATCGTTATTGCTGTACACCAGATTCAAACGGCCGGCCCAGTTGTCCGACAAAGGTCCGGACACCATCGCGCGTCCACGCGTGTAGCCATGCTGGCCATACGCCACGCTGGCCGATGCTTCCGGCGTAAAGGAAGGAGCGACCGTTTGCAGATTCAGCACGCCGCCCGTGGCATTCGCGCCAAACATCGTACCCTGCGCACCGCTCAGCACCTCTGCGTAAGCGATATCACCCAGGCCGCTGCTCAACATGCCGGCGCGCGGCAGGTACACATTGTCGACATAAATCGCCACGCTGCTAGGCATGCCGATGTTGGAGTCGCCACTGGCCTGCCCCCCGCCATCGCCCACGCCGCGAATCGATATCTGCGTATCCGACGGATCGGTACTCTGGATCACCAGGCCGGGCACCAGTTGCTGCAGGTCTTCCAGCGTGGTCAGATTCTGCTCTTCCAGATCCTCGCCGCTGATGCGGTAGGCCGATGTCGGCGCGCGCTGCACATCGTCGGACTCCTGGCTGCCGGGACGCTTGGCGCCCTTCACCGTCACGCGCGCCAGCACCTCGTTGTTGGCGACCGGCGCAGAAACGACGGCAGCTGCCGCCACCGGCGCGCGCAGCGCAACCGGCGTGATCACCGCCTGCAACGGCGCGCGAGCGGCAGCCGGCGCCGCAATCGCACGGCGGATCGTCAAGGTGCGGCCACCACCGGCGCTGACCAATTCAAAACCCGTACCTTCCAGCGCGCGTTCGATCGCCTCGGTGGCGCTGTAGTTGCCGCTCACCGGCGCGGAACGCACCGAGTCCACCAGCTTGGGATCGTAGGCCAGCGCGACGCCGCTTTCCGCAGCAATGCGCAGCAGCGTCTTGTCCAGCGCAGCGCCGGCCAGTTGATATTGGTGGCGGGTCGCATCCTGCGCCAGCGCGGCTGGCAGGGCGAGTAACTGGGTCACGGCCAGGATGGCCAGGATGTGCTGTGGTTTTTGCAAAACATGCCTCACAAGGTTATGGCGCCTCGATCGAAGCGCTTCACCAACCATGTGCATCGAGAATTGGAAAGTGACACCGCAAATTGAAATTTTTTTTCAGGCTGCGCTCAGCACCGTCAGATAGCTGCCATAACGCTTCACGCGTACCGGCAGAATATCCACTACCTGCATCAGCGCCCGCTCGACATCTTCCAGCCGGAATACGCCGCTGATCTGCATCGCCGCCGCGCGGCCGCTGACGCGCAGCAGACCTTTGCGATAGCGGCCGAAAATCTCCAGCAGCTCGGCCAGCGGCATGCGGTCGGCCACGCAAACGCCGCGCGTCCAGGCGCTGGCGGCGGCAAACGACATTTCCGCCTGCTGCACGCCCTTGTGATCGAAGTAGAAGGTTTCGCCGGCAGACACCAGTACCGGCGGCCCGCCGTGCGTCCGCAGCAGCGCACTGCCGGCACTGACCGACACCATGCTGCGCTGATGCAGGCGGCCGACATTGAAGGTCGCGCCCTCGGTGGAGACCGTGCCGTGGTCGGTGGCCACGCTGAGCAGATCGTCGCGCTGCGGCCAGGATTTGACCAGCACCTGCCCCTGTTTCAGGTCCAGGCGCGGACTTGCAGCGCTGCCACTAAGGTAGATGCGGCTATTGGCGTCGAACGCCAGCGGCGTACCATCAGCCAGTTGGCCTTCGCCGCGCTCACCAACGGCGCTACGCCAGTCGGCATCAAGGCTCATGCCGTGCAAACCCTCTCGAATGCCCCACGTGCCGCAGCCCACCACCAGCAAGGCAAAAGCGGAGCGCAACACGCGGCGGCGTTCCGTCGCCGGCGTACGCAAAGCGTGCGCCATGGCCGATGCGTCGCGCGCGTGCGAACCGCCCATGCGTGATAGCCGCTGCTGCAAGGCGTTCCAGGCTTGTTCATTAACTTCTTGCGCCGTGCGCCAGTGGTCGAATTCATCCAGCACGGAGACGCCAACATCGCCTTCGCGCAAACGTACTTCCCACATCACCGCCTGGTGTTCGGCCGGCGGCAGCTTCATGCCAACGAACAGCAGGCGGTGAGCGCCTGCGCCATGTACTTGCGCACCATGCTGACCGAAACGCACAGCCGCGTGGCGATTTCTGCGTACCCCAGTTCCTCGAACTGGCTGAGAATAAAGGCTTCGCGCGCTTTGGCGCTAATGCTTTGCAGGGCCGCGTCGATGCGCAGCAGTTCGTCGATGGCTTCGCAAATATCTTCGGGCGAGGCGTCGGAAAATTCCGGCGCCTGCGCCAGTTGTTCCAGGTATTCGCGTTCCAGGTCACGGCGGCGCCAGAATTCGTAAGTGAGGCGCCGCGCAATGGTGGTCAGCAGCGCGCGCGGTTGGCGGATCTGGCTGACGTCTTCCATGCCAGCCAGTTCGGTGAATGCCGATGCGGCCAGGTCCTCGGCGTCATTGCGCGAGCCGACCAGGCGGTGAACACTGGCCGTGAGCCAGCCATAACTGCGGCGGAATTCACCGCCGAGGAATTGGTCGCGCGCGGCGGTAGCGAAGGAAACGGTAATCATGGCCGCCAATATAGAACGGCAGGCCACTTAATAAAACGAACAAAACCAAATAAGCTTCTTCCAAAATAAAAGGCATCACCAAATGGATATAGCAGCCTCTATTTTAGTTATCGCTCTTCAGCTGCGCGCCGATGCGCAAAGTGGCGGCGATGTTGCGGGCCGCGTTACGCACATTGGCCGCCGCAGAGGCCATTGCCTCTTCCACCGTGACCGGACGGCTGACGGAACCGAAGACGGCATCGATCCCGTGATCGTGCACCGCCGCCGCGCCGGAGGCCAGGCCGCCGGCGATCGCGATCACCGGCTTGCAGTGTCGCTGTGCCACGCGCGCAACACCAACCGGCGTTTTGCCGTGGATGGTCTGGCCGTCGATGCGGCCTTCGCCGGTGATGACCAGGTCCGCATTGGCCACCGCCGCGTCCAGGCCTACCGCCGCCGTGACGATCTCGCTACCCGGCCGCAGACTACCGCCGAGGAATACCAGCATGGCCGCGCCGATGCCGCCGCCGGCGCCGGCGCCCGGCACGTCGGCCACTTGCTGGCCAAGGTCGCGCTCAATCACTTGCGCATAGTGGCGCAGATTGTCGTCCAGCCGCGCCACCATCTCCGGCGTGGCGCCCTTCTGCGGGCCGAAGATGGCGGAAGCGCCTTGCGGTCCCACCAACGGGTTGCTGACATCGCAGGCCACGTCGAACACGCTATCCTTGATGCGCGCATCAAGCCCGGACAGGTCGATGCGGTCGAGCATATTCAGCGCGCCGCCGCCATGCGCCAGGTCGGCGCCGGTAGCGTCCAGGAGCCGGCCGCCCAGCGCTTGCAGCATGCCGGCGCCGCCGTCATTGGTGGCGCTGCCGCCGATGCCCAGCACGAAGCGGCGTGCGCCTGCATTCAGCGCGTTGAGTATCAACTGGCCAGTGCCAAAGCTGGTGGTGCGCAGCGGATTGCGTTGTGAAGGCAGCACCAGTTCCAGGCCGCTGGCGGCGGCCATTTCGATCACCGCCGTCTGGCCATCACCCATTAGACCGTAGAACGCCGATACCGGATCGCCCAATGGACCGGTGACTTGCAAGGCCACGCGTTTGCCGCCGCTTGCATCGATCATGGCCTGCACCGTGCCTTCGCCGCCATCGGCCACCGGCAATTTTACGTAGTCGGCGTCAGGGAAAATCTCGCGGAAGCCGGCCTCGATCTCGTTGGCCACGGCCATCGCTGTCAGGCTTTCCTTGAACGAATCGGGTGCGATGACTATTTTCATATACAGCTCTTAGCGGTTAACCAGTTTTGCAGGAATGCGCAGTACCAGGATGGCACCGACCAGCAGTACGCTGGACAGGATGTACAGCGCCACGTCGGTGCTCTTGGTCGCGTCCTTGATCCAGCCAACCAGGAACGGGCTGACGAAACCGGCGATCTGGCCCAGCGAATTAATCAGCGCCAGGCCGCCCGCCGCCGCCGCGCTGCCAAGGAAGGCCGCCGGCAAGGACCAGAACAAGGCCAGCGCAGTCAAGGCGCCCATGGTCGCCATGCTCAGGCCGATCATCACGATCAGCGGATTACTGGAGAAGTTCGCCGCCAGCAGCAGGCCAATCAGGCCCATGACCATCGGCAGGTTGACGTGGAAGCGGCGCTCGCGATGCTTGTCGGCCGAACGGCCAGCCCACACCATGAACACCGCGGCAGCCAGGTAAGGAATGGCGCTCAGCCAGCCCACCGTCTGCGCATTGTCGAAGCCCAGCGACTTGATAATCGACGGCAGCCAGAAGTTAATCGCATACACCCCCATCTGGATGCAGAAGTAGATCGCGCCCAGCGTCCACACGCTGCTGTTTTTCAGCACCGCGCCAAACGACTGGCCGACGTTGCTGACCGCCGTGCGCTCCTGCTCATCTGCCGCCAGGGCGGCCTGCATGGCGGATTTTTCTTCGGCGCTCAGCCATTTGGCAGAGGCGATGCCGTCGTTCAGGTAGAAGAATACGCCGGCGCCCAGCAGCACCGTTGGTACGCCTTGCAGCAGGAACAGCCACTGCCAGCCGGCCAGGCCGCCTTGGCCAACCGAGAAATGCGACAGCATCCAGCCGGACAGCGGACCGCCGATCAGGCCCGAAATCGGAATCGCCGACATGAACAGCGCCATCACCTGGCCGCGCTTCTGCGTCGGGAACCAGTGGGTGAAGTACAGCACCATACCGGGGAAGAAGCCCGCTTCCGCCACGCCGGTAAAGAAGCGCACCACGTAGAAGGAGGTTGGCGAATTGACGAACATGGTGCAGGCGGACAGCGCGCCCCAGGCGATCATCATCACCGAAATCCAGCGCCGCGCGCCGATTTTGTGCAGGATCAGGTTACTCGGCACGCCACTCAGCACGTAGCCGATGAAGAAGATACCCGCGCCTAATCCGTAAACAGTATTGCTCAATTTGAGCGCATCGAGCATTTCCAGCTTGGCAAAGCCGACGTTGACGCGGTCTAGGTAATTGAACAGATAGCAGACGAAGATGAACGGAATCAGGTGCCAGCTGGCTTTTTTGTACGCGCCATCGAGGACGGCGGTCGCCGGCCACGCCTGGGCAGAGGTGGTGGAAGTGCTCATGCGGGTCTCCAGTGTATTTTAATGATACCGGGATTATCTGGAATCGATCACAAAAAAGCATTGGACCAACGCCCGAATCTGGCCGCTCTTCGCCCTCGATTCTTAGGCAAATGCACTAAAATAAGCGTCATGAACATTATCAGCATGGCGCTGGCGCAGGATATCGTTACCCGCACCATGCGCATTATTCCCTATAACGTCAACGTGATGGACGCCAATGGCAGCATTATCGCCAGTGGCAATCCGGCCCGCATCGGCGAACTGCACGCCGGCGCCCTGCTGGCGCTGGCCAAGAAACTAACGGTGGAAATCGACGCCGCCAGCGCCAAAAACCTGCACGGCGCGCAGCCGGGGATCAATCTGCCGCTTACGGTTCAGGGACAATTGTGCGGTGCAGTAGGCCTGAGCGGCGCGCCGGACCAGGTACGCCAGTTCGGTGAACTGGTACGCCTGACCGCCGAAATGATCCTCGAGCAGGCGCAGTTGGCCGGCGAGCTACAACGCGATTCACGCTACCGCGAAGCCTTCGTCCTCAACCTGATCAACGCTGAACATGCCAGCATCGCAGACCTGGAGGCGTGGGCGCATCGACTCGGCGTCAGCTTCGACCGCCCGCACGCCGTCTATCTATTAGAGCTGCAAGACGCAGACCTGCAGGCGCTGCAACTGCGGCTGCAGGCACGCGTGCCGTCCGCACTGACCGCAGCGGCAGGCCCGCACGAACTGGTGATACTCGATTTTCTCGAATCCCAGGACCACGGCAAACAATTGCACGCGCTGGGCGCCATCGTGCGCGAGATCTGTCCGACGCCGCACACGCTGACCATGGGCATCGCGCTGCAAGGCATCGCCGGCGTGGCGATTTCCTACCAGAGCGCCAAGAGCGCCGCGCGCATCGGCCGCAATCGCCATCCGCGTCGCCACCAGTACAGTTACTACGACCACGCCCTGCCTGTACTGCTGTCCGGCCTGGACACCGGCTGGCAGGCGGCCCAGCTGCGGGCGCCGATCGAAAAGCTCGGCCGCAACAAAGATATGCTGCAACGCACACTGGAGACCTGGTTCGCACACGACGGCCACCCCGCCGCCACGGCCGAAGCGCTGCACATCCACCGTAACACGCTGGATTACCGCCTGCGCCGCATCGGCGAGATCACCGGGCTTGATCTGGGGCGCCTGGAAGACCGTTTTTTGCTCTACATTTCCGTGCTCTTGTCCAGTCAATGAAACTGAATGAAGCCCGGTTATACACATAAAACAACACCCTCGGAAATGCGTAAAACATGCTGTATTATTCCCGCTTGCCTAAAAAGCAGCCCACAAGGCGCGCCTTGGGCCACACGATAAAACACAAAGAGCACTGGAGCTATTTTGAGCCTTTTTAGAACGAAGAATCTGGATGATATGATCGCCAATTCCCGCAAGCCGGGTGGGTTGGCGAAGGTACTTGGTCCATTCGACCTAATCTTGATGGGTATCGGCGCTATCGTCGGTACGGGTATCTTTGTGCTGACCGGCACCGGCGCCGTGACCGCCGGCCCGGCGCTGACGCTGTCGTTCGTGGTGGCCGCCATCGCCTGCGGTTTCGCCGCGCTGTGCTACGCAGAATTTGCCTCCACCGTGCCGGTGGCGGGTTCCATCTACACCTACTCCTATGCCACACTGGGCGAACTGGCCGCCTGGATGATCGGCTGGGACCTGCTGCTGGAATACGGCTTGGCCACATCGGCCGTGTCGGTCGGCTGGTCCGGCTACTTCCAGTCGCTGATTTCCGGTTTCGGCCTGCACCTGCCGGTCGAGCTGACCGCCGCTCCCGGCGCGCTGCCCGGCGTGCATACGCTGATCAACCTGCCGGCGCTGTGCATCATGCTGGTGCTGACCGCGATGCTGAGCATCGGCGTGCGCGAATCGGCGCGCGTCAACAACGTCATGGTGGTCATCAAGATCAGCGTGGTGCTGCTGTTTATCTTCGTCGGCGCGCGCCATGTCACGCCGGCCAACTGGCACCCGTTCATGCCGTACGGCGTCAACGGCATGCTGGGCGCTTCGGCGCTGGTGTTCTTCGCCTTCATCGGTTTCGACGCCGTGACCTCGGCGGCGGAGGAAGTCAAACGTCCGGAGCGCGATCTGCCGATCGGCATCATCGGCTCGCTGGCCGGCTGCACCGTGTTGTACGTAATCGTCTCGGCCATCATGACCGGCATCGTGCCGTACAAGGAATTCCTCGGCATCGACCATCCGGTCACGCTGGCGCTGCAAAAGGCTGGTGAGAACTGGTTCGCCGGGTTCGTCGACCTGGGCGCCATTCTCGGCATGACCACCGTGATCCTGGTGATGGCCTACGGCCAGACCCGCATCATCTACGCCATGTCGCGCGACGGCCTGCTGCCGAAACGCCTGTCGAAGGTCCACCCGCGCTTCCAGACGCCGTTCCTGGCCACCTGGATCGTCGGCATCGTCTTCGGTCTGCTGGCCGCCGTGGTGCCGCTGAACGTGCTGAGTGAGCTGGTCAACATCGGCACGCTGGCCGCCTTCAGCCTGGTGTCGATCGCCGTCGTCATCCTGCGCAAGAAGCGTCCGGACCTGAAACGCGCCTTCCGCTGCCCAGGCGTGCCGGTGATCCCGGCACTGGCCGTGATCTTCTGCGTCACGCTGATGTGCTACCTGAGCTGGGTCACCTGGGTCGCCTTCGGCATCTGGCTTGTGATCGGACTGGTGATCTACTTCGGGTACGCCCGCAAGCACTCGCTGCTGAACTAAACCGCTTCCCCAAACTGCCCGCACCATGCGGGCAGTTTCACATCCAGGGTCTCGCGATGAAAGGCCTTTTCACTGTTCTGCTTCTATTGGTGAGTACCCTTCCGCACAGCGCCAATGCGCAGGCGGACGGCTCTCCCAAGATGCTACAGCAGATCCGACGACGCGGATTGAAGCGCTGTAAGAGCTACTGGCTAGGTGCGGCGAGTGGTTATCTGCTGGGAATCGCGACTGGCTGCCGAAGATGCTGCCGCCATCTCTGCAATGTCCAGCATCTTGAACGAGGAGCAAGAGCATCATGATGCGGCAGAAAATCACACCCCTACTCCGGGAATCTTCGGACGAATGCTAAGCGCAGCCGTATCAGGCTCAACGGAATCGGTAATATGGCTTGGTATGCGACTTTAGGGGGTCAGACACCGCGACCGGCCACGTTGGAAAGCGGACGACTGGAACTAGGGCGATAAGGAACCCTCACCTGACTGATTTGGTCAGATGACACGATGGCAAAGTGGTGTGACAGAAGTCCTGATAATGCGATTCTCCGACTGAAGAAACAATCTACTTTCGCGGAAGCGCATCGCCTATAGTGGAGGCTATTTTCTATCCTCCTATACACCATGAATCTCTGGTTTCGTCTGATATGGATGCTGCTCAAACGCCCGTGGCGTCAGCATGCCGATCCATTTTCCACCACCGTCATACACCTGCGCGTGTGGCCGCTCGACCTGGACTTGAACCGCCACGTCACCAACGGCCGCTACTTCACGCTGGCCGACATCGGCCGCATGGACTATGTGCTGAAGACCGGCGCCTTCCGCACGGCGCTGCGTCACAAGGCCGTGCCTATCGTCGGCGACGCCTGGGGCAAGTTCCGCCGCGAGCTGAAAGTATTTGAATCGTTCGAACTGCACACCCGCATGCTCGGCTGGGACGACAAATGGAGCTTCCTTGAGCACCGCTTCGTCAAGGACGGCCGTGTGGCCGGCGTGGTGGTGATGCGCGGAGTGTTCCGCTCGGCCAAGGGCACCGTGCCCCCGGCCGATATCGTGCGCGATCTCGGCATGCCGGAACAGTCCCCGCCCCTGCCGCAATGGCTGAAGGCGTGGTCGGAGAGCTGCGATGGCATGAGTCTTCAGTTGCGCGAGGAAGAAACTACTTCACGCTGATCTTGCCGGTGCCGGCGTTGTTCAACACCGCCGCCTTCACCGCCGATGCAGCCAGTGGCGTGACGGCATATGGCACCGTCCAACCCACCGCGCCGCTGTAGCTGCACTTGCCCGCCGCGTCCAGCGCGCCGCTGTTCAGCAACGACCCGCTGTCGGTGAACACGCCGGTTTTGCTCGACGAGCCGGGATTGGTGACGATGTGCGCGCAGGTGCTGGCGCCTGCCACTTCAAACGCATTGTTTTGCGAAATGATCTTGGCCAGATAGCCCACACCCACGCTGTAGTGGTGCGGGTAGATGGCGTGCGAGCGGCTGCCTTCGAAGTAGTTGTTGTAGATGTGGACTTTGCCGAACCGTACCCGCGGCGCGCGTTCGCTGACATTGAGGAAGTGGTTGCCGGTGAAGGTCACGGTCAGGTGGCCGTCATCGGTGGTGCGCGAGTCCGACGAACCGATCAGGTTATTTTTCTGATGCAGTTCGAAGCGGTTGTTGGAGATGGTGACGTAGTCGGAGCCGTTCTTCACGTCCAGCGCGCCGTCGTGGCATTGCTTGATGCGGCCTTTTTCAAGCGGCAGCTTATCGTCGGTCATCGGCGCGTCGGTGAAGGCATTGTGGTCAATCCAGACGTTTTTGGAGGCCAGCACAGTGATGCCGTCATACTCCGAATTCCAGTTGCCCGCGCTGCCGTCGTCCGGGTCCCATACCGGCGCGATGTCGCACGGCGCCTGAATGTTCAGGTTGCGTACGATGACGTTCTGCACGCCGTTGATGACGATGTTGGCGTTGACCAGTTTGGTGTCGTTGCCCATGCCGATCAGCGTGGTGTTGCTGCCCAATTTGATTTGCAGGCGCGCTGCCTGGTCGGTGGTGCTGGTGTACGGGCCGCCGTTGTCGGCCGCGGTCGGGTCGATGGTGCCGTACAGTTTGATGATTTTCGGCTTGTCGCCCTGGGCCTTGACGGCAGCGACCAGTTGCGCGGCGGTGCTGACTTTGTAGATGGCCGATGCGGCAGCCGCCGCGCCACCGGTAGTGCCACCGTTCTGGCTCGCCCAGCCGGCGACTGGCGCAGATTCGTAGGTGGCGTCGGCCGGTGCCGGCACTGGCGTTGGAGCAGGCGTTGGCGTTGGCGTTGGCGTCGGTGCAGGCGTTGGCGTTGGCGTTGGCGCCGGGGTTGGCGTCGGAGTTGGCGTCGTCGTCAACGCCCCCACCGCGCACTTCTTGTCCTTGCCCGGATACGGGTCCGAACCAAACGTCGCCACGTTGCAGGCCACGTCGCCAGACAGCGTCTGGATCACCCACTTATCCTTGATGCCATACGAAATCTGCCGCGCGGTGCTGCCCGCCTTGCAGGTACCGCCTTCATCCACGCACTTGGAAAAACCGCTCGGCCAATCGGCCGCCTGCGCGCTACCGGCGAACAGCACGGCAACCGCCGCACCTATCAAAGTCTGCTTCATATGTTAAATCCCCATTTAAATAATTCACAACCATATCAGAATTGAAATTCAATCCTAGCACGCTTGCTGTAGGGCAACATATGAAAAATTTAGCAACTCATATAACAACCAGATCTAGCTCACGCAAAAACGCCGCCGCCTGCGCGTGCGAAATAACCGCGCCCTTGAACAGGCCCACCTCGGTCAGGCGCACGCCCTCGATATTCGTTGCCCGCAGATCCGCGCCCTGGAACTTGGCCAGCTTGAGCACCGCATTCCGCAAACTGCCGCCCTCGAACACCGCCTCGCGGAAGTCGCAACCGGACAGGTAGGCTTCCGAAAAATCCAGCTCCTTCAAAGTCGCCTTCTTGAACGAGAAGCCGCGCATGTCGGCGCCCACCAGCAGGCACTCTTCAAAATGAATGCCGAGGTGCGCCACTTCTTCAAATGATGCGCCGGTCAGTTTGCAGCCATGGAAAGCGGCGGAAGCCAGCTTAGCCCGGCGCCACTTGGCGTTATTCAGATCGCAGCCGTCAAAGCGCGCATCGACCGCGTCGACCGACTCCAGATCCACACCGCCGGCACGGCAGCGTAGCCAGTGCGAACGCGCCAGCTTGCAGGCAAACAGGATGGCGCCAACGAAGGTGCAACGTTCAAATGTACAGCCTTGCAGATCGAGGCGCGACAGATCTTCATCGTCAAAAGTGCAGCTCTCGAAACGGCGCACGCCTTGCGCCAGATAGTCTTCCAGTTCGGCGCGCGACAGCGCCACGCCGCTGACGGCGTTCGTATTCAATTGTTCCATCACTTGAGATTCATAGTTTGTACCGACAGCAGCTTGCACTGGCCTGCCACATTCACATACGTGCGCATAAATTGATACCGGTTGCTACGTGACGTCTGGCCATCCGCATTCCACTGCTCGGTGGTGCTCACGCCGCGCAGCACGACCGTATCGCCCTGGACATGCGCATGCACATCACTGGTGGTGCGCGATTTATAGATCACCGGCTTGGCCAGCCGCGCCAGCAGCGACGGCCGCGTTTCCACGTTTGAGCCGAGGGTATGCACCCAGACATAATCATCGGCCAACAGCGCTTGCAGGAATGCCAGGTCGCCCACGCGCAGCGCCTCTTCATATTGCGCATCGCGCGCAATCAGCGCCTCGACCGGCAGACAAGGCGCGGCGGAAGCCGATGTCGATACCACCAGCGGCAGCAAGGCCGCGACAGAAAGCAGGAGTTTTTTCATGGTGCCGAAGAGTATAACCGCTCCACCGTGCCCTACCCCACAGACTTCTTGAAGAAATACTCTTATTCTGCAAGCCATGAAGAAAAAATACCGCAAGCAGCCGTACGACGTGGCCAACATCCGCCGCCTGCTGGAGCCTGGGCCGGTGGTGCTGGTCAGCTCCGCGTGGCAAGGCAAGACCAACATCATGACCATGGGCTGGCACATGATGATCGGCTTTCAGCCGGCGCTGTTCGGCTGCTATATCGACGAGAGCAACCATAGCTACGACATGGTGGTCAACAGCCGCGAATGCGTGATCAACCTGCCGACCGCCGAGCTGCTGGAACAAGTCATCGGCATCGGCAATTGCAGCGGTGCAGACCAGGACAAATTCTCCCTGTTTGGCCTGACCGCCGCACCGGCCGAAGAAGTCGCTGCGCCATTGATCGCCGAATGCTACGCCAGCTTCGAATGCCGCCTGGCAGACGCCCATCCCAATCCCAATCATCCGCTGTTCGTCTGGGAGGTAGTGCGCGCACACGTCGCCACCACACCCAGGCTACCGAAAACGCTACACTACCGGGGCGACGGTGAATTCATGGTCTCCGGGCGCGAGATCGCCACGCTGGAGCGCTACCCCAACCAGCGCCGCTAACGCCGCCGACGCGGCCGAGGAGACGCCATGAGCACCTACGGATGGTTCCTGCTGATCGGCGCATTGATGCTGGCGCGCGGACTGGCGGCGACGACGATTTCGCGTTCGCCGTTCACCTCCGCGATTGTCTATCTAGCGGTCGGCATGCTGCTCGGCCCCAGTTGCCTTAACCTGTTCCGCTTCGACCCCACCAAGGAATCCGCGCTGCTGGAAATGCTGGCGCAAATTGCGCTGCTGATTTCCCTGTTCTCTGCTGGCGTCAAAATGCCGGTACCGTTCACACTGGCGCGCTGGAACGCGCCGCTGCGCCTCGCCTGGGTGTCGATGACCCTGACGGTCGGCCTGGTGGCGCTGTTCGCCTACTATGTGCTGCATATGCCGGCGGGCGCCGCCATTCTGTTAGGCGGCATCCTTGCGCCCACCGATCCGGTACTGGCCACCGACGTGCAAGTGCGCCACGCCGGCGACAAGGACGAACTGCGCTTCAACCTCACCTGCGAAGCCGGCATGAACGACGGCAGCGCCTTCCCCTTCGTACTGTTGGGTCTCGGCATGCTGCACATAAAGGAGGCCGACGATATCGGCGCGCATCTGCTCCAATGGTTGTCGGTAGACGTGTTGTGGGCCACCGCCGGCGCCCTGCTTATCGGCGGCGCGGCCGGCGCTGCGGTGGCGCGTATCAGTTGGCAGCTGCGCGTGATCAAGCCGCGTCACGAAATCATGGACGACCTGGTGGCGCTGGGATTGATCGCCATCGTTTTCAGCGCCGCCAGCCTGGTCAAGGCCTCCGGCTTCCTGGCGGTGTTTTTCGCCGCCGTTGCACTGCGTCAGACCGAATTGAAACTGGCCGGCGCTCCCAAGGACCGCCACGGCCTGCGCGAACCAGAGCTGGCGAAATCACAGGTAGCCCAGGAGAGCAAGACCAATGACGTGCCGCAGGTGGTCAGCGCGGAGTCGCTGGTATTTAAAGAGCACCTCGAACGCCTGTCCGAACTGACGCTGGTGCTGCTGTTGGGCGGCATGATCTCGCTGCGCGAACTGCCTTACGAAACTATCGGCGTGGCCGCCTTCCTGTTTGTGGTGGCGCGGCCGCTCGCCGTCTACGTTGGACTGATGGGCAGCGGCACCGGCAAACGGATGCGCGCCATGATCGGCTGGTTCGGCGTGCGCGGCATCGGCTCTATCTTCTACCTGGTGTTTGCGATGCAGGCCGGCTTGCCGGCCGCGCTGGCCAAACAGCTGACCGGCATCTCGCTGGGCGTCATCATGCTGTCGATACTGGTGCACGGCTTCAGCGTCAAGCCGCTGATCGACGACGCTAAATAGTCGCCGCGATCGCCGCGCCTACTTCGGTGGTGCTGGCCGTGCCACCCATATCCGGAGTGCGCGGACCGTCGACCAGACAGCGCTCCACAGCCGCCACCATGGCGTCATGCGCCTCGGTATAGCCCAGGAAGTCCAGCATCATAGCGCCGCACCAGATCATGGCAATCGGATTGGCGATGTTCTGGCCATAGATATCCGGCGCCGAACCGTGCACCGGCTCAAACAGCGACGGGAAGCTGCGCTCCGGATTCAGGTTGGCCGATGGCGCAATGCCGATGGTGCCCGCGCATGCTGGCCCCAGGTCGGACAGGATATCGCCGAACAGGTTGGACGCCACCACCACGTCAAAGCGCTCCGGCGACAGCACGAAGCGCGCAGCCAGGATATCGATGTGGTACTTGTCATGCCGGACTTCCGGAAAGCTCGTGCCCATCGCGTCCACCCGCTCGTCCCAGTACGGCATGCTGATCGAAATGCCGTTGGACTTGGTGGCGGAAGTCAGGTGCTTCTTCGGCCGCTTCTGCGCCAGTTCAAACGCAAACTTCAGCACGCGGTCTACGCCGGTGCGGGTGAAGATGGCTTCCTGCAGCACGAACTCGCGGTCGGTGCCCTCAAACATGCGGCCGCCGACACTGGAATATTCGCCTTCCGTATTCTCGCGGACGATCATCATATCGATATCGCCCGGCTGCTTGTTCGCGAGCGGGCAAGGCACGCCGGGCAGCAGCCGAACCGGTCGCAGATTGATGTACTGGTCGAACTGGCGGCGGAACTTCAGCAGCGATCCCCACAGCGACACGTGGTCCGGCACCGTGTCCGGCCAGCCGACCGCGCCGAAGAACAGCGCGTCGTAGCCGTCCAGTTGTTCCTTCCAGTCGTCCGGCATCATCTTGCCGTGCTTCAGATAGTAATCGCAGCTCGGCCACTCAAAGCTGGTCCACTCGATGCCGATGTTGAAGCGCTTCGCTGCCGCGTCCACCGCGCGTATCCCCTCCGGCATCACTTCCTTGCCGATGCCGTCGCCCGCCAGCACGGCGATTTTATGTACTTTCATGTCTGCTCTCCTTCATGGAAAGCCACAGCATAAACCGGTTTTCGTCGTTTATAATTAGCTGAAATGTAAAGCCATGGAACACATATCGTGGATAATCGTATCGACAACGAAGACTTGCGCGTGTTTGCGACGGCGGCGCGCAAGGCCAGCTTTGCGGCGGCGGCCGAGGAACTGGGCATGTCGCCGGCCTACGTCAGCAAGCGTATCGGCATCCTGGAGGAGATGCTGGGCGTGAAGCTGTTCCACCGCACCACGCGCCGCGTGATCGTCAGCGAAGACGGTGAGCGAGTATATGCACACGCCATGACCATCCTGGAAAACCTCGACAGCCTGCTGCACGAAATGGCCGAACGGCGCGACGTGCCGCGTGGCCTGCTGCGCATCAGCAGCAGCTTTGGCTTCGGCCGCAACGTGGTGGCGCCGGTGGTGGCGCGGTTGGTGGCGGAGCATCCGTCGCTGCAAGTGCGGTTTGAAGTGTTCGACCGCCTGGTCGATATCGTGGCCGAGGGCTTTGACCTCGACATTCGCGTCGGCGACGAAATCGCACCGCATCTCATCGCCCGCAAGCTGATGGCGAATCACCGCATCCTGTGCGCTTCGCCGTCCTACCTGAAGCGACATGGCACGCCGCGCAGCCTGCAGGAGCTGGCGGGCCACAACTGCCTGGCCATCAAGGAACGCGACCTGCCGTTTGGCGTGTGGACGCTGCACAGCGGCGGCACGGAAGAAAAAGTGAAAGTCACCGGGTCGCTGTCATCCAATCACGGCGAAATCGCGCTGCAGTGGGCGGTGGCCGGCGCCGGCATCGTGCTGCGTTCGCACTGGGACGCGCAACCGCACCTGGCCAGCGGGGAACTGGTGCAGGTGCTGCCGCAGTACACGCAGAGCGCCAACGTGTGGGCGGTCTACCCGCAACGGCTTGCGGGCTCCGCCAAAGTGCGCGTGTGCGTCGAGTTCATGGAACAGCAACTCGCTCGGCGATAACACCATACGCCAAGCCGCCATAATGCTACCGCATCAATTTATCAGGCGTTATCGGCGTGCTGCGTACGCGCTTGCCGGTGGCGTGATAAATGGCGTTGGATACCGCCGCCGCCACGCCAACCAGGCCAATCTCACCCACACCTTTGGCGCCGATGCGGCTGACGATGCGGTCGTCCTCCTGCACGAAGATAACGTCGATATCATGGATATCCGCGTTGACCGATACGTGGTACTCGCCCAGATTGTGGTTCATGAAGCGGCCAAACCGGTGATCGCAATGGGTCTCTTCATGCAGCGCCTGGCCAATGCCCCACACCACGCCGCCGATAATCTGGCTTTGTGCGGTCTTCGCATTGATGATGCGACCAGCGGCAATGGCACTGACCACCCGCGTGACCCGGACCATGCCGAATTCCGGATCGACGCGCACCTCGCAGAACACTGCCGAATGCGTCGAACGCTGATACTTCATCTGCTTGAGCATATTCGGCAGCATCAGGTATTTTTCTTCCAGCCGCTGTTCGCCGCTGCCGGCCAGGATTTCGGTGATCGGAACGGCCACGCCAGGCTGCGACGATACGCGCAGCGCGCCGCCGGAAAACTCGATATCGTCAAAGCGCGCCTTGGCCAGCGGTGACGAAGGCAGTTTCTTGGCCAGCTTGAATAGCTTCTTCTGCAATTTCTCGCACACGCCCTGCACCGCCGAGCCGACCGTCGCCACATGCGAGGAGCCGCCTTCGATCGGTGCCACTGGCAGCGTCGAATCGCCCAGCTGGAAGCACACTTTCTCCAGCGGCAGCCCCATGGCGTCAGCAGCGATGATGCTCATCGCCGTGTAAGTGCCGGTGCCGATATCGGTGGCGGCGCTGCTGACCACCAGCGAACCATCCGCATGCAGCACGGCGCTGGCGCGCGCGAACATCTGCATCGCGTCCCACATGCCGGTCGCCATACCCCAGCCGATCAACTCGCGGCCTTCGCGCATCGTGCCCGGTTCGAGCGGGCGCTTGTCCCAGCCGAAGCGCTCAGCACCTTGCTGATAGCAGGCGCGCAGCTCCTTGGTGGAATATGGCAGGCCGCGTGAAGGATCCATGTCGGCATAATTCTTTAGCCGCAGCGCCAGCGGATCCATCTTCAGCGCGTAGGACAATTCGTCCATCGCCACTTCCAGCGCATACACGCCGTGAGCAGCGCCTGGCGCGCGCATGTCCATCGGGCTGGCGTGATCCAGGTCGACCAGATGGTAGCCCAGTCGCACATGCTCGCATTGATACAGTTCGCCGGACCAGTTAACCACCACCTCCACGTAATCCTCCATGCGCGAGGTTTCGGCCACCGCTTCGTGAATAATGGAGGTCAGCGTGCCATCCGAATCGGCAGCAAGTCGCACGCGTTGCAAGGTCTCCGGCCGATGGCCAAAGGTGAACATCTGCTGGCGCGTCAGCACCACTCGCACCGAGCGTTCCAGCTTGAGCGCAGCCATCACCGCCAACGGTAGCTGGTATTGCGGACGCAGGCCGGAACCAAACGCGCCGCCCACGTAAGGATTGCGCACCGTGACCTTGTCCTTGGCCAGGCCGAAAACGTGGGACACGTACCAGCGGCTGTTCTGCGAACTTTGCGTCTTGTCGTAGATCGTCAGGTGGCCATCGGCGTCGCGGATCACCGTGCTGGCGAACAGCTCCATCGGATTGTGGTGCTCCACACCGCTGTAATACTCGCCCTCGACTTTGATGGCGGCCTTTTCCCATACCTCATCGGCATGGCCCTTCGGATCGGGTGGCGGCGTGAATCCTGCCTTCATGCGGCTTGGCTTGTAGGAGCGTTCACGGTCTTCAACGAGCGAGGTGGCGTGCGGTTCGACTTCGTAGTCCACCTCCACCAGCCGCGCCGCATAGCGCGCCGCCTCAAACGTCTCGGCCACCACCAGCGCCACCGGCTGGCCGCTGTACGCGATCTTGTCGTCGTACAGAGGGCGGAATGGCGATCCGCCCGGCGCCGTCATGTCCTTGTAGAAGATGTCGAACGATCGGATGCGAGGCCGGTTCAGATGCGTAATTACCTCTACCACGCCGGCCACCGCCAGCGCGGCGTCGGCGCGAATGGCCGTAATGCGGCCACGCGGAATCGTACCGCTGACTACCACGCCGTACAGCAACCCTTCGGCTGGATACTCGGCCGCGTAGCGGGCCTGGCCTGTCACCTTGTCACGTCCATCCACGCGCGACACCGGCATGCCGATGGTGACCGCGCCCGTGCCCTCATCCGCGGTTGGTGTGCGGAGTTCTTCAATCAGCTCTGTCACGTTCGCTCCCTGTATTGTCATAAGTTCCGGCCACGGCCTGTTCAAGCGCGCGCACCACGGCACGGCGCGCCATATCGATTTTGAAGTCGTTTTCACCCTGTCCCTGCGCACCGGACAGCAAGGCATCAGCAGCCGACGCGAAAAGCGTCGCCGATGGCTGCTGCCCGGCCAGCAGCGCTTCCGCCGCCGGCACACGCCAAGGCTTGTGCGCCACGCCGCCCAGCGCAATGCGCGCTTCACGCACCGCACCGTCGTCGCCAATGTCCAGCGCCACCGCCACCGACACCAGCGCAAACGCATACGAGGCGCGGTCTCGGAATTTGAGGTAGGCCGAATGCGCCGCAAATTGCGCAGCGGGCGGCAGCTCGATGTGGGTAATCAGGTCGCCCGGCTCCAGTGTGGTGTCGTGCTCGGGCTGATCACCGGGCAATCGATGAAAGTCGGCAAAGGCAATCTGCCGTTGTCCCGCCGCCGAACTCACATGGACGATGGCGCCCAACGCCGCCAGCGCCACGCACATATCGGACGGATGGACCGCGATGCACTGCGGACTGGCGCCGAGGATCGCATGCTGGCGCGTCAACCCGCCAATGGCGGAGCAGCCGCTGCCCGGCGCGCGCTTGTTGCAGGGCGTCGCCACATCGTAAAAGTAATGGCAGCGCGTGCGCTGCAGCAGGTTGCCGCCGTTGCTGGCCATGTTGCGGATTTGCGGCGAGGCGCCGGCCAGTATCGCCGCCGTCAGCAGCGGATAGTGTTCGCGAACCAGTGGATGATAAGCCGTATCGGCGTTGCGTCCAGTAGCGCCGAGCAGCAAGCCGCCGTCAGCGGTCGGCGCAATATCGCCCAGCGACAGGCCGTTGATGTCGACCAACGCCGCCGGCCGCATGACGAATTCCTTCATCAAGTCGATCAGATTGGTGCCGCCGGCGATAAAGCGCCCGCCGCCACCAGCATGCGCCAACGCCTCGTTAGCGTCGGTGGCGCGGAAATAAGCGATGGGATTCATGCCGGCACCGTGCCAGGCAAATACGGACGATCGGGATTATCTTCGTGCTGCGCCAGCCCCATGACATCGGTAACCGCCGCCACAATGCCCGGATAGGCGCCACATCGGCAGATATTCCCGCTCATTAGCTCGCGCACCTCGGCCACTGTCTTCGCCTCGCCTTCATTCATCAAGCCGACGGCGGAACACAGCTGGCCGGGCGTACAGTAACCGCATTGGAAAGCGTCATGCTCGATGAAGGCCTGCTGCAACGGGTGCAGCTGCGCGCCATCCGCCAGCCCTTCCACCGTAGTGACCTCGCGGCCGTCCTGCATGACGGCCAGCGTCAGGCAGGAATTGATACGTTTGCCGCCGACCAGCACCGTGCAGGCGCCGCATTGGCCATGGTCGCAGCCCTTTTTTGTACCGGTCAAGCCGGCGCGTTCACGCAGGAGGTCGAGCAAGGTCACCCACGCTTCAACGTCAAACTGCCGGGATTCGCCGTTGAGTTGCAGGCGTACGGGATAAGTAGTCATTGGATTCCTTCTTCGTTTTTCAGGATGCCGCGTACATTGGTCACCATCAGGCAAAGCTGTAAGGCGATCAAGGCCCAGGCGTCGTCGTGCCAGCCCCACGCGACCCACAGCGCGTTACTCAGTAGGAAAGCGATAAAGCCCGCCTTGCGCCGCGCCGGAGCACGCGAGCCGACCAGCAGCCCTGCCCCACGGTCACCGCCATGGCGGGCCATTGCAGCAGATCGAGACTCAGGTTCATGGATGCGCAATTATTTGTTAGTGATGACATGCCAGCATCGCCGATCGACTACGTCCAGTATGTACGGCACCTCACCGCCACCGGCCAACGTCTGGCTGAGTGCGTGCACTAACAGACAGCGAGGCGGAGCGCGGCCCATGATGGTTCAAACTTCAGGACAAGCGCATGAAAATCGACCGTCTCCCCTATGCATCCGCGCACACGCTCGGCGAAGCGCTGCTGCGGTTGGACCCGCAACAGTCACCAGGCGCGCAGTTGGCGCAGCTGATTGCCGCCGGCCAGGACCAATTGCCGTTCCCGGCGAGCGGCCTCACGCTGCAGCGTTGGCAATGCCTGGCCAAGGTGGCCCACCATGATCTGACACTGGCCAAGCTGTACGAAAGCCATACCGACGCCCTGGCGATCCTGGCCGAGCTGAGTGGCCCGTCGATCCCCGGCGCATCCTGGGGCGTCTGGTGCGCCGAGCCGCCCGATGCCGTGGTCACGCTAAGCTATGACGGCGCCGGCCAGGCGGTCATCTCCGGCCGCAAGCAGTGGTGCTCCGGCGCCGCCGTGCTCAGTCACGCGCTGGTCAGCTGTCAGGATGTCGATGGCGAACGCTTGTTAGTCGCGGTGGGGCTGCGCGAACGCGGCGTGACGATCACCAATGAAGGCTGGCAGGCGGTCGGGATGGCGGCTACCGCCAGTGTCGACGTACTGTTTGACAGCCTGCCGGCGATCCCGGTTGGCACGCCGGGCGAATATCTGAGCCGTCCCGGCTTCTGGTACGGCGGCGCCGGCGTCGCCGCCTGCTGGTATGGCGCGGCACAGGCGCTGGGCGACTATCTGCACGAAGCCGCGCGCGTCCAGCCCAAACCCGAACCGCATCGGTTGGCACACCTGGGTGAAACCGACATCTCCCTTAGCGCAGCCGCAGCGCTGCTGCGCGCCACCGCTGCTTCCATCGACCGTGCTCCTGGCGCTTATGCAGGCCGCATCGCCATGCGCGCCAGGCTGGCGGTAGAAGCGGCAGCGACAGAAGTGCTGCGCCACGCCACCCGTGCGCTCGGTGCGGGCCCGCTGTGCCGCGATGCCCGCTTTGCGCGGCTGGCGGCCGACCTGCCGGTGTTTCTGCGCCAGAGTCACGCCGAGCGAGATCTCGCCACCCTCGGCAGCCTTCTCAACCAACAGGAGGACACGCCATGGGCGTTATGACCGCGCCTTACGCGCCACAGTCGCCGCAAACGCCACGGGCGCCGCACGAATTCGAGCGGGAGCATCGGCCGCAGGCGCTGCAAACACCACGCGCGCCGCAACCTCGCCAGACCACCGAACGCCACATCGCCGGACGCGGTACGCCGGACGCCGACTGGCAAGCATGGCGCGGTCTGGCCGAACTGCCGCCCATCACCGCAGCCGAACTCGCGCCGACGCAGGGACGCGCCATCATCATCGCGCCGCATCCCGACGACGAAGTGCTGGCCTGCGGCGGCCTGCTGCAACTGCTGCATGCCCAAGGCACGCGCACCGTCCTGCTGGCGGTGACCGACGGCACCGCAAGCCATCCCGGCTCCGGCCTGCTGTCGCCGACCGATCTGGCGCGCCTGCGTCCCCAGGAAACCGCCGCCGCCTTGCAAACGATGGGCCTTGACAACGCCAACGCGCCACAACTATTACGCGCCCGCCTGCCCGATGGACAGGTCCGCGCGCATCTGGAAGAGCTGCACACGCTGCTGCGCCAGCTGCTGCGGCCTGACGACACGGTGTTCGTCACCTGGCGCCAGGACGGCCATCCCGACCATGAAGCATGCGGCCTGGCCGCATCGCTGGCGGCCCGCGCCTGCCGCGCGACGCTGGTGGAAATGCCGGTATGGAGCTGGCATTGGGCCACGCCAGGCGACCCACGTTTGCCGTGGCATCGCGCACGCCGCCTGCAACTGAGCGACGACGTCCTGCGCCGCAAGCAACAAGCCGTCCAGTGCTTCCAGACGCAATTACATGACGATCCGTCCAGCGGGCAGCAGGCGATCCTGCCGCCGCACGTGCTGGCCCGCCTGCTCCATCCCTACGAGATCTACTTCACATGAGTGAACACTTCCAGCAGCTGTACGAGCAAAACAACGATCCCTGGCAGGTTCGCCAGCGCTGGTACGAGCAGCGCAAACGCGCCTTGCTGATGGCCAGCCTGCCGGCGCCGCATTACCACCACGCCTTCGAGCCGGCTTGCGGCAATGGCGAACTGACCGCCGCCCTGGCCCGTCGCGCCGATTGCGTGACCGCCAGCGACCTGTCGCCCGCAGCCGTGGAGCTGACCCGCAAGCGCGTCGCCGGCCTGCCAGCCGGCCGCGTTACGGTCGCGTGCCAGCGCGTGCCGGGAGAATGGCCGGCCGGCGCCGCCTTCGATCTGATTGTCATCAGCGAAATGGCCTACTACCTCAACGACGACGAATTGGATCAGCTGCGTGCGAACTGCGTCAATTCGCTGGCCCTGAGCGGTGCACTGGTGCTGTGCCACTGGCGCCGGCCAATCAACGACGGCAGTCAGAGTGCAGACGCTATCCACGCCTCATTTGACGCCGTCCCGCAACTGAATCGCATCGCCCACCACGAGGAGGCCGACTTCCTGCTGGACGTCTGGTCGCTCGATCCGCGCTCGGTAGCGCAACACGAAGGAGTTACGGCATGATCGGCATCGTCATCCCCGCCCACAATGAAGAACTGTACCTTGACGCCTGCCTGCACGCTGCACGCGCCGCAGCAGCCGCTCCGGCGCTGCACGGCGAAGCAGTCCGCATCACGGTGGCATTGGACAGCTGCACCGACCGCTCGCGCGCCATCGTCGAACGTCACGCCGCCCAATCGGACCTAAGCTGCGTCATCGACTGCCTGTGCGTGGAAGCGCGCAACGTCGGCGTCACCCGGGCCGCCGGCGCGCGCCACATGCTGCGCCACGGTGCGCGCTGGCTGGCCTTCACCGACGCCGATACCCAGGTGTCGCCCAACTGGCTGGTAGCGCAACTGCACCTCAACGTTGACGTGGTATGCGGCACCGTGGCGGTGGACGACTGGTCGCCGCACCGCCACAATGCGGAAGTGCTGCGCCGTCACTTCCACAACAGCTATACCGACGCCGACGGCCACCACCATATCCACGGCGCCAATATGGGCGTGGCGGCCGACGCCTACCTGCGCGCCGGCGGCTTCGAGCCCCTCGCCTGTAGCGAGGACGTGGCGCTGGTGACGGCGCTGGAGCGCTCCGGCGCCCGCTTCGCCTGGAGCGCGGCGCCGCGCGTGACCACCAGCGCGCGCTGCGACGCCAAGGCGCGCGGCGGCTTTGGCGATACGCTGCTACGCTACGCCGAAAGCGCCCGCGCGGCCGCTGCTGCCGGAATCTGACGCGGCACGCAGAAAATATCGTACCATTGCATCTCAGGACGTAGCCAGCCACCGCCGCCACGCAAACCCCAGCAGTAATGCCGCCGAAACGCAGCAGACCCGCAGGCCGACGGCGGCCGCAAAGGAGTCCCGATGGCGCCACCCGTTTTATCCACCCCGCTTGAGCCGACGGCTGCTGGCGCCAACAGCCAGCGCAGCGTGCCGGTGCTCGGCCACGGCCCATGGTGGCGCCGCTTCCTCAGCTTCGCCGGTCCCGGCTACCTGGTGGCGGTCGGCTATATGGACCCCGGCAACTGGGCCACCGACCTTGCCGGCGGCGCCGCCTACGGCTATTCCCTGCTATGGATCATCGGCCTGTCCAGCTGCATGGCGATGCTGTTGCAGATCCTGTCGGCGCGGCTTGGCATCGTGGCGCAGGCGGATCTGGCGCAGCTGTGTCGCATGCACTCGTCGCGCCGCTCGGCGGTGGCGCAATGGCTGATGTGCGAGGTCGCCATCTGCGCCTGCGACCTGGCGGAAGTCATCGGCACCGCCATCGCCCTCAAACTGCTGTTCGGGATACCGCTGACTTACGGCGTGATACTGACCGCGCTCGACGTGCTGGCCATTCTGTGGCTGCAGCAGCGCGGCTTCCGCTATCTGGAAGCCTTTGTCATGGCGCTGCTGGGCGTGATTTTCCTGTGCTTCGCCATCAACCTGCTACTCGCGCAGCCGGAATGGCGCGCGGTGGCCGCAGGCTTCATCCCCACCACGCAAACCGTCACCGATCCCGGCATGCTGTATCTGGCCATCGGCATCATCGGCGCCACCGTCATGCCACATAACCTGTACCTGCATTCGTCCACCGTGCAGACGCGCAGTTTCAGCACCAGCGAGGACGGCAAGCACAAGGCCATCTCGTTCGCCTCGGCCGACATCGTGGTGGCGCTGGGCCTGGCCTTCCTGGTCAACGCCGCTATTCTGATTACCTCGGCAGCGGTGTTCCACACCAGCGGCCACGCCGAAGTGGCGGACCTGGAACAAGCCTACAAACTGCTTGGACCACTGACCGGTGCCGCGCTGGCCAGCATCCTGTTCGGCGTGGCGCTACTGGCGGCCGGCCTCAGCTCCTCGGTCACGGCCACGCTGGCCGGCCAGATCGTCATGGAAGGTTTTGTCCAACTACGCCTTCCGCCATGGGCGCGTCGGTTGATCACGCGCGCGGTGGCGATTGTGCCGGCGCTGTTCGTCACCATCGTCTACGGCGACCAGGGCGTGACCAGCCTGCTGATCCTCAGCCAGGTGATCCTCAGCTTGCAACTGCCGTTCGCCATGTGGCCGCTGATCCGCTACACCAGCTCGCCCGACATCATGGGACGGTTCGCCACGCCACGCCCGGTCGCCTGGCTGGCGTGGGGCATGATGGCGCTGATCGTCAGCCTGAATGGCGTGCTGCTATCGCGCCTTTAAACCGCCCGTCAACCGGACAGCGCAATAATTTATCCGGGGAAATTTGATCCAGATCATAAAATTTGTCGATGAGCTTTGATAGCCTGATAACGGTCATCACAAGGAGCTCATCATGTCTTACAAAAACATTCTGGTTCACGCCGACTTGTCGCCCCACGCCGCGCAACGCTACGCACTGGCCAGCCAGGTCGCCCTCAGCCACGACGCCCACCTGGTCGGCGCCGCCTTCACCGGCCTGGCGGTGGAGATTTACCGTAACGCCGCGTTCGCCTACGGCGGCGTACTGCTGTCGGCGGAAGACATCCAGTCCGTCACCGGTAATGCGGAACAGGCGCTGGCGGGCTTTGTCGCCCACGCCGACAGCGCCGGTAACAGCTATGAGCGCCGCATCAGCGACGACGACGCCGAAACCGGCCTGGTGCTGCAAGCCCGTTATACCGACCTGCTGGTGCTGAGCCAGAATGATCCCAACCTGAACGGCCCCGACCTGCTGCGTACGCTGCCGGAACACCTGGCGTTGCACGGCGGCCGCCCGGTGCTGCTGGTGCCGTATGCCGGCCGCTACAGCCACATCGACCAGCACGCGCTGGTGGCCTGGGATGGCAGCCGCGCCGCTACCCGCGCCGTCACCGATGCGCTGCCGCTGCTGCGCCAGAGCAAGCGCGTGACGCTGGCGGTGTTTAATGCCGACGGCAACGATGGCGCCCACGGCGAGCAACCAGGCGCCGACATCGCCCTCTACCTGGCACGCCATGGCGTCAAGGTCGAAGTGGCCCAGCAGCATGCGCCATCCGGGCTGGACATCGGCAACGCCCTGCTGTCGTTGGCGGCGGACATCGGCGCCGACCTGCTGGTGATGGGCGCCTACGGCCACCAGCGCTGGCGCGAAATCGTGCTGGGCGGCGTCACCCGGCGCGTGCTGCAATCGATGACGCTGCCCGTGCTGATGGCGCATTAATCGAGGTCGGGCAATGCGTATTGATAGTTACCGCAGCAATTGTGAACGTTGTGTCCACCTGCCGCTGTGCGAAGGCACGGCCGACGCCGACCAGATCGCCGGCCATCGCCTGCGCGTGCGCCGGCACGACAGCCTGTATCGTGCCGGCGAGTCGCCGGGCAACCGAATCTACAGCATCCGTTCCGGGAGTTTTAAAATGGTGATGACGCGCGCCGGCGGCGAGGAACAGGTGACCGGCTTTGCCATGGCGCCGGAATTCCTCGGCCTGAACACGCTGGGCGCGGCCGGTCATAACGCCTCGGCGGTGGCGCTGGAGGACAGCGAAGTGTGCGTTATCGACTGGGATCGCCAGGCTTTTCGTGGTCGCCGCCAGCCGATGCAGCGACTGGGACTGCACGCGCTACTGGCCGGGGAAATCCGCCGCGCCCAGCACGCCACGCTGCTGCTGCACCACACCCATTCGCGCCAGCGCATGGCCGATCTGATGTTGAGGCTGTCACAGGCGCACCGCAGCAACGGCTATTCGGCGCTGCGCTTCCGGCTACCGATGTCGCGCTGCGATATTGCCAGCTACATCGGTGTCAGCGCCGAGTGCGTGAGCAGGTTGCTGGATCAGTTTCGACGCCAGGGGCTGGTGCAGCTGCAGCGGCGCGACCTGACCTTGCTCGATCCGGACGCGCTGCAACGTGCGGCGGCCGGCGTGGAAAGCGCCGCATGAGCCATCGACTTCGCCTGGTGACGCCGGCGCTGGCGGACAGTCTGCGCCGCTGCAGTGGCTGTCCGCTCAATGTGCTGTGCCTGGACGAGCTGCCGGAAGACGCCGAACGCAATGAACCCTGCATGGAACAGCGCTGCATCCGCCTGCATGGCGGCGAGCACCTGTTCCGCGTCTCGGATGCGGTGGACCAGCACCTGTACATTATCCGCAAGGGCGACATCAAGCTGTACCAGCACGGGCGGGAAGGCGGACAGCATATTATCGAATTTCTGGGGCCGGGGGCGTGGGTGGGACTGGAGTCACTGAATGAACACCAGCGTCATGCCGGCGCGGTGGCGCTGACCGATTGCGAGATCGCCACCGTGCCGTACACGATGCTGACCGCGTTGCTGGACAGGCAGCCGCGCAGCGCCGAGGCGTTTGGGCAGCTGTTGAGCGGGACGATTGCGCGCCACCAGCAGCACGCTGCCATGTTGCGCAGCACGTCGGCGATACAGCGGGTGGCGCAATTCCTGCTGCATCGGCTGGAGCAGACACAAGGCGTCGCACGCGCGACGTTGCCGATGTCGCGCCAGGATATTGCGGATTATCTGGGCTTGACGTCCTCCACCGTCAGCCGCTGTTTGAGCGCGTTGCGGCGGCGCGGCTGGCTGACGATGGGCCAGCGCGCGTACACGCTGCCGGGATTGCGGGACGTGGAAATGGTGGCGGCCGGCGCACCGTTGGCGCTGGATTGAGCGGCGCTGGCAACCCCGGAAGTACGGGGTCTGACCCCATCCGGGGTCAGACCCCAGCAGGCCGCCGTGCGGGTTCGGCGGACGCTTCCTGGGCCCGCCCGGCCATCTGCAACGCCACCGCCAACGCCGTATCGGCCGTCGCCAGGTGTACCTGAAACCACGGCAATACCAAGGCCGCCACCTTGCGGCCATTCACAATGTCGCCCGGCGCCAAGCCATGCAAGGTAGCCAGCACCCGCGCATGCTGCTCGCGATGACTGCGCGTGGCCGGATAGTCAATCGCCTCCATCAACTGTTCCTCCAGCCGGAAATCCACCTCCAGGCACTCCACCAACCCGGCAAGATGCGCGTCAAACTCTTCATCGGGACCATTCAAAATCAGCTGGATCTGCTCGGCCAAGGCCGCGTGCGCCTCGTCAAACAAGGGAATCCCCAGCACCATCTCATTCGTCAACACGTTCGTGTCCATCATGCCTCCTATCCACCATCACACTATGCCGACTTGCTTGTCACAAATCCATGCTGCAGGTCAAGCGCCAATGATTTGCCGTATAGTGTGGTTTGCCTGTCATTGTCGAGAATAAGCTCATGGATCTGCACTATCTCAGCCCGCTATTTGCGCCTAAATCCATCGTCGTTTTCGCCGGTCCGCCAGACCAGCCGGAACGCCAGACCGCCTACGGCCGCAGCCTGTGCGCGCAGTTGCGCGATGGCGGCTACGACGGCGCCCTGACCTTCCTCGACGTCAGCATGACCGGCACGCTGGCCGACCTGGTGCAATCGCGCGCCGACCTCGCCATGATCGCGCTGCCGCATGAGGAACTGGCGTTCGCGCTGGAAGTGGCTGGCCGCATCCAGTGCAAATCGGCGCTGATCGTCTCGTCCAGCGTGCCGCCGGAGCTGGCCGCCGAACTGCAGGACATCGCCCGCAAGCACGGCCTGTTTCTGCTCGGTCCAAACAGCCTGGGTTTCCAGCGTCCGCGCCTGAAACTCAACGCCGGCGTGGCCGGCAAACTGGCGCAAAGCGGCAGCCTGGCGCTAATCTCGCAATCCGGCGCGCTGACCTCGGCCATCCTGGACTGGGCCGGCACCAACTCGGTCGGCCTGTCGGCAGTGGTCTCGCTCGGCCCTAATACGGCGGTCGACCTGGCGCAGACGCTGGATTTCCTCGCCACCGATCCGGCCACCGAAAGCATCGTCATCTACATGGAGGGCATCACCGACGCCCGCCGCTTCCTGTCGGCGCTGCGCGGCACGGCCAATACCAAGCCGGTAGTCATCATCAAATCCGGCAATGCGGCGGCGGCTTCGCGCGCGGCGGCGACCCACTCCGGCATGCTGATCGGCAGCGACGAGATCTTCGACGCGGCGCTGCGGCGCACCGGCGCGGTGCGCGTCAACACATTCGTACAGCTGTTCTCGGCCGCCAAATGCCTGGCGTCGCGCTATCGTCCGGTCGGGCCGCGGCTGGCGGTGATCAGCAACGGCGGTGGTCCCGGCGTGCTGGCAGCCGACTGGCTCGGTCAACTCGGCCTGCAACTGGGCCGTCCGGGCGCGGAATCCGCCAGGGCGCTGGCGCCGCTGCTGCCGGTGCACGCCACGCTGACCGACCTGCTCGACCTGTCAGAAGAAGCCGGCCCGGAACACTACGCCGCCGCCATCCGCGCCTGCGCACAGGATGCCAACGTCGACGGCCTGCTGGTGATCTACTCGCCCAAGCTGGATGGCGACCCGACCGCCATCGCACACAGCGTGGCCGCAGCCGCCAAAGGTCTGGGCAAACCACTGCTGGCTTGCTGGATGGGCGACGAGCGCGTGGCGCCTGGCCGCAAGGTGATCGGCCAGGCCGGCCTGGCGACGTTCCGCACGCCGGAAGCGGCGGTCGACGGTTTTGGCAATATCGCCGCGTTTTATCAGAACCAGCAGCTGTTGCAGCAAACGCCGCCGCCGCTGTCGCAGCTGGCCAAGCCGGACCTGGAAGGCGCGCGCCGCCTGGTGGAAAGCGTGCTGGCCGAGCGCCGCAGCGTGCTGACCGAGATGGAATCGAAGGCGCTGCTGGCGGCCTTCCACATTCCGATCACGCCGACCATGCCGGCCCGCAGCGCGGCCGAGGCGCAATTGATCGCCGCCCAGCTGGGCTACCCGGTGGCGCTGAAAATCGATTCGCCCGACATCCCGCATAAATCCGATGTGCAGGGCGTGGTGCTGAACCTGGCCGACGCCGGCGCGCTGGGCGCTGCCTACGGCGACATGCTGGCCAACGTGCGCCGTTTGCAGCCGGAGGCGCGCATCAACGGCGTCACCGTGCAGCGCATGGCCGGCAAGCGCGATGGCCGCGAACTGTATATCGGCGTCGCCAGCGATCCGCTGTTTGGCCCGGTGATCGGCTTCGGCGCCGGCGGCACCATGGTCGAACTGCTGAACGACCGCGCGGTTGAGCTGCCGCCGCTGAATCCCTTCCTGGCGCAGCGCCTGATCGACCGCGCGCGCGTCGCCGCCACCTTGGGCGAATGGCGCGGCGCGCCGGGTGTTGACCGTCAGGCCATCGAACACATCCTGCTGCGCGTATCGGAAATGGTGTGCGAACTGCCGCAGTTGCGTGAGCTGGATATCAACCCGCTGATCGTCGACCAGTTTGGCGTACTGGCGGTGGATGCGCGCGTCGCGGTAGGCGTGGCGCCGCCGTCGGCGCAGCGTTACGACCAGCTGGCCATCATGCCTTACCCGTCCAGCTACGCGCGCGACTGGCCGATGCGCGGCGGTGGGCAGTACACGTTGCGTCCGGTGCAGCCGACCGACGCGGAGATGCTGCAGTCGCTGGTGCGGGGCCTTTCCGACCAGTCGCGCTACAACCGCTTTGCGTCGTCGCTGCGCGAGTTGTCGGCGCAGATGCTGGCGCGTTATACCTTGATTGATTACGACCGGGAGATGGCGCTGGTGGCGGTGCTGACGACGCGCACCGCCGATGACGATGGCAGCTTTACCGAGACCGAGCAAATCATCGGCGTCTCGCGCTACATCGCCAATCCGGATCGCAGCAGTTGCGAATTCTCGCTGCTGGTAGACGACAAGTTCAGCGGCCAGGGCTTGGGCACGCGCTTGATGCTGGAGATTATGGATGTGGCGCGCGATAAAGGCCTGAGCGAAATCGTCGGCCTGGTGCTGCGCAAGAACCGCGGCATGCTGCGCCTGATGGGCAGCCTGGAATTCCATATTCGTCCGTATGAGGACGATCCGGAATTCCAGCTCTGCACCAAACAACTTTGACCCGCACCACCAGGTGGGGTCCGACCCCGTACGGGGTCAGACCCCTAAGTGGCAGCGCACGCGTCGAGGCTGACGCCTGCGGGGCCAGCGCCTAGCGCGGCAGTTTGTAGCGCTGTTCGCGATACAGGATCGATGGCAGCACCACGTGCGACATCGCTTTATCGACCAGCGCGGCATCCGGCACGCCGCCCGTGGTCAACACGCCGGTGGCCGCATCGTAATGTCCCAGCAACGGCGCCTGGTTCGGACGCAGAATCGTCGCCGACGACCCTTCCAGCCACGCGAAGTAATTATCGAACTGGATCAACGCCCGGCCCGGCGTGTCGCTATCACGCGCCAGATCGCGACCGATCATCGGATGCTCGCTCGATATGCCCATCAGCGACAACAGGGTCGGCGCCAGGTCGATCTGGCTGGCGATGGTGGTGATCGTCTTCGGTTTCACATCCGCGCCCAGAATCAGGCCGGGAATGTGGAACTTATTGATCGGCACCAGGCTGTCGCCGTACACGCGGTTATCGTGGTCGGCCACGATCAGGAACACCGTGTCCTTCCAGTAGTCCTGCTTCTTCGCCTCGGCGATGAAACGACCCAGCGCATAGTCGGCGTACTTGACCGCATTGTTCACCGTCTGCTTTTCTTTGTCATGCAAGGTGATGCGGCCATCCGGGAACTGGAATGGCTCATGGTTGGACGACGAGAAAATCAGGCTGAAGAACGGCTTGCCGCTATCGTGCAGCGTCTTCAAACGCTCCAGTGACTTGTTGAACAAGTCTTCATCCGACGCACCCCAGCTGCCTTCAAACACCGGGTTCATATCGCGCCGGTCCACCACTTTCTGGAAGCCGTTACCGGTGAAGAAGCCGCGCATATTATCGAAGTGCGCTTCGCCGCCGTAGACGAATTCCGTGTGATAGCCCTGCTTGCCCAGGCCAGCCGCCAGCGTATAGAAATTCTGCTGCGACAGCGACAGCTTGACCACGCTGCGCGCCGGCGTCGGCGGATAGCCCGCCACCACCGCCTCGATGCCACGCACCGAACGGGTGCCGGTGGCGTACAGCTGCTCGAACCACCAGCCGTCCTGCTTCAGCTTTTCCAGCTCCGGCGTCACCGGCAAACCGCCCAGCGACTGCACGAAGGTCGCGCCCAGGCTTTCTTCCAGCACGATCACCAGGTTCAGCGGACGTGCACGCTGCATCACCGCTTCCTGCTTGTGCAGCGTCGGCAGCTCGGCGGAGGTAAATTGCAGATCGCGCAGCCATGGCGCACTCTTCACTGTCGGGAACACTTTGTCGCGCGGGTACTTGCCGTAGATTTCGGACGAATTGGCTTCGTGGCTCATGGCGCCATACGCATCCATCACCGACCACGGCGAATTGATGATCAGCGAGTTGACCATGGCGTCGCCGGTCAGCGCGAACATCGACGGGTTGGCCGGACGGTGCGCCAGCGTCGAACGGATCTGGAACGCCACCAGCAGCACCAGCAACGGCCACACCAGCAACAGCGGCAGCGGACGCCACGTCGTGATATTCACCGAGGCGGCTTTCAGCAGCTTGTAGATGCCGGTACCCAGCAGCACCGTGAACACAATGCCCAGCACCAGCGCGATGCGGAAGCCATGCCACAGCGTGGCAATCACTTCGGTCGGATACGACAGGTATTCGATGAACAGGCGGTTCGGACGGATGTCGAACTGCATGATGAACTGCGGCGTCGACAGTTCCATGAAGATGATGAAGATCAGTGCCAGCGTGCCCCAGACGACATTCAGCGTCTTCCACGCCCGCAACGTCTTCTGATGCGCCAGCAACGGCGCCAGCACCACCGGCAAGACGATCAGGTAGCCGAGCATGATCAGGTCGGCACGCACGCCCTGCACCAGCATCTCGCCGGGAATGCCGGTGGCGGCGACCCGCGTCCACTGCCAGGCCATCAGCCCGGCGCGCGACAACGAAAAGATCACCAGGCCCAGCAGCAGCAATTGCAGCACGCCGGCGAACGGGCCGGCCCACAGCGTCAGCCGCGCCAGCCAGGCGGCGCAACGCGTCAGCCGGCTCTCAGGACGATAAAACATCATTCAGCGCCAAAGCCTGGATGGGAAGCGATGTAGGCGCCCGCGCCCGCGCCGGCACTCAGCATCCAGCCGATCAGCAGCATAAACACCAGCACCATGCAGAACAGCGTGGCGATGTTGCGGCTGTCGCGCGATGGCAGGAACACCGGCTGCTTGCCGTAGCCGACGCCGAAGAAGTACGCGGCCACGGTGGTGGTCAGGTAATGCACGGCGCCGAACACTTCGCCCAGCTCGCCCTTGCGCGGGTGATCGACCAGCACGTTGGACAGGATGACCAGCACGACGTAGATTACCGACGGCCACACCGGCGGCAGGTACAGGCCGAATTTCTCGACGAAGGTACGGATCGCGGGACGCTTGCGCGCCAGCAGCGGCAGGAAAATGGTGTGGGTCAGGCCGACGATCACGATAATCTTCAGCAGCACGGCCTTGTGCAGGCTGCTCTTGCCCATCGCCAGGTTGTGCAGGTTGGTTTCGCCCTGACGGTTATTCTGAAGGAAGAAATCCGGCGGGATGATGTGCAGCACGCGCTGGAACCAGCTGATTTCTTCCAGCGCCGCCAGGCCGACCAGCGCCGACAGGAATACGAACGCCAGCAGTTGCAGGTTGATTTTCGGTTCGCGCTGCCATTGTTCCACGGCCAGGAAACCCAGCAAGGCGGACAACAGGGTGAAGCACAGGAATTGCATCCACTCGACGATACCGTCTTCCACCAGCAGGCGCCACATGGCGTCATGGTCGTGCGAGAAGGCCAGCGCCAGTCCCATCACGAAGATGTTCATCAGGACGCCGACCGCGATCACCGGATGGATATACCACTTCTGTTCTGCCATGTACCACTCCCAGTTTTAGTATGTTTATATTAAAGTTGTTCAACACCGCTGGCGTGCGCCAGCTCCGCCGCCGGCTCTGGCGCCGTGACCGGACGCCCGCTGCGGCTGTAATAATAACGGCGCGCAGCCACCACCACCGAGCCCAGCGCCCAGGCCCACAGCAGTGGGTCGAGCAGCGCATCCCACAGATTGCCGGTCGGCAGACGCAGCAACGAGAACAGCAAGACGGCGGCCAACAGCGCCGCGCCGCCGCTGACGGCCCAGCGCATCAGCACCGCCGCCGCGCCAGCCACTGCGGCGGCAATCGCCAGCAGCGCGGCCGCGTCGGAATCAAAGCCGCGATAATACAGCCCCAGTGCCAGCACGCCGAAGGCGTCCAGGTACAGCACGATGCCAACCAGCGTCAGCACCAGGGCAAACGCCGGATGCAGCAAAAAGTCGACCGGACGCTCGGTCCAGCGCGCGCACAGCGCCACCAGGCTGTAGCCGGCCAGCAGCCCGCTCGGATACTGGAATATCAGCGTCAGCCAGTAAGCCGGCGAACCGGCGCCTGGCAGCGCCATCATGATGGCGATGGTAATGGCGACGATGGCCTTGGAGCGCTGCGCCAGTTGCGGAAAGATCCGCGGCAGCAGGGTCGGCAGCACCGACAGCAGCATGGCGGCGGCGATCAGTCCCCAGGCCACGCGGGCATAAATGATTTGCAGTGCCAGATCGGGCAAGCTCATAGCGGATCCTTTCCCTCTACGATTTTCAGGCGATGGTGGGCGATGGCGCGCCGCTGGTAGGTGTAGGTGATGTGCAGTTCATCGCCGACCTGGAACATGGCCGGATACGAGAACTCGTCGCGCGGCTGGCCGCTGACAATGTCGGTCACGTGCCGCCAGTGATGGCCGTCGGCCGACATCGACAACGCCAGCGTGCTGCGCGCAGTCGCCTTCGAGGTGCCCTGGTTACCCAGCATCAGCAGCGTGCCGTTATGCAGGCGCAGCACCGCCAGCGAGGTGCCGCGATTGCGGATCGTGGTCGGGCCGAGATCGTCCCAGCTTTCGCCGCCGTCATGGCTGACGGCCTGCTGCACCACCGAGCGTTCTTTATTGGCGTCGCGCATCCAGGCGCGCACTTCGGTCGGCGATACCTGCACCAAGGTCGGCTGCAGCGAACGGGTACGCACGCCGATGCGGGTCAGGCGCTGCGGATCGCCGTTGGCGTCGAACGACACCAGCATGGGGTATTTGTGGCCGATTTCAAAATAGACCGGCAGCCACCAGCCGCCGTCCGCCTGGCCGACCGGGGTCGCGCGCACCAGCACGCTGGTATTGAACACCGGCGACATCGGCAGCACGCGCCGCACCTTGAAGGTGGCGCCCTCGTCATTCGATTGCAGCTGCACCACGCGCGACGCGGCCCAGCCGCCCATGCCGGTGGCCACCACATACAAATGCACGGTGCCGTCGGCGGCGGTCCACGCCACCGGATTGCCGATGCGGCGCACGCCATGGCCGAGCGCGTCGCCGAGCGAATCGCGGCTGGCCACGATCCAGTTATTGCTCCACTGGCCGTTGCGCCAGCGCGAGGCGTACACCTTGACGTCCGGCCCGCTTTCGCGGCTGCCGGCCCACCAGAAGGCGATCAGGTCGCCATGCGGCAGCTGCGCCAGGGCGCTGGCGTGCGCCGACGGCACACCGGGCGGCATCGGAATAATCGCGCGGGAAATTTCTGTCAGGGTGATCGGCGGCGGCGCCGCCACGGCGGCCACGGTGGCCGTCCGGGCATGTTGTTGTGCCGTGCGCGAGCCGCGCCAGCCTTCGGCGACAGCCACCACTGCGACAACCGTTAAACATATCAGCACTGCCAGTTTGCCTGGCCGTTGCCCTTGTGGGCGTGAAACTCCCATTCCGTCTCCAGAGATCGGGACATGAAGGAAGCCGTCAGTATGATTCCCTTGCCCAAATAATAACAACCTCCGCAACAGCAAGGCTTGTGGCCGTCCTGCTTATGGAAGAAGACGGTATCCTACAGGAAAATATAGCGTTTATGTAAACGCGCGACATTTTTGAAATCCTGCGAGAGTGGATCAGACTTGATCTGCGACATTTCTTTTTGACAAGATGCGGCTTACATTGCTTACCGTGCGCGGCACGCCCCTGCGCGCCGGCCGACCACAGGAAGCACCGCATGCTTGCAAAACCCAGCGAATTGGACCGTACCGCCAGCCACATGATGCCCGCCGACGCCGAAATCCAGCAGCGCTTGCTGTTTCTGGAGGTAACGGCGGAAGATATCCAACTGCTGCGCGAGATTCATCCGCTGCTGCAACCCCGTCTGCCCGACGTCATCGCCGGCTTCTACCGCCACCTGCACACCATCCCGGTGCTGCGCAGCCTGCTGAAGGACCCGGTGGTGCTGGATCGCCTGTATCAGGTGCAGGCCGCCTACTTTCAGTCGCTGACCGCTGGCGACTACGGCAGCGACTACGTGCGCCACCGCCTGCGCGTGGGGCTGGCGCACCAGCGCATTGGCCTGGCGCCGGAATGGTATATCGGCGCTTACCGCAAATACCTCGGCGACCTCGGCCCGGTGCTGGAAGACCTGCTGCGCGACCGTCCCGGCCGGTTCCTGCCCACTTACAGCGCGCTCATGAAGGTGGCCAGTTTCGACATGGGCCTGGCGCTCGATACCTATATCAAGGCCAGCCGCCAGCAGCTGCGCGACAGCGAGGCGCGCTTCCGTGGCGCCTTCGGCCAGGCGGCGGTCGGGCTGGCGCAGTTGTCGGCCGACGGCCGCTGGCTGCGCGTCAACCGCAAGCTGCAAGACATCGTCGGCTATACCGAGGAAGAACTGCGCGGCATGCACGTGGCCGACCTGGTGACGGCGGAAGACTGGCAGATCGACGCGCCGCTATTGCGCGCGCTGGCGCACGGCGAGCTGGAGACCTCGTCGCGCGAGAAGCGTTACCTGTGCAGGGACGGGCGCCGCGTGTGGGTCAAGGCCACCGTCACCGCCATGCAGCCGGATGCCGGCGATGCGGCGCTGGTGGCGGTGATCGAAGACATCTCGCAGCGCAAGCAGTTCGAGGAAGAACTGATGCACCTGGCGCGGCACGACGCGCTGACCGGCCTCGCCAACCGCACGCTGCTGCTGGACCGGGTGTCGCAGGCGATCGCCCAATCGCGCCGCAGCGGCAACCAGGTCGCCATGCTGTTCCTCGACCTGGACCGCTTCAAGACCATCAACGACAGCCTCGGGCACGACGCCGGCGACCGTGTCGTGATCGAAGTCGGCCGCCGCCTCAAGCAGGCGGTACGCGACGCCGACACCGTGGCGCGCTTCGGCGGCGACGAGTTCGTCGTGCTGCTGCCCGAACTGCCGACCGAAGACATCGCCGCCGCGCTGGCGCAGAAAATCCTCAACGCCCTGTTCGAGCCAATGCTAATCCACGGGCACGAACTGGCGCCGGCGTGCAGCATCGGCATCAGCCTGTATCCGCGCGACGGCGACAACGGCAAGACGCTGCTGAAGAATGCCGATGCTGCGTTGTACCAGGCCAAGGCCATGGGGCGTGGCAATTACCAGTTCTATTCAGAAGAAATGAACGCCCGTACGCTGGACCGGCTAACGCTGGAAAGCGGCTTGCGCCACGCCGTCGAGCGCGGCGAGTTGCAGCTGAAATACCAGCCGCAGATCGACCTGGCCGATGGCGCCATCCTCGGCGCCGAAGCGCTGCTGCGCTGGCAGCCGGCCGGCCAGCAACTGGTGATGCCGGACGCCTTCATCACCATCGCCGAAGAAACCGGCCTGATCGTGCCGATCGGCGAATGGGTGTTGCGCACCGCCTGCGCGCAACAGGTGGCGTGGCGCCAGGCCGGCCTGCCCGACCTGCGGATTGCGGTCAACCTGTCGGCGCGCCAGTTCCGCCAGCCGGGCCTGGACGCGATGGTGGCGCGCGTGCTGGCCGACACCGGTTGTGCGGCCGACCGGCTGGAACTGGAAATCACCGAATCGGTGTTGATGGAACGGCCCGACAGCGCCGCCGAGACCTTGCAGCGGCTGAGCGACATGGGCGTGCAACTGGCCATCGACGACTTCGGCACCGGGTATTCCAGCCTGTCCTACCTGAAGCGCTTCCCGATCAACGCGCTAAAGATCGACCGCTCCTTCGTGCGCGACATCGCCGCCAAGCGCGCCGCCAGCAACGACGACGGCGCCATTGCTGCCGCCGTCATCGCGCTGGCCCACAGCATGGGCTTGACGGTGGTGGCCGAAGGCGTGGAAACCGAACAGCAGCGCGACTTCCTGCGCCAACTGCACTGCGACCAGGCGCAAGGCTTCTATTTCAGCGAGCCGATGTCGGCGGCGGCGTTGGAACACTTATTTATTCAAGGAGCAGCAAGCAAATGATGTTACACATTCCCGGCGTCTTGACGCCCGACCAGGCGGCCTATATGCGGCAGCGCCTGCACGACGCCCACTGGATCGACGGCCGCGCCACCGTCGGCGCGCAGGGTGCGCAAGTCAAGCAGAATATGCAGCTGGAGGAACACGGACCGCTGGCGCGTGAACTGGGCCAGATCATCCTCAACGCGCTGGCCGCCAACCCGCTGTTCTTCGCCGCCGCACTGCCGCTGCGTACCTGCCCGCCGATGTTCAACAAATACAGCGGCGGCGGTACTTACGGCAACCATGTGGACGGCGCGATGCGCCGCGTCGCGGGCGCCGCGCCGTGGCTGCGCACCGATGTGTCGTCGACGCTGTTCCTCACCGATCCCGACGAATACGATGGCGGCGAGCTGGTGGTCGAAGACACTTACGGCACGCATGAAGTCAAACTCCCGGCGGGCGACCTGATCGTCTATCCATCGACCAGCATCCACCGGGTAGAACCGGTCACGCGCGGCGCCCGCATCAGCGCCTTTTTCTGGACCCAGAGCATGATCCGCGACGACGCCAGGCGCAATCTGCTCCTCGACCTCGACCGCAATATTCAATCCCTGCGCACCCGCGCCGGCGACGCCGACGAAATCGTCAGCCTCACCGGCATCTACCACAACCTGCTACGACAGTGGAGCGAAGCTTGAGCACGGCGCGCTAGGGAATGTAGGAATCGATATTCTCCTGGGTGAGGTAGATCGCATCGACCGTCACGCGGCGGTTGGCTGGCAGCTTCTTGTCAACGGCGCGTACCGCCATCTGTACCGCCTGATAGCCGATGGCGTGCGCGGCCTGCACCACCAGGCCGGTCACCGCGCCGCTTTGCAGGCCTTCCAGCAACTGGTCGGTGACGTCGACGCCGATGTAGGTCACGTGCCCGGCCAGACGCTGCGCGCGCAAGGCCGCCAGCACGCCCATGCTGGTGGCTTCGTTCGGCGCGAAGACACCCTGGAATCTGCCCTTTTGACTGACCAACGCGGACGAAGCGTTGACGAACGCTTCGCCATACACGGCGCCGAGATAACCGCCATCGATCACCTGCAAGCCCTTGCGGGCGGCGGCTTCGGCGAAGCCGCTCTCGCGCTGATCGGTGGTCTGCCAGCCTTGCTTCATGCGAAACAGCAGCACCGCGCCCTTGCCTTTCAGGCGCTTGGCCATGGCTTCGCCGGCCAGTTGTCCTGCCTTGAAGTTGTCGGTGCCGACCATGCCGGTGGCCGACGGTGCACCCAGCGTGCGGTCCACGTAGATCACCGGGACGCCGCTGCGTTGCAGCTTCTCCACCGCCAGCGCCATGTCCGCGGAACCTGGCGCAATCACCAGCGCGTTGCAGCCGCGCTGACTGACCATCTCCAGCACGGCGGTCTGGATCCCGGCCTGGTTTTCTTCCTGCGGGCCGCGAAAATAGATATCGTAGCCCAGCGCCTTGCCGGCTTCGATGGCGCCGCTATTGACGCCCTTCCAGAAGATGCCACCGCCGCCACTGGGAATGAAACCGATGCAGCCTTTAGCCTGCACGCCGGTAGCAGCGCCTAGCAGCAAGCAAGCTACCGTGAGGTGGAGAGACCATGTTTTTATCATCTCCCCATCCTGATGCCTGGCGGGCTGAACGTCAAGTGAGCGCGGCCAGTAACAGAGTAAAATCGACCGGCTTGGTCAGATGCTGGTCGAAACCGGCGGCGCTGGAGCGTTCCTTGTCGGACGGCGTGCCCCAGCCGGTCAGCGCGATGATGCGGGCGCCGGCCATGCCTTCCATGCGGCGCAGCGCGCGCGCCGCCTCGTGGCCGCTGATGTCGGGCAGCCCGATGTCGAGGAATACCACCTGCGGCAGGTACACCGCAGCGCTGCTCAGCGCCGCCGCACCGCTGTGCGCCACCTGCACTTGATGGCCGCTGAATTCCAGCAGCGCCGCCAGGGTTTCGGCGGCGTCGATATTATCGTCCACCACCAGCACCCGCAGACCGCTTGCCTGCGGCGCAGACGCCGGCGCGTCCATCATCACCGGTTGCCCGGTAGACGCCTCCTGTTCGGCCAGCGGCAGCCATACCGTAAAGCGGCTACCCTGTCCAACACCGGCGCTTTCTGCGCGCACTCGGCCATGGTGCAGCTGCACCACCTGTCGCACCAGGTTCAGTCCCACGCCCAGGCCACCCTGCGCCATCGCCTGGCCGGCCGGCACCTGCGCGTACATATCGAATACCGACGACAGCAACTGCGGCTCGATGCCGATGCCATTGTCCGATACGCTAAGCACCACTTCGCGATCCGCCACGCGGGCGGCGAGCTCGATGCGGCCGCCGTTCGGCGTGTATTTGGCCGCGTTGTTCAGCAGATTACTCAACACCTGCGCGATGCGATGGCGGTCCACCTCCATGATCAGCGGCGCCGAGGGCAGCTTCAACGACAACTGGTGTGCGCCTTTGTTGATCAGCGGCGTGCTAATTTCTACCGCATCGCTGACCACATCGGCCAGTGGCACACGCTCATGCCGCAGTGTGACCTTGCCCTCCGCCAGCCGCGCGATGTCGAGCAGGTCATCGACCAGATGCACCATGTGGTCGACCTGCCGCAGCATCATGCCTTGCAGGTCGCCCGCAGCGGCGCCTACCGGCCGCGCCGCCATCAATTCCAATCCGGCGCGGATCGGCGCCAGCGGATTGCGCAACTCGTGCGCCAGCGTGTACAGGAATTCGCTCTGGCGCTGGTTCTTCTCGGTCAGTTCGCCGGCCAGCCGTTGCAGCTTCATCTCGGCGTGCTTGTGGTTGGTGATATCGAGACTGATACCATCGAAGCGCGTCGGCTGGCATTGGTCGTCGACGTCACACCAGCCGACGGCACGCAGCCAGCGCGCCGCAGTATCGGTCTCGGTATCGGTCTCGGTATCGGTAGCGGCGACGCCGGAGACGCGGAACTCCACATCAAGCGGCACACCGTCGCGCAAGGCACCCGTGATGCCGCCCGCGAGGCGCTTGCGATCCTCGGTGTCCACCACGGCCAGCAGCTGTTCTATCGACATCGTCTCCTGCCCCGCCAGGTCAATGTGCGCCGCCATCTGCGGATTGACGCGCAGCGCGTCGAACGGCGCATCCGCATGCCACACGCCGATATCGCCGGCGCCGGCCACGCGGGCAAAGCGCTCCTGCAACATCTTGCGCGTATGGATATCGATCACAGTGCCGACAAAGCCGGCCGGCTTGCCATCGTCGCCCATGCGCGGCATGCCGGCGTCGATGCACCAGCGATAAACGCCGTCATGACGGCGCAGCCGCAAGTCTGCCGAATATGGCGTACCGGCTGCGCATGCAGCGTCAAAGGCTTGACGAACGTGCTCCATATCGTCGGGATGCACGTTCTCCAGCCAACCGACACCCAGATCCTGTTCCGGCGTGCGGCCAGTGTAGTCGTACCAGCGCTGGCTCAGATAGGTGGTCTGGCCAGCGGCGTCGGTGGTCCACAAAATGACCGGCGAGGCGTCGATCAGTGCATGGAAGTAGGCCTCGCGCAGCATGCCATCCTGGCGCTGCTGCTCGCGTTCGCGCCCCAGCGTCACCTGGCGCAGCACCCGCGCCAGCAGCTCGTTGGTGGAAAATGGCTTGACCAGATAATCGTCGGCGCCGGCCTGCAAGCCTTCGATCTTGGCTTCCTCGCCGGCGCGGGCGGACAGCAGGATCACCGGCAGATGGCGCACCGCTTCCGTGGCGCGAATGCGGGCGATCAGACCGAAGCCGTCCAGCCTTGGCATCATAACGTCGCTCAGCAGCAGGTCGCACGGATGCAGCAACAGATGCTCGAACGCCGCCTGGCCGTCGGCGCTGACCGTCACATCGGCGTGCGGGTCAAGCAGCGACTTCAGATAGGCGCGCATGTCGTTGTTATCATCGGCGATCAGGATGCGCGGGCGGTGCTGCTGCGGCCCGGTCACCTCGTCGTCGCCATGATCATGGCGTGTGACGGGCTTGTTCTCGTCTGCATCCGGCAGCCAGCGCAGCGCTTCTTCGACAAACGCGGCGCCGGTGCGCGGCGTGCCGCTGCTGGTCAGCGTCGGATCGGCATCCGCCGCAACCACGCGTTCGGGCGGCAAATGCGCGTGGCCGAACGGGATATCCACATCGAACTGCGTACCCTCGCCCACCACGCTCTGCACCGCGATCTGGCCACCGTGCAGACGCACCAGTTCCTGGATCAGCGCCAGGCCGATGCCGCTGCCTTCATAGGTGCGTCCGGGCGCTCCTTCGATGCGGTGGAAGCGCTCGAAAGTGCGCGGCAGTTCGTGCGCCGGAATGCCGCCGCCGGTGTCGCGCACCGACAGCCGCACCATGCCGGCGTGTTCGCGCAGCGTCAGCGTCACTTCGCCGGCCAGCGTAAATTTAAACGCGTTCGACAGCAGGTTGAAGACGATCTTTTCCCACATATCGCGATCGACGTAGACCGGCTGCGCCAGTGGCGGCAAGTCCAGCGTGTAGCGCAAGCCGCCCTTGATCATGGCCGATTCAAATACGCCGGCCAGTTCCACCGTCAGCCACGCCAGATCCACCGGCTGGTAGCTGGCCTGCACGCGGCCGGCCTCGATGCGCGAGAAATCCAGCAGCGAGTTGACCAGCTTAAGCAGGCGCAATGCGTTGCGGTGCGTGGTTTCGATGCGGCGGCGCTGTTCCGGCGACAGGCCGTCGTTGGCCAGCGCGTCATCCAGCGGGCCAAGAATCAGCGTCAGCGGCGTGCGGAATTCATGCGACACATTGGAGAAGAATGCGGTCTTGGCGCGGTCGATGCGCGCCAGTTCCTCGGCGCGCCGCTGTTCCTGTTCATAGGCAGTGACGTTGCCGACGGCGGTGTTGAAGGCAGCATTCAGCAGGGCGTAGAAGTTGCGGTAGTCTTGGTCCACTGCGCGCCGCGCGCTGACGCCGGCCACCAGGAAACCGAACACCTCCTGCTGGCCCGGCAGGCTGACCGGCAACACCAGCGCGGAATTCGGCGCTTCTTCATACGGGCCGCAAGGCGTGGCGCCAAAGCGCGCCGCCAGACCGTCGATCTGCAACGCCTTGCCACTCGCCGCGACATGGCTGAACGGCCAGTATTCATCGTCCATTGGCGTCTGTTGCGGCGCCAGCGTACTGCCGGCGGTGATGCCGGCGCTGCCGCGCAGGTGCAACTGGCCACTGTCCTCGTCGCGCTGGTAGAACAACAGGAACGGCACGTCCAGCGACAGCTGTTCGTACTGGCCAGCCAGGTCGCGACCGATATCTTCCACGGTACGCGCATCGACGATCGCGGCGCTCAGGTCGCGCAGACTTTGCGAACGGCGCGCGTTCAGCACCTGCGCAGTGGTTTCGGTAATCGGGTGGAAGATGCCGCCGACTTCGCCCGATTCGTCGCGGATCGGCGAGAACGAGAAGGTCATGAACGCTTCTTCCAGATAGCCGTCGCGGTCCAGGAACATGCGCTGGTCCTTGATGTAGGTGCCCTCGCCCTGCTGCGCGCGGTCGAACTTGTCGCCGACCACCGGCAAGGCGGTGGCCCAGCATACCTTGAACGGCTCGCCCATCGACGCCGGATGCTTGCCGCCGCAAATCGGCCGGTAGGCGTCGTTGTAGATCTGGATGTATTCCGGCCCCCACGCCACCAGGATCGGGAAGGTCGAGGACAGGCACAGGCTGACCGTGGTGCGCAAACTCTGCGGCCAGGCGTCGATCGGTCCCAGCGGCGTGCGCGACCAGTCGATAGTGGCAATCAGTGCCGCCATCTCGCCGCCGCCCGCAAGCCAGTTGATATCGGACGATGTACTAAGCGGCACGGAGGATGGCATAGAAAAATAAGCGGTCAATGGAACCGGTCATTTTACGCGACAACCTCGGCCCGGCGCCGTACTTTTTGCTCAGGCCTCAACAATCGGCGCAAACCGAGGCACGCGTTTGCCGTCCACTTCGATCTCCTCGAAAAACACGGCCCGTGGACGGCACCAGATACTGCCATTAGCGGCGCGGTAGACGATCAGCGGCGTCAGATCGGCCTCCATGGTGGCTTCGCAGACCAATTCGTACTCGCCGCCTTTGTAGTGCTTGAATCGCATGGTGTCCCTTCCTGAAATAAAAGACGGCATTCTACCCGCCGTCGCCGTGTCGCTGAACTGTTAAAATTCTGCCATGAATACGACGACCATAACCCAATTCCGCCTTCAGTCCCCGACGCCCGAATACGACCATCCGCGTGAAGAACGCCGGCTGGAGGGCAATCCGCAGCGCACGACCTGGAATCATTTCACCAGCGCCAGCAACGAGGTTAACGCTGGTATCTGGGCCTGCGAGCGCGGCAGCTGGCGCATCGCTTTCGCCGACAACAAAGACGAGTATTTCTACGTACTGGAAGGCCGTTGCCGCGTGATCGACGAGCATGGCAACGCCGCCGAAGCCGGGCCCGGCGACGCCATGGTCATCCCCGCCGGGTTCAAGGGGTGTTTGAAGTGGTCGAGCCGGTCCGCAAGCACTATGTGATTATCGACCGCGCGGCCTGATCACGGAACGATGGTCACGAACAGGTAGACCGCAAAAATCGTTAGCAAGATCGTGCCCTGCATGATCGTGGTGCGGCCGCCGGTCAGCGACAGCGAGGTAACGATCAGCGACAGCAGCAGCAACACGGTCGATTTGATGTCGATGCCCAGCGTCAGCGTCCAGCCGTTCATCAACGCCACAATCGCCACGCAGGGAATCGTCAGGCCGATGCTGGCCAACGCCGAGCCGAGCGCCAGATTCAGGCTGGTCTGCAGCCGGTTGGCACGTGCGGCCTGGAACGCGGCAATCCCCTCCGGCAGCAGCACCACGGCCGCGATGATGATCCCCACCAGCGCTTTCGGCGCGCCCATCTTCAGCACCGCAGCTTCCAGCGACGGCGACAGGGACTTGGCCAGCAACACCACGGAACCGAGGCACACCAGCAGCAAGGCGCCGCTGACCCACGCCATGCGCGACGAGGCCACCGGGCCATGCTCATCCTCGGCGGCCGTCCCTTCCTGCGGCAGGAAATATTCGCGGTGCCGCACCGTCTGCACCAGCACAAACGTGCCGTACAAAACCAGCGAAATCACCGCGATGAAAATCAGCTGGCTGCTGTTGTAGGACGGACCGGGCGTGGTGATGGTGTAATTCGGCAGCACCATGGTCAGCACCGAAATCGCCGCCAGCGTCGCCAGCGCGGCCGACACGCCGGTGGCCGTAAAGCTTTGCTCGCCGTGCCGGTTGCCGCCGGCCAGCAGACACAGGCCGACCATGCCGTTCAGGATCAGCATCACCGCCGCATACACGGTATCGCGCGCCAGTCCGGTGGTTTCCGCACCGCCCGCCACCATCAGCGAGACGATCAGCGCCACCTCGATCGAGGTCACCGCCACCGCCAGCACCAGCGTGCCGAACGGTTCACCGATCTTGTGCGCCACCACCTCGGCATGGAACACTGCGGCCAGCACGCCGCCGAACAAGCAGGCGGCCAGCACCACCAGCATCAGCGCCGAAGGCGCGCCCTCCCCGCCGAGCAGCGACTTTCCGCCAATCGCCAGCCAGCCGAGTACGGGTGCAGCGATGGTCCAGATAGGGAGGGAGGCTTGTATTTTCATGTGCGGGGCTCACTGTGGTAACAGCGGCAACCTTAGCACAGATGGCAGACTTTTCCGCTTCAGGATTCCAGCCGCCGGGCAATGGCGACCAGGCGGGGGCGTACTTCGTTCAGCAAATATTCTTGCGAGATGCTGGATGACGGCCCGCCGCAGTTGATCGACATGCGCTGTCCACCCGAGATCGGCATGAAGCTGACGGCGATGCCGTTGATGTCCTGCTGCCACTCGCCGAACGACGTGGCGCAGCCGAATTCCGCTTCATCGTGCAGTGCCCGCGCCACGCCTTGCTGCATGCTGTCGTAGACCACGTCATCCAGCTCCCGACTGCGGCTGAGTATTTCCTGCCGCTCCGCTGCCGACGCCTTGGCCAGATAAGCCCGCCCGATCGCCGAGGCGGCCAGTTGCAGCCGCGCGCCGACTTGTAGCGACAACGACAGCGCCGCCGTGCTGCGGCACACATCCACATAAATCATCGACAGCCGGTCGCGCACGGCGATGGCGACTGTGGTGCCGGTCGAATCGGCCAGCGCCTGCATCATCGGCCGCGCCAGCTCCCGGATATCCAGCCCTTGCAGCATGGTGCTGCCCAGCCGCAGCGTGGCCGTGCCCAGCACGTATTTGTGATTGGCGTCCTGCGCCAGATAGCCGAGCCGGGTCAGCGTGTAGGTGATGCGCGTGATGGTCGACTTGGGCAAGCCGCAGCGTTCGGCAATCTGCTGGTTGCTCAGCCCCTTATCGGCCACGCGGAAGCACGCCAGCACGTCCAGTCCGCGCGCCAGTGCCGTGATGAAATACCGTTCTTCCAGACCTGCCTGCATCGCCATTCCTTGTTGTAAAAAAACCATTTGCCCGGCTTTTAAAAATGCCGTACGCTCGTGCTATTCCATTTTACACAATACGGTTTCGCACAGCAAAACTAACTATAATGATGGAGATACGATGGAGTTATTCCTGCAGCAGGTCCTCAATGGACTGACGTTGGGTGGCGTCTATTGCCTGGTGGCGCTGGGGCTGACACTGGTCTACGGCATCCTGCATGTGCCCAACTTTGCCCATGGCGCGTTTTACATGGCCGGCGCCTATTGCGCCTTCTTCCTGATCGAGCGGCTGGGCTTCAACTACTGGCTGGCGATGGCCGGCGCGGCGGTCGCCGTCGCGTTGTTGTCCGTACTGGCGGAGCGGCTGGTGTTCCATCCGCTGCGCAAGGCCCCCTACCTGCATCACATGATCGCGTCGATCGGCATCCTGCTGTTTCTCGAGTCCGGTGTGCAGGCGCTGTGGGGTGCGGACTTCCATCGCATGGCGACACCCTACTCGCAGATCCTGTCGTTTGGCGATGTCACGCTACCGGCGCAGCGGCTGCTGATTATCGTGGCGGCGTTCGTGCTGGTGCTGCTGTTGCAGCTCTTCCTAAAAAAGACCATCACCGGCGCCACCATCGTCGCCATGGCGCAGAACCGTGACGGCGCGGCGCTGGTCGGCATCGACGCCAACCGGGTGGCGATGATGACCTTTGCCATCGCCGGCGTACTGGCTGCGATGGCCGCAGTACTGTATGCGCCAATCAACCTGGTCTACAGCTCGATGGGGCATCTGGTGATTACCAAGGCCTTTGTGATCATCGTGCTGGGTGGCATGGGTAGCGTGCCGGGTGCGATTGCCGGCGGGCTGATCATTGGCTTCGCCGAGTCCTTCGGCGCGTTCTATATCTCCACCGATTACAAGGACATCATCGCCTTTGTGCTGCTGGTGGCGATTTTGTCGCTGCGCCCGGAAGGCCTGTTCCGCAAAGGAGCGTACTGATGAATGCCAAGATTGGCTGGAGCGCGCTGCTTGCGCTGGGTCTGGCCTTCCCTTTCATGGCCGGCAATGACTATCACCTGACTGTGATGTCGACCGCCTATATCTATGCGATTGCCACCGTCGGCCTGAACCTGATCACCGGCTACACCGGCCAGTTCAACCTGGCGCACAGCGGATTTATGGCGGTCGGCGCCTACACGGTCGGCATCCTGACCGTGGATTACCAGGTGCCGTTCTGGATCGCGTTCGCATTGTCCGGCGTGGTGGCGGCCGGCATCGGTTTCTTCGTCGGCCTGGTATCGTTGCGCCTGAAGACCCATTTCTTCTCGATCTTTACCATGTGCGTCGGCTACATCATGTTCCTGCTGATCGAGAAATGGGACAGCCTGACGCACGGCACCGGCGGCATCGTCGGCATTCCGGCGCCGGAGTCCGCGTTCGGCCTCGACTTCTCCGAGCCGCGCACGCAATACTATCTGGTGCTGCTATTCCTGGCGTTGAGCATGTGGATCATGCATCGCATCGTCAACTCGCTGCTGGGCCGCACCTTTGTGGCGATCCGCAATGGCGACGATCTGGCGCAGGCGCTCGGCATCAACCTGATGCGCAACAAGCTGCTGGCCTTCATGCTGTCGGTGTTCTTTGCGGGACTGGCGGGCGGGCTGTATGCCGGCTATGTGCGCTTCCTCGGCCCGGAGCTGGCCAGCGTCGAGCATACCTTCGACATGACGATGTACATGCTGATCGGCGGCATCGGCACCATGGCCGGGCCGCTGCTCGGTGCGGTCAGCATGCCGTGGCTGACGCAGCAGTTGCAGTTCCTGCAAGACTATCGCTTCGTCGTGTTCGGCCCGCTGCTGGTGGCGCTGGTGATCTTCCTGCCGCATGGCATTGTCGGCACCTGGATGGCGCGTCGCAAGCGCAAGGCGGCGCAACAGGTGAGCGTGCCGCCGGTGCGCCTGCCCGCCGGCAAAGGAGTGCGCCGTGCTTGAACTGACCTCCGTGACCAAACGCTTCGGCGGGCTAAGCGCCGTCAACGGCATCAGCGTCGGCTTCGAGCGCGGCACCATCAACGCCATCATCGGGCCGAACGGCGCAGGCAAGACCACTTTCTTCAACCTGATCAGTGGCGTGATGCCGCTCAGCGAAGGCCGCATCGTCATCGATGGCCGCGACGTCACCGGCCTGCGCGCCGACCAGATGGCGCGCATCGGCGTCGGCCGCACCTTCCAGTCCACCACGCTGTTCGACAATGCCAGCGTGCTGGACAACCTGATCGTCGGCCATCGCATACGCACCCGCTCCAACCTGCTTGACGTCGTGTTCGGCACGCGTCGCCTGCGCGACGAGGAAGCCGCCTGCCGCCGCAAGGCCCGCGACGCGCTGGACTTCGTCGGCCTGGCGCATATCGAGGCGCGCCTGGCCGGCGACATTTCGCAGGAAGAACGCAAACGCGTCGCCTTCGCGCTGGCGCTGGCCACCGATCCCACGCTGCTGTTGCTGGATGAGCCGGCCGGTGGCGTCAATCCCGAGGAAACCGTGGGTCTGGCCGACTTGATCCGCAAAATGAAGCGCAGCGGCCTGACCATCTGCCTGATCGAACACAAGATGGACATGATCATGAATCTGGCCGACAAGATCCTGGTGCTGAACTACGGCGAAAAGATCGCCGAAGGCACACCGGCCGAAGTGCGCGCCAATCCGGTCGTCATCGAAGCCTACCTGGGGAGCGACCATGCTCACGCTTGACAAGGTATCGCTATCCTACGGCAGCTTCCAGGCGCTGCACGGCGTCGACATTCACGCCGACGAAGGCGAACTGGTGGTGCTGCTGGGCGCCAACGGTGCCGGCAAGAGCTCCATCTTCCACGCCATGAGCGGCTTGCGGCGCGCCAGCGGCGGCAGCATCCGCTTCGGTGGACGCGAACTGGTCGGCCGCAAGCCGTCGCAGATTGTCGAGGATGGACTGGTGCACTGCCCGGAAGGACGCAAACTGTTCCCCGGCATGTCGGTGCTGAAGAACCTGACGCTCGGCGGCTACGTCCACCGGCGCGACAGCAAGGGCAGCCAGCGCCTGCTCGACGACGTGTTCGCGCTGTTCCCCATCCTGCATGAAAAGAAGGATTGCCCGGCCGGATCGCTGTCCGGCGGCCAGCAGCAGATGGTGGCCATCGGCCGCGCGCTGATGGGCCGGCCCAAGGCGCTGCTGCTGGATGAACCTTCGCTGGGGCTGGCGCCGCTGGTGGTCAGGCAGATGTTCGAGATCATCGCCCGCATCAATAAAGCCGGCACGACCGTGCTGCTGGCGGAACAGAACGCCTATGCGGCGCTGAATATCGCCAGCCGCGCCTACGTCATCGAGCAAGGGCGGATCGTCCTGGAAGGAAGTCGTGAAGAATTGCTCGGCAACGAGCAAGTGCGCAAGGCCTATATTGGCGCCTAGCATTGTGGTCATACTTATAATGAAGGAGACGTACCATGTACCATTTCCCCCGCTTCAAAGCAGTAGCGCTCGTGCTGAGCCTGGCCGTCAGCGGCGCGCATGCGCAGGACATCATCAAAATCGGCTATTCCGGCCCGCTGAGCGGCGGCGCGGCGCTGTATGGCAAGAGCGTGCTGAACGGCATGCAGATGGCGGCCGCCGAAATCAACGCTGCGCCGGTCGAGATCGGCGGCAAGCGCTACAAGGTCGAGATCGTCGCGCTGGATGACAAATACAACCCTAGCGAGACCGGCATTAACCTGCAACGCCTGGTGCAGCAGCATCAGACCGCCGCCGTGCTGGTACCGCACTCGGGCGGCGTGTTTGCAGCGCAGGCGTCCAATGAAAAGTTGAAAGTGCTGCTGCTGGCCTACACCAGCCTGCCCGCTGCGACTGAGCGCGGCAACAAGCTGACGGTGCGCATTCCGCCCGACTTCACCACCTATATTTCGCCCTTCATCAAGGCGGCCATGAGCAAATACGGCAAGAACGTGGGGCTGGCCCAGGCCGATCATGACTACGCCAAAGCCTGGTCGGCCGCCTTCAAGCCGGCATGGGAGGCGGCCGGCGGCAAGGTGGTAGCGGACAATCCGATGTCGTACAACAAGGCGGCCGACTTCTACAGCGGCGTCAGCCGCGTGATCCAGGCCAAGCCGGACGTGTTGTTCATCGGCGGTGCGTCGGAACCGACCGCGCTGGTGGCCAAGCAGGCGCGCGAGCTGGGCTTCAAGGGAGCATTCATCGTGCTCGACCAGGCCAAGCTGGACGAGATGGCCAAGATCACCGGCGGCTACAGCACGCTGGAAGGCGCGGTCGGCGTGATGCCGATGAGCGGCGACGACCGGCCCGATGCGGTCGCCTTCACCACGCGCTATCGCAAGCTGAACGAAGGCAAGGATCCCAGCAGCGAAGTGGCGCTGAACTATACGGCAGTACACGCCACCATTGCGGCGATGAAGCTGGCCGGCACCGTCAGCGACGCCACCGCCATCCGCGCGCAGATGGATCAAGCCTTCCGCAAACTGCCGGGCCAATACAATCCGGCCAGCGTGGAAGGACTGGACGCCAAGGGCGGCGCCATCGTCAACGCCATTGTGGCGTCGGTAGAAAACGGCAAGCTGAAAGGCCAGCTGCTGCGCTCGAACGCAGCCGGCCAGTAATTCCGGGCATTGCGGGCAACCCTTAACCCTTGAGGCGCAGGCCTTGCACGCGGCGCATGGATTCCCGCATGCGCGGGAATGACGTCAGAGGCCCTTGAACGCCACCGTCAGCATGTGCTGCACGATGGCGTCGTCGCTCATCTTGCTGAATTTGCTCAGGAATTCCACGGCGGGATCGCAGGTGCGGGCGTAATAGCTGAACAGGATCACGTCACTCGGCAAGGCGGCGTTCAGGTCGCCGTCCTTTTGCGCCTGCTTGACCAGCGCTTCCAACTGGCGGTTCAACTTGACCACGCGCAGCATATACTTCACGTTGCGCATCAACATATCGCGCACATGCGCACTGGTCGATGGCAGGAATGGCAAGCCGCCGGCCAGCCGCACCCGCAGCGCCCACTCCAGCAGGGCCGACAGTTTCTGCACCGGCGTCAGCGCCGCATCCATCGCCGCCATCTGATCGATGGCGCCATCCAGCAGGCGGATCATCGCCTCGCCCACCAATTCTTCCTTGGATTTGAAGTGCTTATACAGGCTCGGTTTGGAGATGCCAACCGCGCCGGCCACATCGTCCATAGTCATCAGGTCATAGCCCTTGGTGCCCAGTACCGAGGTGGTCGCGTCCAGGATGGCGCTCTCGCGCAGTTTAAACGCCTGGTCTTTGAAGCTGAATTTGGAGAGAATACTCATTGGTACGTTTCGCTACTAATCAGTAGCGTTTCTGATTTATTAGTAGTAATATTAGCATACCGGTAGACAAACAGGCGTTCATCCGCTTAAAACAACCATGCAAACGCAACGCAAGCAACGCATCGCCATTGTCGGCGCCGGCATTTCCGGCCTGGCCGCCGCCTACTTCCTGCAGCGCCGCCACGACGTGGTGCTGTTTGAAGCCGGCAGCTATCTGGGCGGCCACGCCAATACGGTGGATATCCTGGTCGAAGGCCAGCATTGCGCCGTGGATACCGGTTTCCTGGTCTATAACGAGAAAACCTATCCGAACCTGATTGCCCTGCTGGATGAGCTGGGCGTGGAAAGCATCGCCAGCGATATGTCGTTTGGCGTTTCCATGGACGACGGCGCGCTGGAATGGGCCGGCACCAATCTCGATACGGTGTTTGCCCAGCGCCGCAACGCGCTCTCGCCGGCTTTCCTCGGCATGCTGCGCGATATCCTGCATTTCAATGGTCATGCCGAGGAATTCCTGCTGCGCAGTTCGGCGGATGGCGCCACGCTGGGCGAACTGCTGACGCGCCAGGGCTATGGTCGCCTGTTCCGCGACGGCTATCTGCTGCCGATGGCGGCTGCCATCTGGTCCAGTTCGCCAAGCGACATTCTGGCGTTCCCTGCCGCGACTTTCCTGCGTTTTTGCCTGAATCACGCGCTGTTGCAGGTCAACGACCGGCCGCAATGGCGCACCGTGCGCGGCGGCTCGCGCAACTACGTGCACGCGATTGCCACCACGCTGGCCGATTACCGGTTGAATACGCCGGTGCGGTCGCTGCGCCGCGTCGACGGCAAGGTGCTGGTCGAGACCGCCGCGCAAACGGACATCTTTGACGCGGTGGTACTGGCCACCCATGCGCCGGCCACGCTGGCCATGCTGTCCGACGCCAGCGCCGGTGAGCGCGCTATTCTAGGCGCGGTGCGCTATCAGCCCAACACCGCCTGGCTGCATACCGATGCGCGCCTGATGCCGCAGCGGCGCAAAGTCTGGTCGGCATGGAATTATCTGTCGACGCAGCAGGCCGATGGCAGCCGTCCGGTGTGCGTCAGCTACTGGCTGAACCAGCTACAAAGCCTGCCGTTCCGCACGCCGGTGGTTGTGACGCTCAATCCACCGACGCCGCCGGCGGCCGATACCGTGCTGGCGCGATTTGAATACGATCATCCGATCATGGACCAGCCGGCCATCGACGCCCAGCAGGCGCTGGCGCGCATTCAGGGCACAAGCGGCCTGTGGTATGCCGGCGCGTGGACCGGCTACGGTTTCCATGAAGACGGCTTGAAGTCCGCGCTGCGCATCGCCGCCGCCTTCGATGCCGCACCGGCCTGGATGTCGCTGCCATGAAGTCGCCAGCCGCCCAACTGGTCCACGCCCGTGTGATGCATGCGCGCCTGCGGCCGGTCTTTCACCGCTTTGTCTACCCGGTGTTTTATGTACGGGTGAACCTGGCGCGGCTGGAGGAGTGCCAGTCGGCCTGGTTCGGCGTCAACCGCCGCAGGCCGCTGTCGATCCGCACCCGCGACTACGGTCCGCGCGACGGCAGCGATCTGCAACAGTGGATGCGCACGCTGCTGGACACGCACGGCATCAAGGCCGATGGCGAAATCTGGCTGCAAACTTTTCCGCGCGTCTTTGGCTGCGTATTCAATCCAGTGAGTTTCTGGCACTGCCATGATGCCAGCGGCCGACTGTGTGCGGTGCTGGCCGAGGTCAACAACACCTTTGGCGAAACCCATCGCTACCTGCTGCAACTGGACGGCAACGCCCACGGCGCCTGCCAGAAGCAGATGCACGTCTCGCCATTCTGCGAAACGCGGGGTAGCTACCGTTTTCGCTTCCGCCTGAATGCCGAGCGTGCGCACACCGCCATCGATTACCACGACGAACAAGGTCTGCTGATCCGCACCACGCTGTCCGGCCAGGCGCAGCCTATGGCTAGCGTCGCCGCAGCGGCCGCCCTGTTGCGCTACCCGCTGCTGGGACTGGGCATCGTGTTCCGCATTCACTGGCAAGCGCTGCGGCTGTGGCTGAAGGGCGTGCCCTTCTTCGGCAAGCCGCCGCGATCCATTCCCCATATCACCGTCCACGAGGAGCCGCTCCCATGAGTCAAACGCTGTCGACCACCACGCAGGCCGCTCCCGCCGCCGCGCGGGTGTTCCTGAATCTGCTGGGCCGCATCCGCCTCGGCCATCTGGAACTGATCACGCCTGACCATACGCGCATGGTATTTGGCAACGCCCACGCCGGCCCCGGCGCAACGCTGGAAGTACACGACTGGCGCGCGTGCGGCCGCATCCTGCGCGCCGGCGACATTGGCCTGGCCGAGGCCTGGGCCGCCGGCTGGATCAGCAGTCCGGATCTGGTCGCGCTGCTGCGGCTGGCATTGCTCAATGAGGCGGCGCTGGAGCCGGCGCTGTTTGGCGGCGTTCTGGCGCGTTGCTGGTATCGCCTGCGCCATTGGCTGCGGCCGAATACCCGCAGCGGCAGCCGACGCAATATTCATAGCCACTACGATATCGGCAACGATTTTTATCGCTTGTGGCTGGACCCGAGCTGGACTTATTCGGCCGCGATCTTTGACGGCGATTACACCCAGCCGCTGGCGCAGGCGCAGCACCGCAAATACCAGCGCATCATCGACACGCTGGGCCTGCGCGCCGGCGACCGGGTACTGGAAGTGGGCTGCGGCTGGGGTGGCTTTGCCGAACAGGCGGCGCGTCAGGGCATCCAGGTACATGGCGTAACGATCTCGCCGTCGCAGCTGGCGATCGCGCGCGGTCGTATCGACGCTGCCGGTCTGGGCAAGCTGGCGCAACTGGAACTGCGCGATTACCGCGACATCGACGGTACTTATGACGCAGTGGTGTCGATTGAGATGTTTGAAGCGGTGGGTGAGCGCTACTGGTCGGAATATTTCGACACGCTGGCGGCGCGCCTGAAACCCGGCGGCCAGGCGCTGGTGCAGTCGATCACGATAGACGAGCGGCACTTCGAACGCTATCGCAGCACGGCTGACTTTATCCAGGAGTACATCTTCCCCGGCGGCATGCTGCCGAGCGTGGAGCGTTTTGAGCAGCACGCCGCCGACGCTGGCCTGTGCTGCACGGAACACTTCGCGTTCGGCCGCGATTACGCCGAAACGCTGCGCCGCTGGCGCACGGCCTATCACGCCACCGCCGCGCAATCGAGCGCACTCGGCCTGGACACCCATTTCATGCGCATCTGGGACCTGTATTTCGCATACTGCGAAGCTGCATTCGACGAGGGCCGGACCGATGTTGTTCAATTCCACCTGCACAAAGCCTGACCGCCAGCGGCGGCTGTGCGCAGCGCTGCTGGCCTACATGGCGATCAGCTTGACCGCCGCGGCCGTGACCGTTAACGCCTGCGCGAGCGGAGTAGCTTCAGCCATCGGCGCAGCTGCGAACGGGGCCGCTTCGGACTCCGCGCCGTGGCGCGCCACGCTGCCGCAAGCGCAGCCACTCGGCGGCGGCGACATGACGTGGTTCGGCCTGCGTATCTACCGCGCCACTTTGTGGTCGGCCAGCAAGCCATTCGACGCTGCCCAGCCCTTCGCGCTCCAGCTCAGCTACTACCGGCATATCAGCCGGCAGCGGCTGGTTTCCACCAGCATGGATGAAATCCGCCGCCTCAGCCGCGCACCGTTGCCCGCCGCCACCTTGGCCCGTTGGGAAGCGTTGCTGACATCGGCGTTTGTCGACGTCAGCGAAGGCGATCAGCTGATCGGCGTCTACCAGCCAGGCCATGGCATGCAGCTATACGACCGTCAGCGCCTGCTGGCCGACCTCGACGACGAAGCCCTGGCCCGCGCCTTCTTCGACATCTGGCTCAATCCAGACAGCCGCGACAACAAACTGCGCCAGCGCCTGATCGGAACCACGCCATGAGCAACGCCGCCTACGGCCTGCTAGGCGCACCGCTGGCAATGGCCGCCTTGCCGCTGTTTGTGCAACTGCCAGCGTACTACGCCACTCACCTCGGCATGGCACTGGCGCCGCTGGGCATCGTACTATTCGCCGCACACCTGATCGATATGCTGCAAGACCCATTGCTCGGCCACCTGCTCGACCGTGCACCAACCCAACGCCGCCGCTGGATGACGCTCGGCGCCGGCATCCTGGTGCTGGCGTTCGCCGCACTGTGGCTGCCACCTGCCAGCGTGCCGACCGGCGCATGGCTGGCGCTCATGCTGGTGATAGCCTATGGCGCACACAGCCTGGTCAACATCGCCTACCTCGCCTGGGGCGCACAGCTAAGCGGCACCATCGGCGCAGTGGCATGGCGCGAAGGCTTGGGACTGGCCGGCATGCTGACCGCCAGCCTCGTCCCAGCCGCCATTCTGGCCGGCGATCCGACACAGATCCGTCCGCGTCTTGCCACCTACAGCCTGGCCTTCGCCGTGCTGATGGCTGCAGCCATGTTCGCCCTGCTGCGCCATGCGCCCGCCGCGCAACAGCGTCATGCCTCGACCGGGTGGCGTGACACCTGGCGCGCACTGGCCAGCAATCGCCCACTGCGCGCTCTACTGCTGCCGTACTTCCTGAATGCGCTGTCGGTCGCGATTCCCGCGACACTGGCCCTGTTCTACATCGCCGACCAACTCGGCGCGCCACAACTGTCCGGCATCTTCCTGGCCTGCTACTTCGGCGCTGCCGCCTGCGGCCTACCGGCCTGGACCGCACTCGCCCACAAGTGGGGACCACTCCGCTGCTGGCGGCTGGGTATGCTGTTATCAGTAGCCGGCTTCTGCGGCGCGGCCTTGCTCGGCAAAGGAGACCTGATTCCCTACGCGGCAGTGTGCATCGCCGCCGGCGCCGCGCTGGGCGCCGACCTTGCGCTGCCGCCGGTAATGCTGGGCCAAGCGCTCGGAGAACGGCTCGGTGCGGGCTTCGGCCTATTCACCCTGCTCGGCAAACTGGCGCTGGCCATCGCCGGTCTCACGCTGCCACTGCTGGCTTGGCTGGACTACACCCCCGGTCATGGCGGCGGCACCAGCCTGGTGATGGCCTACAGCGTGCTGCCCTGCCTGTTCAAGCTGCTGGCGATGGCCACATTGGGCCGCTACAGCGCCTCCGTACCAGTCACCAACGGGAGTACGACATGAAACACTGGATTCCAACCTTGCTGGCAATCCTGCTGGCCGGCTGCGCTGGTCCCGACGTCCAGCAATACCGGGCGGCGACACCGGTGCTGGACCCTGCCGATTACTTTGAAGGCATCACCGACGCCTGGGGCATGTTCCAGAAGCGCGATGGCGAGGTGACTAAACGCTTCCACGTCGAAATAACCGGCAGCCGGCACCAAGACACCCTGACGCTGGACGAACACTTCCGCTACGACGACGGCACCACGCAGCAGCGTGTCTGGCGGCTGGTGCGCGACGACGACAAAAACGGCGAGCAACATTGGCGCGGTACAGCCGGCGACGTCAAGGGTGAAGCACAAGGCACGGCGGCGGGCAACGCGCTGCGCTGGCAATACACGCTACTGCTGCCAGTGGATGGCACAACCTACGAAATGCAATTCGACGACTGGATGTTCCTGATCGACCGCTGCACCATGGTCAACCGCGCCAGCATGCGCAAGTTCGGCATCGAGTTCGGCCAGGTGACACTGATGTTCCGGAGGCGCGCATGCAACCCTTGAACGCTCCTATCCGCGACTGGACTGGCCTGCGCGTATGGATCATCGGCGCCTCTAGCGGCATTGGCGCGGCGCTGGCCACCGAAGCGCTGCAAGCCGGCGCCCGCGTCGCGCTGTCGGCAAGGCGCGCAGACCGCTTGCAAGCCGTCGCCGGCACGCATCCACAAGCGCTGGTGGAACAATTCGACATTCTGGACCGCGACGCCTGGAGCCAGCGCCACGCGCACATCTGCGACACATTCGGCGGCGTCGACCTGATCATCTTCTGCGCAGCCGACTACCGCCCAGAGCGCAGCTGGGAAGTCGACCCCGAGCGCGCCGGGCAGACGCTGGCAACCAATCTGGGCAGCGTCTACACCGGCCTGGCCACCGTGTTGCCGGCGATGCTGGCGCGCGGCAACGGCAGCATCGCCATCGTCGCCAGCGTGGCAGGCTACTTTGGCCTGCCCAACGCCAGCGTGTACGGCCCCACCAAAGCCGCCCTGATCAACTTGGCCGAATTGCTGTACGTCGACTTGCGTCCACGCGGACTCAACGTCTACCTGATCAATCCCGGCTTCGTGCAGACGCCGCTGACGGCCAAGAACGAGTTCACCATGCCAGCGCTGCAAACCCCGACCGAAGCAGCACGCGCAATCCGCCACGGCATCATGGCCGGACGGTTCGAAATCCACTTCCCGCGCCGCTTCACCTTGGCAATGAAACTGGTGCGCTGGCTACCTTACCGCCTGAGGTTTCCTTTGGTATCACGACTGGTGCGACCATGATCGACCAACTGGAGCCGCTGCTCACCTGGTACGCGGCGCTAACGCCGCATAACCTGCACCGGACGGTGGAGTTTTACGCCGTCGACGCCCACTTCCGCGATCCGTTCAACGACGTGCGCGGCGTCGCTGCGATTGAAGCCATCCTGCGCCATATGTTAGAGCACACCGACAACCCGCACTTCGTTATCGGCGAACGCATCGTACAATCGGAACGGGCGTTTGTGACGTGGACGTTTGTCTGCACACTGCGCGGGCATACGTATGAGATCGCCGGCGGCACGCATTTTCACTTCAATGCCAACGGCTTGGTCACGCTGCACCGGGATTATTGGGACGCCGCCGAAGAACTGCTACAGAAGCTGCCACTGGTAGGCGCGCCGATCCGCTGGCTGCGGCGGCGCTTCGCCGTTAAAGTGGATTAAGCCCAGCGGTCGGCCACGAACCAGCCGGCCGTTGCCGCGGCCGCAGTCAGAAAGCCGCCCCAGGCGATATCTGCCAGCGACAAGCCCAACGGCCATGCCTTGAGGATCGAATAATTGGTCAGGTCGTAGGTGCCGTAGGCAATCAAGCCCAGCACCAGACCGTGCAGCGCCGCCGTCTGCCAGCTGAGCGCGCGCAAGCCGGGCGCCACGGCCAGGAACACCACGCCGATCGCGTACACCAGATAAAACACCGCTGCCGCAGCGATGCGCGGCTGCGGCAACATCAAATCGCCCAGCGCCTCCTTGTAGGCGGACGCCATGTACAGGCCGATCCACAACGCGTCCAGCACCAGCAGCACCAGCAAGGCGCCGCCATAAGCAAACAACCATTGCTGCACACTCAGTGCCTGAACTTGCGCGGATGCCGACATGATAGATCCTCAGTGGAAGATAAGTTAAGCCAATACTAGCCGATATCAATGTCGCCCTTCCGTCCGCCACATCACATTTCATACCTTTGCCTTCCTGCAGCTTTCAGCGAGATGCTTTACAATCGGCCGCAAGTTCAGCTAAGAGAAAACAACAATGACCGTCACCGAACAACCTCACTACACTGCTGAAGAAAAACGCAAACGCGTGTTTGCCATCATCAGCGCCTCCTCCGGCAACCTGGTGGAATGGTTTGACTTCTACGTCTATTCCTTCGCCTCGATTTACTTTGCCAGCCAGTTCTTCCCCAGCGGGAACCCCACTGCGGAATTCCTGAAATCCGCCGCCGTGTTTGCCGTCGGCTTTCTGATGCGCCCCATCGGCGGCTGGCTGTTCGGCCGCATCGCCGACCGCGTCGGCCGCAAGAAGTCGATGGTGATTTCCGTACTGATGATGTGCGGCGGCTCATTGGCGATTGCCGTCCTGCCGACCTACGCCACCATCGGGGTCGCCGCGCCGATCCTGCTGCTGTTAATCCGCATGTTCCAGGGCCTGTCGGTCGGCGGCGAGTACGGCACCACCGCCACCTATATGAGCGAAGTGGCGCTGCGCGGCCAGCGCGGTTTCTTCTCGTCGTTCCAGTACGTTACGCTGATCGGCGGCCAGTTGCTGGCGGTGCTGACGGTGGTGATCATGGAACAGTTCCTTACGGACGCCGACCTGAAGGCCTGGGGCTGGCGCATTCCGTTCGTGGTTGGCGCGATTGCCGCGCTGATCTCGCTGGTGCTGCGCCGCACGCTGCATGAGACCATCAAGGCCGAGGACATGAACCACAAGGAAGCCGGCACGCTGGCCGGTATCTTCAAGAACCACCGCGCCGCCTTCATCACGGTGATCGGCTACACGGCCGGCGGTTCGCTGATCTTCTACACCTTCACCACGTATATGCAGAAGTACCTGGTCAACACTTCCGGCATGGCGCCCAAGACCGCCAGCGTGGTCATGACCGGCGCGCTGTTCCTGTATATGTGCATGCAGCCGCTGTTCGGCATGCTGGCCGACCGCATCGGCCGCCGCCATTCGATGATGCTGTTCGGCGGCCTCGGCGCGCTGGGCACCTATCCGATCCTGGCCATGTTGCACGGCAACAGCAGCCCGTATGTGGCGTTTGCGCTGATTACCGTGGCGCTGGCCATCGTCAGCCTGTACACCTCGATCGGTGGCCTGGTGAAGGCCGAGATGTTCCCGCCGGAAGTGCGCGCGCTGGGCGTCGGTTTCTCGTACGCGATCGCCAACGCCATCTTCGGCGGCTCGGCCGAATTCGTCGCGCTGTCGTTCAAAAACGCCGGCCATGAAACCGGCTTCTTCACCTACGTGACCATCATGATGGTGGTGGCCTTCCTGTTCAGCATGCGACTGCCGAAAACGCCGTCGTACCTGCACACGGATCACTAAGCACTAGTCAGCTTCAAACAGTCCTTCAAACGCGGCAGCGAAGGACTCCGCCGCGCCAGCCAGGCGCGGCGCGCCGACGTCAAACGTGCATTGCTGGAGCGCAGGCCGCGCCGTCAGGCCGGCCGCCGCCAGCGCCAACTCGGTGCGCAAGGCGCCGAGCATCCCGTCCAGCATCACTTCCTGCATATTCAATCCTGCATTATTGGTATGACCAGCGTCCAGCACGCTCGGTGCGAAAGCCATGCTGCGCGCGCCGTAGCGGATCGCTTCGCGCATGGCCACGCGAGTGGCTTGCCGCAGCCGTTCGCCGTCCAGCGTGGACGGATCGCCGAGGCCGATTACCAGCACCGCGCGCGCCGTGACGCCGGTTGGCGGCTGCGTGATCAGCAAGGTTTCCATCGGCTGGCCGCCGAAAAAGCCGTCGGTACGCAAGCGCGTCAGTTGCTTGCCCAGCGCCTCGTCCAGTTCCAGCAAGCCGCCGGCGATGGCGGCGCCTTCCACTTCATGCTCGAACATGCAGGCCACGCTGAAGTCCACATCGGCATGGGCCGGGCCCCAGGCGACGACATCGAAGGCCACGCCGTCGGCGGAACCGATCGGCAGGCGTGCTGGAGTTGATTGGGTATCGGTCATGATCGCGTCCTCGGTGATGATTAAAGCTGCGATCTTACCGCCTGCGCGCGCGATGACGGCCCTGCCAAAAGGCATGGCCCTAGTTGAGTGCCGCTTCGATCCGCTTGGCCGCCGCAAACAAACGGGACTCCGCACCCGGCGCGCACATCACGGAGATGCTTGGCGGCTGGCCGGTCAGCCGGTCGCGGAACTTCCACGCCGGGATCGCCATGGCGGGCAGGTCCAGGTAGTTGCCCAGCGTGTGGGCGGTGAACAGGCCGTTGACGCCGGGCTTCAGCGAGAGCCGGTTCATCTCGCCATGCTTGGGTGCGAGCAGGCCCAGCGTCGGCAGCACCAGGATGCCATCGTCGCCCAGCATGGCGTGGAAGCGCGTGCGCGCAGCGGCGAATTGGGCCGCGATCTCCGCGGCCTTGTCGGCGCTGCGCGGCTTGAGCAACGGCGCGATCAGCGTCCAGCGCAACAGACCGGAATCGATGGTCGGCTTGCCGATCAGTTGCGCCAGCAATTCCTTGAACGGCGAAAAGCGGCCGTATTCCGGCGTGGACAGCAGCCGTATCCAGTCGCCGTAAAAGTCGTCGAGGATGAGTTTGGGAATGTTCAGGTAGAGCTGGCGCGTTTCGGCAAAGTCCTGAGCATCCTTCTGATAGCCCTGCCGCAGCAGCGCGTTCGTGGCGGCTTCCAGCGCCTGGGCGATACAGGGCAAGCGCATCTTCAGCGGCAAGTTGCGTGGCACGATCAGGCGGCAGCCGGCATCCGCACCCGCCGGCGCGGGCTGGTCGGCGATCACGTTGTACACCAGCTCTGCATCACGCACGCTGCGGGTCAGCGGTCCCAGTGCCAGCCAGCTTTTGGTGTTGCCGGTGACCGTAGGCCAGGTGCCGCGCTGACTGACCGCCGCCGAATGCGGCTTGAAGCCGACCACGCCGCAGAACGCCGCCGGAATGCGGATCGAGCCGAGAATATCGGAGCCGACGCCAAACACCGAACCGCCCGCACCGACCAATGCGCCCTCGCCGCCGCTGGAGCCGCCTGCCGCCCGCGTCAGATCCAAAGGATTACTGGTGCGGCCGTAACGCAAATTAGTGGATTCGGCCGTCATGGCAAACTCCGGCACATTGCTACGTGCAATGACGATGGCGCCGGCGGCCTTCAGGCGCTGCACGATGTCGGCGTCTTGCTGATGTACTTCCGGTTGCATCCGCAGCGAACCAGCTGTCACCTGCTGGCCAGCGAGTCCGAACGTCTCCTTGATGCTGAACGGCAAACCAAACAACGGCAGCGCTGTATCACCGCCGCGATCCAGCTGCTGCGCCCTGGCCAGCGCGGCCTCGCGGAAAATGTGCGTGGCGCCATTCATTTGCGGCTGCGTGCGCTCGATGCGCGCCAGATGCGATTCCACCAGCTGAACCGACGTCAAAACACCGCGCCGCAGATCGGCCAGCAGGCCGACCGCATCCGGCTCCAGCAGGTTACGCTTAAAGTTGTGCATGGACTTCTTAATTTTGTGGACCCGAGCTATTATGCTCAGCTGAGACCCATGAGGTCTTGAGGGAATTCCTCCCAAAATTGAGAATTCGCGCACATCCGGAGCCAGTCAGATCATGGGGCAAGTCAAGCTAGCGATCGTACTGCCGTTATTGAATTATTTGCGCCGCCTCGGCCACGCGCAGGCGATGCCCGCTCCGGCGCAGACCATGTCGGCCGAAGCCTGGCTGGCGCTGTACGAAGAGGCCATCGAAATCACCGGCGACCCCGCGCTGCCATTGCGCGTCGGCGCCGCCATCCAGCCCAGCGATTACAGCATGCTCGGCTTTGCCGCCATGAGCTGCGTCAATCTGGCGCAGGCCATTACGGTGATGCAGCGTTACGAGCGCTTGATACAAGAAGTCAATGCAACCGGACTACAGGTAGAAGGCGATCGGGCCGAACTGCAATGGCTGCCCTACCTGGGCCCGGTTTCGCCGGTCTTCATGCAACTGGCATTGGCCTCGTGGGCCGCGGTCGCGCGCCACCTGACTGGCCGGCCGCAGCAGACGTTTGAAGCGCACTTTACTTTCTCGCGTCCGCCCAACGCCGAGGTCTACCAGGAGATTTTCGGCCAACCGGCCAGGTTCTCGCAACCGGTGACCAGCCTGGTCTTTGAGCGCACACTCCTGCAGCAAGCGGTGCTGTTCGGCGATGCGGCAACCAATCAGATCTTGCTGCAAAAAGCGGAAGAACAGTTGCTGCAAGCGGACGACAGCAGCATCGTCTGCAGTGTGCGTCAACGCATCGCGGCCACCCTGGCCAGCGGCAAACTCAGCGTGGAGACGGTGGCGGAAGAATTGCAAATGTCGCCGCGCAAGCTCCAGCAGTTGCTGACCAACGAAGGCAGCAGCTTCCGCAAGCTGCTGCACGACGCGCTGTTCCAGCGCGCCAAGGATTACCTGGCCGATCCCACGATCCGTGTCAGCGAGGTGGCGTTCCTGCTTGGTTATTCGGAACAAAGCCCGTTCCAGGCCGCCTTCAAAAACTGGGCCGGCATGACGCCGGGCGCCTGGCGCAAAATGCAGCCGGTCATGCGGCAGGCGGGCGACGCCAAAACCTGAACCGGGGTGACGCAGGCTGATACGCCAGTACGCCTGGCAAGGTCAGGCGCCACTCCGTTCCCGCGCCGACATCGCTGCGCAGTGCCAGCTTGGCCTTGATCCGTGCTGCACGCTCGCGCATGCCACAGATGCCCCAGTGATTGCTGCGTCCGCCGGCCGCGATAATGTCGGCCGGAATGCCGGCGCCATCGTCACTGATGATGATCCGCAGTTCGGCGGCGCGATAGACTATCCGGACATCGATGCGGCTGGCGTTGGCGTGACGGTAAGCGTTGGCGACGGCTTCACACACAATCGACAACACTTCAGGGTAGATGGCCGGATGCAGCTGGCGCACCTCGCCGTCAACCGCCACCTGCAACGACGCCACGCCCGGTGCGCTGAGGCGGTTGTCGGCAGCCCGTATCGCTTCCACCAGGTTTTGCTGCTGAGGCTCGTTGTCGCGCAGATCGCGCACACGCTCGCGTCCTTCCACCATGACGTCGTCGGCTTGCTGCAAAGCCTGCTCAATCTGGATGCGTGCGGGATCGGGCGCGGGCAGTTTCAGCGTGGCCGCGTGCACATGCAGAATCATCGCCTGCACCGATTGTAATAAGGTGTCGTGCAATTCGCGGGCGATGCGCTCGCGTTCCTGGGTACGCTCCTCCAGCCGCGCCACCGCCTGGGCGGCAAAATTGCGCATGCGCCTTTGATACAGCAGCCAGCAAGCCGCCAGCAGCGCCAGGGCGCACAGCGTCCTGAACCACCAGCTCTGAGGGATGGTCGGCGCGATCTGGAAATCGAGCGTGGTCGGCTGCTCGGCCCATTCGCCAGCGTAATCACTGGCCTCCACGCGGAAGCGGTAATCGCCCGGACCGAGATTATTGTAGTACGCCGTCCTTCGCGTGCCGACCTGCTGCCACTGGGTATCGACGCCGTCCAGCCGGTAACGAAACGCTACCCGTTCCGGCATCGCCAGGGCCAGCGCAGTGTAGTCGATCTGCAGCGCCGTGGTGCCCTGCGCCAGGCGCATGCCGGGCTGTGCAGGGATCAATTGGCCGGGTGGTCCCAGCGAGCGGATCAGCGTCGTCGCCGGCGGCCGTGGTGTTTGCCGCGCCATGGCATCGAGCCGGAAGATGCCGGAGTTGGTCGACAGCCATAACTGGGCGTCAGTGGTCTGTATCATCGACGGCGACGGGTAGCGCAGCGGCGAATTCCCTGACAAGCCATCCAGAATGTCCAGTACCTCGTAGCGCACACGATAGCCGCTACGCGCCGCCAGCTTGCCGATTTCGCTCGCGGCAATCCTGATCAGGCCGCCCCCGCTGTCGATCCAGAGGTCGCCGTTATCCAGTTCCACGATACCGGAAACGCCGTCGAAGGCGCGGCCAGCCAGCCCGACCAGCGGTATGAAACGGTCGGCCTGGCGCAGCGCCGTGCCCTTCTCTCCGCCGACCCAGACGTGGTTATCCTTGACATGCAGGGCCTCGACCATGCCAACATCCAAGCCTTCGGACAGGCCGTAACGGCGCCAGCGTCCACGCTGCAACTGCAATACCCGGCTACCCGCGTAGCCCAACCACAGACCTTGCTGCGGCGAACTCGCCGAGACCCGCGGCGTTTCGTTCTTCATACCGGTATCGGCGGTCATGTCCTGCCAGTGCTCATTTGCATCCAGGCGTAGCAGCCCGCGCGGCCAGACGGCCCACAGCGCGCCGCTGTCATCGGACGACAGACTCAGGGCCCATCCCAGGTCCATGTTCGGCGGACCTTGAAACACGCGCAGTTGCTGCCCGCGTTGCCGCCAGATGCGACCGTTGCCGCCGAACCACTGGATGCCGGCGGGATCGCGGTACAGCGCGCTCGGCCCCTCCTCCCCATCGTTACCGGCGTTAACCGCAACGGCTGCTGGACAAACGAACCGTCCGGCTGGCGGACAAAGTGCACTTTGCCCACCCACACGCCGCCATCCGCGTCGGCCTGCAACGGCGCGCCGACAGCCTCTTGGGCAAAATGCACCGGCGAGATGCGCTGATGGCGGAAGCGGTCGATGCCGGTAGAGGTGGACGCCCAGATACTGCCTTCTGCGTCCTCAAAAAGCGCCGCCACCCATTGGCCGCTGAGTCCCTGCTCGCGCCCGCTGCGCTGTATGCCGTTTGCCGTGTGATATTCCAGCTCGGCCACGCGCCCGGCCCACAAGCCGCCTTGGCGATCGACCAGCAAGCTGGCGAGATCGTCGGCCAGTGCGAGCGGTTGGGCCGGCGCGCCGCTGGCCGGTTGTGTCAGCCGCCGCGCCACGCTGTGCAAGGCATCCCAGCTCCACACGCTCTCGTCCGGGAACTGGAACAGCACGCCGGTGCCGTTTTCCGGCCCCGCCTTGATGAAGCGGCGTTCGTTGGCCCTTAATTCAAAGACGCCGTTATTCCCCTGCGCCCATAAGTTACGCTGCCGGTCCAGCATCAGCGTCTTGAATCCGACCATGGGCAACGCGAAATCCGCGCCGGCGGCGAGCCAGCGCTCACCGTCCAGATGGTACAAGCCGCGATTGGTCGCGGCCCACATGCGGCCCTGGCTATCGTGCTCCAGTCCCCACACCGCTGCGTTGGCGGGCAGCCCGTCCCGTTCGCCGTAGTTGCGCAGTTGGCCATGCGACAGCACGCTAACGCCGCCATAGCGATAGCCGATCCACAGCGAACCGTCATCAAATGCGTTAAGGATGGCGATGCCGGCCGAAGGCAGCGGGCGATCGTACGCTTCAAACCGCACGCCGTCGAAGCGAAACAGGCCGTTGCTACCGCCCAGCCACAGCCAGCCGTCGCGGGTTTGGGTCATGGTGATCACCATCTGCGGCGCGCCCTCGCGGGCGGTCCAGCTCGTGTGGTGCATGACAATCGGCGTTGGCACGTCCGCAGCCCAGACCGCCGTGCCGAACAAGCACAGCAGCGAAAAAACAATCGAACGACCAAGGGTGGCTGGCAGGGGCATGGTCGGAGCGGAGAGTATCGAGGAAGAATGTGAATTTACCACACTCAATAACGGACAGAAAGCTTGCTATTTGAGTATGAATCGATCTCAGCTATTGCGCTCGACTGGTGTTCATTGCACAATGTTTGGATGACGCCGCCGACCTACCTCCGCCACGCTGTTCTACTCGCCTGTGCGCTCACCGCCGAGGTGGCCGCGCAGTCTTACGCGCCGGATTATTTCAGGCAGTTCCAGGCCTCGACCGCAATGGACATGGTGAATCGTCTGCCGGGCTTCACCTTCGACGGCGGCAACGCCGGGCGCGGTGTCGCCGGCAACGTGCTGATCAACGGCAAGCGCCCGGCCGCCAAGAACGACGCGCTGGGCGATGTGCTGGGCCGCATCCCGACCGCAGCAGTGGAGCGCATCGAGGTCATCAACGGCGGCGCCAACGGCATCGACATGCTCGGCTATCCGACCGTGGCCAACCTGCTGCTCAAGCAGATGGATCTGGTATCCATGAGCACCACCGCCTCTACCTCGATCCAGCCGGATGGCAGCCTGACGCCTTCGCTCGAAGGCAACTACAGTCTGAAACGGGGCGACCAGAACATCACCGCTCTGCTGTCCCGCATCCGCTCTCCGGACATGGCCCAAGGACTCGGCACCCGCACCACCGTCTTTACCGGCCCGACACCGGCCGCGCAGGTGCGGGTGGCGGGCGCCGGCATGGCCGAGAATACGGCGATCAAACTTGGCTACGGCCAGGACCTCTTGGACGGCCAGCTGACGTGGAACGGCGCACTGACGCCTTGGACCTACCAGTCACAAGCCAGCTTCGACGCTGCCAGCCACTCGCTGACCAGTAACGACAACGCTGGCCACACGCGCGAACAGGGTCTGGCTTATAGCCGCGACCTGCCCCACGGAACCAGCCTGGACCTGAAGGCGCTGTACCGCACCTCGGAAACCAGCGCCGAGTCGGTGACCATCACCGGCAGCGACACGTCGCACGGCTACACCAACACCTCCGCCACCGAGCAGGTGGTGGGTGGACAACTGAGCTGGCAGGCGGCGGACGGCATCGTGGTCCGGGGCGGCCTGGAGCACGCGGTCAATACCAACGAAACCAGCGCCAGCTATCAGGCCAATGCCTGGGTGCAGGAATCGCGGGTCGAGGGCCAGTTGTCATCGGCCTGGCAGGTCGACAGCTCGCTCAGCGCCGAAGCCGGTTTAAAAGTCGCGCATTCCAGCCTGACCGTGGGCACCGATCAGCCCGAGGCCCGCTCGCACCTTTATCCCAAGCCGCGCTTGCGCTTGTCGTTGTCGCCGATGCCGTCGCTGCAACTGCGGCTGCGCGTGGAGCGCGAAGTCAACCAGCTGAACTTTGGCGATGCGGCGGCCTACTTCGACCCCGCCAATAAAGCCATTCGCGACGACTACCCCGACCTGGTGCCGGCCAAGACCTGGCTGTGCGAAGGCGCAATCGAGTACAAGTTCTGGGATCGCG